>CAZLDQ010000145.1:0-14852 GCA_964558295.1 uncultured Planctomycetaceae bacterium | reverse complement strand
TAGCACAAGCATCCTGCCTGTATCGTAGCACAAGCATCCTGCTTGTGTCGTAGCATAAGCATCTTGCTTGTGTCGTAGCATAAGCATCCTGCTTGCGTCGCGGCATAAACCCCGTACTCGTGTCGTAGCACAAGCCGCCCGGTTATGTCCCATGAACCAAGCCTCCTGCTTGGCCGCGAAAGCTGCGGAGTTCCTCTTTCGCAAGATCCCCAAGCTCCGCAGGGCGTCAGTACTGGGGTGCCGGAAAGTCTTGCCATTTCCCCAAAAACTTTGCCTTGAAATTGGGCCAGTCGATCTGCTAGGTTCAACGGGTGGCGGTTCCAACGACTGCCATTTGTTCCTTGGCAACAGCCGATCCGATTGGTGGGAAATGCAGGCAAGAGCGGACGAAGTCCTACCTTCCCCCCTGGAGAATCTTTTTCCCGGCCGATTTCGTGCAACTGTTGACGAAATGGGAAAGAACTTGGCAGGAGAAAAGCCGCCTCGTGGAACAGAGTCAAGACAAGTTCGAGTCAGTTGAGGGAGGGGGCAGGGGAGGGGACTCCTCGTTGCGGGACGATGCAACCGCTTCTTCGCGTCTGGCCCAAAAACTCCTCTCGCCATTCGGTTCGTGGGCAGGTAGGCTCAAACATGGTGAAGCACTCCTTCGCCATCGAGTTGTCTGGCATCCGATGCGATCAATGCCCGAGGTTCAGTATGGCACAGACGCAGCGTACTACCGTCAAGCAGGGGGAACGCCCTCGCAAAGCCTCGATACGGGCCGAAGGGGTTGGGAGCCCCTGTGCGGAACGGTGGAGGCAGGGGGTGAGTCGCCCGGGCGCGGGATCATTCGCCGGGGGTGTTTAGTTGGGGGCGAAGGATCAGGGTGACAGGGGTGCCGCGTTCGGGGATTCGTTCGGTGAAGGCTTCGAATAATAGTGAGGTATCGGTGGTTGTGCTGCGGATCGGTACATCGAGGACGGCGTCGTCGAAGTTGGCCACGCAGATCAGATTGCCGGTGGTGTTGGGGATGAAGGTCTCTTTTTTCGTCTCCTCGTCGCGCCAGAAAGCCCCACCGGCGAAGACCCAAGTCTGTTCCATGGCCTTGGTGGTTCCCACCTGGCGGACCCACGCTTGGGCCGGCATGGTCCGCTGTCGGCCGTCTTGTTTCCACACCGCGGTGATCTCGACAACGGTGCCGCGGGGCGGGGCAAACGCCGGCTCATATTTCACGGGACTTCCCGGCTTCGCACCGACTGCCAAGAGGGCCGCCTGGACTAAGCTGGCGGTCGTCGATACCGCGACGATTGACTCGTATTCCTTCGTGTCGACCAGACAGGCAAATAATTCGAGAGGTCCGAACCGTTTGCAGACCGAGCCGATCAACACCACCTGCTGAGCCTGCTTGTCGACCCAGACCGGATAGCGGGGATCCAGCCGTGTCAACCGGTCAACGTGCTCGACCAAGGGCGGGCCAAGATCCGCAGGCGCGACCACTTCCTCAGGAGCCGTTTCCTGCTCGAAGGCCTCGCGAGTCGTGCCCGAGGACGGCGCGGGGGGTGCTTCCTCCCCCTTTGCCAGAAGCGGCATCGTCACGGCCGCCGCCCACGTCCCGAGGAGAAGGAGCATCGCCCCTGGAGTTGGGAAACCGCTCATCGTAGGGACTCCCAGAACAAGAAAGAAGGTTGTGAAGCCTCATCATCGGAAGGAGGCAAGATGAGTTCCTCTTGCCAAATGTGTGCATTTGGCGTGCCGGATCCTCCCGGCTCTTTCACCCTGCTGGGAGACGGGGGCCCTAAGGGATTTTCCCTAGTCGGGAAGATATGCCTTGCACCAGATTTGGCAAGACTCGCTGGCGGCCCTGGGCGAGCGTTCCGCGTGCGCGTCGCTCAGGGATCTTGCCTGAGGCATGGGCTGCAGCATGCACGGCCAGGCAGGATGCCTGGTTCGCGGTGCACAAGCGGGACGCTTATGCTACGGCCAGGCACGATGCCTGGTTCGTGGTGCACAAGCGGGACGCTTATGCTACAGCCAGGCAGGATATCTGGTTCGCGGTGCACAAGCCGGAGGGCTACTTTCCGCAGTAGTCAATCGCGCGGGCCAGCTCGCTCTTTAGATCGGGACGGCGGACGATCCGGTCGACGAATCCGTGCTCCAGGAGGAACTCGCTGGTCTGAAAACCTTTGGGCAACTCAATGCGGAGCGTCGCCTTAATGGTGCGCGGGCCGGCGAAGCCGATCAGCGCTTTCGGCTCGGCGAAGACCAAATCGCCTAAGGCGGCAAAGCTGGCGGCGACACCGCCCATCGTCGGGTTGGTCAACACGGAGATGAACAGGCCGCCGGCCTGGTCGAAGCGGGCGAGGGCCGCGGAGACCTTGGCCATCTGCATCAGGGATAATACGCCCTCGTGCATCCGTGCGCCGCCGCCGGAGCCGGAGATGATGATCAAGGGCAACTGCTGTTCGGTGGCCCGTTCGGTGAGCCGGGTGAGCTTCTCACCGACGACGGAGCCCATGCTTCCCATGATAAAAGAGGAGTCGGTTACGCCGAAGGCCACGCGACGCGCGCGAATCATGCCCGTGCCGGTGACGGCCGCGTCGCGGAGTCCTGTGCGGGCCTGCTCCGCGATGAGCCGCTCGCGGTAGGGGCGTTTGTCGACAAAGCCGAGGGGATCGGCCGGGGTGAGATCGGCATCCCATTCCTCGAAGGTGCCTTCGTCCAGCAGTTGGTTGATGCGTTCGCGGGCGGGGACATACCAGTGGTAGTCGCACTCCGGGCAGACGCCCTGGCGGCGATCGACTTCCTTGCGGAAGATCGTCTGTTGGCAGCCGGGGCAGCGCTTCCAGAGTCCTTCGGGGACGCCCCGTTTGGTATGTTTGATCAGATTCCGCCAGGTTCGCGAATCGGGATTGGTGGCTGACATATCATCCCCGCAAGTGGTCACGTGTCCATCGTTTGGTCCATCGGGCCCAACGGGGTGGACCCGAGAAATACGTCGTCCGGTCAACTGCTTTCCGCCACGGTGGCCGGGGCGGTTTCGAGCACTTCCCAACGGCCATGCTCGGCGGTAACTTTCCAAAGGTCGCCCAGTTCTCCCTGAGTAATGAAGCGGCGCACGAGGGTCGCCAGAGGTTCGGGGACGACGACCCCCACAATGCCTTCCTTGTGGCGTTTGAGCAACTTGCTCATTGCGGTGCGAACGCGCTCTTCGGCTTCACTGAGCATCTCGCCTTCAGGCGGGCAGATGTTTTGGGGCATTTCCTGCCACTGACGATAGACTTTCGGCTGCTTCAGGCGGACCTCGTCGATCTGCATCCCTTGCCACAAACCGAAATTCAGATTCTCCATCTGGTCGAGCTTCTTGAGCTTGATTCCCAGCGCGTCGGCCATGGCTTCGGCCGTCTGCAACGAGGGCTGGCTGGCGGACGTGTAGAGGACTTCCAGCTTCAAGTCGTGAAGCTCCTCGATCATCCGAGCGACCTCGCTGCTGCCTTCCGCATTGAGCGGCACGTCAAGGGTGCCTTGAATGCGCCGCTGCTGATCGTAGTCGGTGCTTCCCGGGCGAATGAGAACAATCTGTACCATGATCAGACCTGTACGTCGTTGGGAGACAGGGCCAAGCCACGCAGTTCGGCCAGACGCTTCTGGTAGTCGTCACTGCCCAGCAGGGCTGTCCCCGTCACACAAAGTCCTGCGCCGGCACGGACACACGGGCCGATCGTTTCGGTGTTGACGCCGCCATCGACCGAGAGCAATACCTCCGGCCGGGCATGGGCCCGCAGCCAGCGAAGCTTTTCCAAGGCCACGGCCTGGAACGTTTGGCCGCCAAAGCCGGGCATCACACTCATCACCAGCACCAGTTCCACTTCGTCCAAATAGGGAGCCAGCGTGGTGACCGGCGTTGGCGGATTCAACGATAGACCGGGAATGGCCCCGAGAGCACGAATCTTCCGGAGCAATTCCCGCGGCTCGGGGACGGCCTCGATGTGGATTGTCAACAGATCCGCCCCGGCCTGGCGATAGATCTCCAGATAACGAGCAGGGTTGGAGATCATCAGGTGGACGTCCAGCGGCAACTTCGTCAGCCGGCGCACGGTTTGGATCACCGGTACGCCGAAACTCAGGTTCGGCACGAAGTGGCCGTCCATCACGTCAATATGGAGAATCTCAGCGCCGGCGGCTTCGAGGGCTTCAATCTCGTCGGCCAAATGACCGAAATCGGCCGCCAACAGCGAGGGCCCAATCAGTGGAACGGCAGCGTGTAATTGAGCAGATAATGCGGAAACGTCCATACGGTAGAGAACCAGGACAATGAGAGCACGAGGGCGGACTAACGATGCTGTGTTGCGATAGGTGCCCAGACGGGGGTTCCCCGCCTGCTCAAAGGCCAATGACTCCAAAATGGACCGCCGTCGAACCAACCGGACCAACTCCGGCGCCGCCAGCCATGCTCTCCTTCCAGCGGCGAGACTCTACCAATTTTAACAACGCGGGGCCGGAGCGTCTGCGCTGCTTTTGAGGGTGCGAGTTAAACAGCGCAAGATGGAGAAGAGGGGACGTTTCTGTGGGATTGGTAGTGGTATGGTGCAGGCCGTAATCCTTCGATAAAACGGGGGGGTGGTCTTAAAATACCTTCGCTGGAAGCAATAAATGGACGAAGGTAGAGGGGTAAACCGCCTAGGCGCAGAGAACGCAAAGCAATGGAGGGTAGGTATTTAGGGCAAGCAAGCAGAGAAGCCGTCGCGGAGAGAGACTCGTGCGATAGCCCTAGTGGCTGTCGATATCCTCAGCTTGAGGGAGATCTTCTAGGCTTTCCAAGCCGAACAGTTCCAAGAAGCGGCTCGTGGTGCGGTAAATAGGGGGCTGTCGTTGGCCTGGGCGATGGATGCAGACGAGCTGACGGCGGACCAGTTGGGAGAGGACCCCGGCCGTCGGTTTTCCTCGAATCTTGTTGATCTCCTCGGCGGTGATCGGCTGGCGGTAGGCGACGATTGCCAGGACGTCGACGGCGGCCTGCGAGAGCCGCGCTTCGCGGACGCGGCCATAGAACCGGTCCCGCACGTCGTAAAACGCCGGACGGAGTGTAAGCCGATAGCCGGCCCCTTCACTGATGATCTGGTAGGGGGCTCCATTGGCCGTGTAGCGCTGATTCAACTCGTCGACTAAGTCGGGGATCTCTTCGGGAGTGACGCCCCGCATCAGGTCCGCGGCCTGGGCGCTGGTCAGCGGTTCATTCTGGAGGTTGCCGACAAAGAGCATCGCTTCGAGGATCGACCGGGGGCAGAGTTGGCATGGATCCTCCGTATCGTCGGCCAGTTCCACGTCGAGAGGATCAGACTCGCTCCCCTCAACGGCGGGGGCTTCTTCGGCTAAGGGTGAAGTGGGGGCGGTCTCTTCCGCCGCGGGTTTCTCGTCCGGCGGTTTGGCCTCGGGCTTCTTCCGCCGTCCCATGGCGCGGGCGAAGGCCTCGCTCAGGGCCGAAAAGGAGATCCCTTGCCGCTGTGGTTCTGAGGGCTGCTCAGGTGCACTTGCCATAGATGCACTATACGCGGGCCCGACTGCTGGCGGCAAGGGCAAACTACTTCCAGCGTTTGGCCACTTCGGACTTCATGAATTTCAGGGCGTCGCTGGCCAATTGGTGTTCGTTTTGGTACATGCGACGCCAGATTTTGGTGGCGGCGACGATCTTCTCCAACGCCAAGCCAAAGGCCTCAACGACCATCAGGTTGTCGTAGCCGATTTCCTTGAGGGTGTCGAAGGTCTCGGCCCAGCGGACGTTGCCTTGGCCGGGAGTGCTGCGGTCGTTTTCCGAGATGTGAACGTGCGCCAGGCAGTCCTTGAGGGATCGAATGGCCTCGACGGTGTTCTTCTCCTCGATGTGGGAGTGGAACGTGTCGTACATCATTTTGCAGTTCGGATGGTTCACGTCGCGGCAGAACCGAGCGCCGTCGGCGGCCGAGTTGAGGAAGTAGCACTCGAACCGGTTGAGATATTCCAGCCCGAGCGTCACGCCGGCCTGGGCGGCATGTTCGGCGACTTCCCGCATGCTTTCCACGCCCCGCTTCCACTCGTCGGCCGTCGGGCCCTGGCCGCTGAACTCCCCGATCGCCGAATGATAGGGGCCGACGAGGGCTTCGCAGCCGGCGGCCTGGGCACAGTCGAGGGCCCGCTTGTTGTTCTCCACGCCTTGCCGGCGGATTTTGGGATCCGCGCTGATTGGGTTGTCGGCGCCGCCGCGGATCGTCACGCCTGTGCGGGCTAAACCCACGTCGTCTAACCGCTTGCCCCACTTGGCATACTTATCCACATCGAGCTCGAAGATCGGCACTTCCACGACGTCGTAGCCGATTTGCTTGATCTCGTCGAGAATCGGGAGGATCTGATCGTGGAGCGTGTCGGACCACAGCAGCAGGTTCAAGCCGAATCGCATGGAGGTTCTCCTTGGGCGCAGTGGGCAGTGGGCAGTACGCAGAAGTAGAGTATAAACGAAACGGAGAGGGGGAAATAGTAGTGGGGTGGTCGAATCTTGCGGGGGGCCGGGGACTGCCTGCTGCCTATGGCCGACTGCCGACCGCTTCCAACAACTCGTCTTGGCGGGCACTGACCAAGCGGCGGGCGTCGGGGAGGAGATGGTGGAACTCGTCGGGCAACTGGCCGAGGCCGACGCGGTGCATGATTTGGTTGAGCCGCACCAGCAGTTTGGCGTCCTCCAGGTAATCCCACAGGACGCGCGCCTGGCAGAATCGCTCGATCATCCAGGCCAATCGCACGGTTGGGCGGGTGGCCATACGATTGACGACTCCTTGGACGAGGCGGCCATCAACGGTGTCGAGGAGCTGATAGTAGGTTTTCAGGAGGTCGGGGTGTTGACCGATCAGGCTGGCGTCCAAGAGCACTTCGACCAACAAATGGCCAAGGAAGCTGGGACGGAAACTCGCGTCGGCCCCCAAGAGGTCGCGCGCCATGGTGGTCAATTGGAGGCAGAGTTCCGTGAACGCCCGAGTCTCGTGAAAGCGGGCATCGTCGCGCAGATGCTGGATAATTCCCTGGACGACGGAGGCGGTGCGGGGGTCGGGATCTTCGGCTAACGGAACGGCCTGGCGCAAGCGCACCCGGACGGGCCGATCGACCACAGTCAACCAGTCGGGGACCCCTGTACCAGCCACAAAATAGGGGTCGTCGAGAAAGCGGTAGGCGTGGGCGAAATAGTTCATCCGTCCATTTTAGGCATGGGCCAGTAAGGGTTGCATCCAGGATTCAAAGACAGCGGCGAGATTGTGGAAGGGGACGCCCTGGCTCCATTCGCATTGGGCGATCAAGCCGCCGCGGCCAAAATCGAGGGCCTTGCGCACCCGTTGGACGGCTGTCTGGACATCGTGCGGCGTGCCGAGGGGAAGAGTCCACTGCCGGTCGATTTCACCCCAGAAGGTCACGCGGTCGCGGAAGTGTTCGGCCAGCGACTCGATGTCCATGCAAAACAACTGGGAGTTGATCGCGTCGATCCCGACCTCGATCAGATCGTGGAAGATGTCGGCAATGAAACCATCGGAATGGAAGAAGACGAACTTGTCATGGCGGTGGAGGAGGTCGCAGTAATCGCGATAGAGGGGCTTGAAGAGTTCTCGCCACACTTCCGGTGAAATCAACAGTGACGTCTGCGAGCCCCAATCGTCCATGAACACCACGCCGTCGACGTCTGTGGCGGCCCAGGTTTCCAGGTCGCGCAGGGAGAAGTCGTGGAGCATTTCGAGCAGGTGGCGGAGTTCTTTGGTGCCATGGGCCAGATCGACAAAGGTGGCCTCGGGACCGTGCAGACATTGCAGGCGTTCAAAGGGGCGGGTCTCGCTCCAGGCCAAAACAAACTGCGAGGTGCTTGCGCAACTGCGATTCACTCGGGTGAAGGCGGTTGGGGCGAGCAGTTCGTACGGAGGACGGTAGTGAGCCAACTGCCTCAGGTCGGCCAAGGGGGAGTGCCGCAGTTCGCCCATCATCCCGCGATGCGCGACGCGCCAGACGCAGCCCCAGGCATCCGTATATTCACCCACCTCGTGTGGGGTTCCTTTTGCGCGTTCTCCCTGGGGGTACTGGAAGTCGGGTTTCACCAGATCGATCGGATAGCGAATGAGTAGCTCGGCGATCTCGTCGGCAAGCGAGGCCTCCACGCCTGGGGCAATCCAGAGGTCGCGCGGGGCACGATCCACCGGCTGGTGATTCAACGTCTGAATGACACGATCTCGCGAGGTCGTCATAAGTCTCAAGGAGCAGGGAAATCAAGAACCGGGGACCGTCCTGTCCGCACAATCCCTACCGACGATCGTTCTTCCCCCCACGCGATCTGTCGTGACCTATAGTTGGAATGGACAATCCGACACGATTGATTATGGAAGGGAGAATCGCCCGTGCCACTATTCTCACGGAAACGAGCGGCCGCCGTTCAGAGCTTGATGCTCAAACTGGTCAACAACAACTGTTCGGACCTGGAATCGCTCATCGAAGGGCCACGGCTGGAAGGTAGGGTCAGGCTCACCATTGTAGTGATGGTGATTCCCGTGGTCAAAGGCAAGTTGGCCTTTGAACAGATGTTCCCCGCGGTGACCAAGGAGTTTTCCACGACGGGCGTCTCGTTGGTTCTCAACTATCCCCGCTCGTTGGACGATGTTGTGCTCGGCTTCCGTTGGGAGCGGTCGATGCAGTTCCTCCGCGGCAAGGCGAAGCATCTAAGCCCCATGGGGGCCGGTTTCTTTCAACTCGGCCTTCAATTGACCGACGTCGTCTACGCCGGCGACCATCCTGGGTTGGAGGAGGTTTTCTTCTGAGGAGCTTTGCGGTCGGTTGTTCCATGACTGGGGGCTCAAGGACTGTGGGATCGGGGGGCTGGATTCGGGATTTCGTTCCGAAGCGGATAGGTTGTCTCTGTGTACTGCGGACGGTTCACCGACCTCTGACCCCTTCGTTCCACCGAGCCGCTTGCGATTCCTCCAGCTCCAGGCTATGCTGGGGGGCGTCATCCCCTATTCCATCGAGGGAGATTGCCATGAACCGTGCCTGGGTTGTTGCTGTCTGCTTGTGGGGACTGGTCGTACCGGCGGTTGGCGAGGAACTGACGGTGTTGCCGGCTCAGGTGGACGGGGTCGCGCCGAAGGAGATGATGCATGCCTACCTGATGCAGCGAGCTCAGGTGGCGTTCGACCGGCGCGAGGAGGAGTATGAAAAGATCAAGACGCCCGAGCAAGTGGTTGCCTACCAAACGCGACTGCGACAGTTCTTCGTGGCGGCACTTGGCGGTTTTCCCGAACGCACACCATTGAATGCGAAAGTGGTGGCCAAGCAAGCGTTCGACGGCTATCGGATCGAGAAGGTGATCTACGAGAGTCAGCCGCAGCACTATGTTACGGCGGTCCTCTACTTGCCTCTGAGCGAGCCGCCTTATCCGGGCGTGTTGGTTCCCTGCGGGCACAGCGACAACGGCAAGGGAGCGGAGCCCTATCAGCGGGTGTCGATCCTGCTGGCCAAAAATGGCTTGGCCGCCCTCTGCTATGATCCGATCGACCAAGGCGAGCGTGCCCAACTGTTGGATGAGAAGGGCAAACCGCTTGCCCCGGGGACTCTGGGACATTCGCTGCTTAACGCGGGAAGTTTGCTCCTTGGACGCAGCACGGCCACCTACCGGATCTGGGACGGCATGCGCAGCCTTGACTATCTGGAGAGTCGTCCGGAGATCGATCCCAAGCGGCTTGGCTGCACCGGCAACTCGGGCGGCGGAACGTTGACCAGCTACCTGATGGCCTTGGACAGTCGAATTCAAGTCGCCGCGCCAAGTTGCTATCTGACCACGCTCCGTCGTGTGCAGGAGACGATCGGCTCGCAGGACGGCGAGCAGAATATCCACGCCCAAATCGCCCAGGGCATGGACCATGCCGACTACGTCTTGATGCGCGCCCCCAAGCCGACGCTACTCTGTGCCGCCACGCACGACTTCTTCCCGATCGATGGCACGTGGCAGTCGTTCCGTGAGGCCAAGCGTCTTTATAGCCGGTTGGGATTCGCCGAACGGGTCGATCTGGTGGAAGCCGACGCAAAACATGGATTCAGTATGGAGCTGCGGGTCGGGGCCGTTCGCTGGATGCGGCGTTGGCTGTTGAACACGGACGATGCGATCACGGAGGCCGACTTCCCGATCCTCGAGGACCCGGACATTCAGGTCACGCCGGACGGTCAGGTGATGCGGCTCCCGGGCGCGCGAAGCGTGTACGACCTGAATCGGGACGAAGAAGCGCGTTTGGCCGAAGCTCGGGCGCGATTCTGGCAGCAGACGGAGAAAGCCCGGGCATTGGAGGAAGTGCGGCGTCTGGCGGCAATCCGTGCGGCCAGTGAGTTGCCGGACCTCGCTTGGGACAAGCTCGGCACGATCGCTCGCGACGGTTATCGTATCGACAAGCTCGTTTTGAAGTCGGAGCCGGGGGTGTGGCTTGCCGCGTTGGCGTTTGTGCCGGAGAAGCCGAACGGCGAGGCCACCCTCTATCTCCACGGCGACGGCAAGCAGGCCGATGCGGCCCCGGGCGGTCCGATCGAACAGTTGACCCGGCAGGGGCAGGTCGTCTTGGCTGTCGATCTGCGCGGCGTGGGGGAAACCCAGGGGGGTGGGGCCGATCACGGCTTCAGCAAGTATCTCGGTCGCGACTGGAGTGATGCGGTGTTGGCCGACATGCTGGCGACCTCCTACCTGGCGATGCGTGCCGAGGATACGCTTCAATGCGTGCAGTTCCTGGTCAAGTACCCGGCGGATTTCAAGGTTCACAAGGTCCATCTGGTCGCCGTGGGGAACCTTATTCCGGCGGCCCTGCACGCGGCGGCCTTGGAGGCGGAACGGTTTGCCACGGTCCGATTGCGCGGCGGAGTGCCTTCGTGGCGGGAGGTAATTCGCTCCCCGCTAACCCCGCATCCGTTGGCCAACATTGTGCACGGTGCGTTGCGGGTCTACGATCTGCCTGACCTGGCAGCCACGCTTCCCAAGGAGAAGCTGACTGTCGAGTAGCTGGGTGGCATGCCGTCACACGACGTGGCCGGGGGCGGCAGGACCTTTGAGGAAAAAAGATGCCGACCCGTCGCTGCACGCCGTGACAGCATGCCACCCAATTGCCCGGAACGCCACGGGGGCATTCCCTACAGCGGTTGTCTGTCAAAACCGATTGGGCGAGCGGGCATGATTACTTCGGCTTGGCCGTGGGCTCATCGAAATCGAGGCCGCCGCGTCCTCGGGCGAAGGAGACCAGGGCTTCGACGATCAACCATAGGGCCATGGCCAGGATAACGATCGAGACCACCGTTAGCGACAGTTTCTGCCCGTGGCTCATGTCGGCCTGTTGCCAGAAGCTGAAGATGCTCAGGACCATGGCGAAGATCGACACGCTGAGCATGAGGACCATGGGGATCAGCGTATAAAGGACGGGCCGGCCGAGTTTGAAGAGGAACACACTGACGGTTAGGAGCGTTAGTCCGGCGAGCAATTGGTTGGCCGTGCCGAAGAGGGTCCAGAGGGTTTTGCCGGCCGGCACGAGGGCGAAGAAGGCGATTCCCGCCACGGCGATCAACGAAGCGACGTAGCGATTGGCCAATACCCCCAGGCGGACCGAACGGAGGATCTCTTCCACGTTAAACCGCAAGAGCCGGGTGGCCGAGTCGAGCGTGGTCAGGGCGAAGGCCACGACGGTGACGGCCAAAAACGTCTGGCCGTATTTGGGATCGATTCCCAGGTGGCTCAAGAAGTTGGCGGCGCCGCGTACCACGGCATTCAACTGGGTGGCCAATCCGGCCTTGCCGATTCCGCTCCAACTGGAATACGCGCCGCCGTCTTGCCAAGCCTCAATGCCCAGCCCGGCCACGCAGGCCATGATGACGAGGATCGCGAGGGCCCCTTCGACGAGCATTGCGCCGTAGCCGATCGCCAGGGCGTCGGTCTCCTGGTTGATCTGGCGGACCGTGGTCCCACTGGAAACGAGGGAGTGGAACCCGCTGACGGCTCCGCAGGCGATTGTCACGAACAGGAAGGGGATCCACGACGGTGCACCCGGCACTCCTTCGCGAAATAAGGCCGCATCGATGTGGCTCTCCGGCGCGCCGACCAACGCCGCAATGACCAGTCCAATGAGCATGGTGCTCAAGGCAAAGTAGAGCTGGAAACTGTTAATGTAGTCGCGTGGTTGCAGGAGGAGCCAGACCGGCAGCACGGAGGCCAAGAATCCGTAGAACAACAAGACGGCGACCCAGGCAAGTCCAGTGGTATCCATCGCCGTTTCCACGTCCCTGGCGGCTGCTTCGTTGCCGGTGGCCTTCAGGAAGGCCGCTGCAGCGACCGCGCCGTAGGGCGATTGGAAGCCGGGCTGGCCGTCTTTCGCTTCGATATCGCGTGCTTTGAGAATGGCCTCTTGGGTTGCTTTCTCCGTGAACCAGGTATAGGTCAACAGCGGCTGTTCGACGCCCCAGACGATGAAGCCGGCAAAGCCCAGCAAGGCCACGACGGTTGCCGGTACCAGTGCCACGCGGAACTTGTAGAGGGCGATGCCGAAGATGACGGCCACCAGCATCAGGCCGAAGGAAGGAATGATCGCGTCTGGGTTGAAGCGGACGAACAGGTTGGAGATGGCGATGACAAATGCCCCCATGGCCAACGACATGAGGAAGAAGATGATTAGCAGGGCTAAGAGCCTCGCTCGGGGGCCCATCAGATCGCGGCAGACGTCGCCGATCGTGCGTCCTTGGAATCGCATGCTGACGGTCAGCGAGCCCAGGTCGTGGACGGCGCCGATGAAGATACAGCCGATGATCACCCAGAGCACAGCCGGCCCCCAGCCCCAAATCACCGCGATAGCCGGGCCGAGGATGGGGCCGAGCCCGGCGATCGAGGCGAAGTGATGCCCAAAGAGGATCGGGATGCGGGTGGGGACGTAATCGATACCGTCGTTGCGGGTATGCGAGGGGGTGAGGCGATTTGCGTCGAGCTTGAATACCCGGCGGGCCAGGAACCGGCCGTAGGTGAAATAGGCCAGCATGAATGCTGCAAAAGCCAACAGCGTGATCACGGCCGCATTATCGAACATTGCATTCTCCCTACTCAGCGAATTTCAGCCCCCCACCCGGCTGCGGCCACGAACGCAGCCTTGGCCACCCTGTTTTATCGGTTCGTCAGCGGTTTAATATCTCACGGCAATCCGTTGCTAGCAACTGCGACCATTGGAAGGCGCGGTAAAAGGCCCTATAATGAGCCGTTTTCGGGGCATTAGGGGCGAGTCGGCGAAGGCCCCCAGCAAACGGGAGACAAGTCATGGCAGAGCGAGTGATCATTATCGGCAGTGGCCCCGCCGCGTGGGCGGCTTCGATCTACGCCGCTCGGGCGGCGTTACAGCCTCTGACCTTTGAAGGGGCGATCACCGAAGAAAACCGCTTGGCTGGAACCCTCCCCCTTGGTCAGCTCGCCCTGACGACCGAAGTAGAAAATTATCCTGGTTTCCCGGCGGGGGACCTGGAGGGGTACCTGGACAGTGCTCTGCCCAAAGAGAAGCGTCTGATGATGCCCCCGCACAGGAAGAAGGGAGTCAGTGGGCCGGAACTGATGGAACTGATGCGCCAACAGGCGGTCAACTTTGGCACCCGCATCATTACCGAAGACGTGGTCTCCGTCGATTTCAAGACCCATCCGTTCCGCCTGACTGCCTCGGACGAGAAGACCTACGAAGCCCTGGCGGTGATTGTGGCTACCGGTGCCCGGGCCAACTATTTGAACCTCCCCTCGGAACAGGCGTTCAAGAACCGTGGCGTCTCGGCCTGTGCGGTTTGCGACGGGGCCCTCCCACGTTTCCGCAACAAGCCGCTGGCCGTGGTCGGGGGGGGCGATTCGGCCGTGGAAGAAGCCGAGTACCTGAGCAAGTTTGCCAGCAAGGTCTACATGATCCACCGCCGCGACGAGTTGCGGGCCTCGAAGATCATGGCCCAGCGGGCACTGAACAATCCCAAGATTGAGATCCTCTGGCGCCGGGTTGTCGGGGAGATTCTGGGCAACGACGCCGAAGGGGTCACCGGCTTGCGGTTGACGAGTACGGCCGAGGAGCCCGATCTGGAAATCGCCGTTGCCGGAGTGTTCATGGCGATCGGCCATACGCCGAACACCCAGTTTCTCGGCGGCCAGTTGGAACTGACCGCGAAAAAGTACATCAAGCTGACGACGGCCGCTCGGACGTACACGAGCGTCGAAGGGGTCTTTGCCGCCGGGGATGTGGCCGACGAGTACTATCGCCAGGCAATCACCTCGGCCGGCGCCGGCTGTATGGCTGCTTTGGACGCCGAACGCTGGCTGGCCGCCAAAGGGTTTGAATAAGAATCACGATCCCCATTTCGCCGGGCACTTGTGCCGGGCACTTGTGCCGCAATTTTCCGGGAAGCAAACAAATGGATAAACTCAGTGTCGCCGAAGCACGTCGTCCCGAGGCCGTAGGGCGGGAAGTGATTCTTGAAGGTTGGGTCCGCACCCGTCGCGATTCCAAGGGGGGATTCAGCTTTGTGGAACTCAACGACGGTTCTTCCCTGGGCAATATTCAGATTATCGCCCCGGCGGCTTTGGACAACTACGAAACGGATGTCAAAAAGCTCACCGCCGGTTCGAGTATCCGCGTTGAGGGGCTGGTGAAGGCTTCTCCCGGCAAGGGCCAAGCCACGGAGGTTGAGGCCCGCAGCCTCAAGGTCTACGGGTTTGCCGACTCGGAGAGCTATCCGCTCCAGAAGAAGGGGCACTCCTTCGAGTTCCTCCGCACGATCGCCCACCTTCGCCCGCGGACCAATACCTTCGGGGCGATCACTCGCGTGCGTAACGCCGTTTCCCA
>CAZLDQ010000144.1:0-14938 GCA_964558295.1 uncultured Planctomycetaceae bacterium | reverse complement strand
CTCCGGACTGTTTCCCCCCTGGGAACATACTCGGTCTAGCAACGATTCGCAGTAGTGTTCGGCATCCGTTTGACTCCGCCGCTAGATGCGACGCTACTAGGATCGGCCGTGTAGGCGGTTTGACTTTGGCAATATTTGCCGGTTAATCCACATCTGCGGACAGGCCACGCAGCAACCACTCCGCTGTGCCACTCAAGCGAGGGAAAGTCCATCACATTGTTTACCGCCGCCCCCTAGACTCCCCATTTTCTCTGCGGCAACGCGTTCTTTGCGTTTCTTCTCATCAACTTTGCGGCTTATACCGATTCTGAGGCTGGTGCCGGCCCTAGTACGGATTCCGGTATCCAAATGCTGGCGGGTTTTCCCGCTACGAATCCAGGAGTCGCGTATCGGACTTGACCGCCTCGACTCCCTCATTCAACCGTTCGCTTCCGTCGAAGGATACTGCCCGTGACAACCTTCAATCGCCTCCTCCAAGGATTGGTCAAATCGCCCTTGCTCTGGGGTGGTGCAGCCAGTGTGGGCTTCTATGCCCTCCTCCAACGCGGCCTGTTGGGCGACACGTTCCTCCAACAGTATTGCGCCCGCCATCCCGTCGAGTACCTGGAGACCGTTCTCTTTTTCGTCGGGCTGGCCGCCCTGGTCGTCAAGTTTCTCGACATCACAGCCCAATCGCACCGGCTTCGCCTGACGCTCCTGGAACCGGTCCCCCATGGGGGCCAAACCCTCGACGACTGCGATCTTCTGCTTGATCAACTTGACCAAGTGCCCAGCTCTTGGCAAAACGACTATCTAGTGTGCCGCTTCCGCGACGCCTTGGAGTATCTCCGACGCAGCGGCACAATCAAAGGACTTGACGAACACCTGCGTTACCTGGCCGACGTCGACCTCGGGCGTCAGAACGCCAGCTATAGCTTCGTGCGGCTCGTGGTCTGGGCGATTCCGATCCTCGGTTTTCTGGGGACTGTCGTGGGGATCACCATGGCGATTGCCAATCTCTCTCCCCAAGCCCTGGAAACCTCGTTGCCACAAGTGACCTCCGGGCTGGGCACAGCCTTCGACACGACTGCCCTGGCCTTGGCTCTCTCCATGATCCTCATGTTCGTCCAATACGTCGTCGATCGCAACGAGACGGCCTTGCTCAATCAGGTGGACCAGCGCGTCGAGGCGGAGTTGATCGGCCGCTTCGAGGAAATCGGCGACGGTCCCGACGGCCAATTGCTTGCCGTCCGGCGGATGATGGAGGCCATGGTCCAGTCAACCGAACAGCTCGTGCGGCACCAGACGCAGCTCTGGTGGTCGACGGTCGAGGCGGCCAAACAGCGATGGGACCAGTTGATCGACACAACCGGGAAGCAACTCCAAACGAGTCTGACCAGTGCTCTGGAAGAGAGCCTCCGCGCTCATGCCCAAGAACTGGCCGCTCAGGAAGATGCGCTGGCCGAAAAGAACTGCCGCAACTGGGAACGCCTCCAGCAGTTCCTGCTGCAAAACACCGAGACGTTCGCTTCGCTGCAGAAGTCGGTGGTGCAAAAGGCCGAACAGATCGCCCGCGCCGTGGAAGCCTCTGGGCAGATCGCCCGCTTGGAAGAGACGCTCAATCGCAATCTCTCGGCCCTAGCCGGTTCGAAAAACTTCGAACAGACGGTGATGAGCTTGGCCGCCGCGATCCATCTGCTCAACAGCCGTTTGACGGACATGCCGGCCGATGCATCTTCGATTCAGCTTGAAGCCACCCGACGGACAGGTCAGGCCGCATGAAACGGAGTCCCAGCGCGACAACTCGAAGCCGATCCAGCGGCGAGGCCCGTATCTCGCTGTTCCCTTTCCTGGCCGTGCTCCTCTGTACGATGGGGGCGTTGATCGTCGTCCTGGTCGTCATCGCCCGGCAGGCTCGTCTGCAGGCCGAGCAACTTCCGATCGTGGCGGAGAAATCCCAAGCCCTGAAGGACTTGGAGACGGCCCGAGACATGACCCGTTGGCGAATTACCGAGTTGAAAGCGTCGCGTGAGAAGACCGAGGCTCAGTTGACGAACCTTCGTCTGCAACTGGGTGGTCTGGAAGACCATATCCAGAAGTTGCGAGCCAGCCTGAGTCAGTTCAAAACGTCCTTTGCCCAGTTGAAGCTGGCCAAAGGCACCAGTAGTCAACAACGTGCACAGCAGCAGTCGGAGCTTGCCCGGCTCCGCAGCCAGATCGAAGAAGCCAAACAAGAGCTTGCCAAGGCTCAACAACAGGCGAAGCAGTCCACGAGTTATGCCGTCATCCCCTACGAAGGTCCGAATGGCACCCATCGACGGCCGATCTATCTGGAGTGCCGCCGCGACGGGATTGTCCTGCAGCCCGAAGGCCTCGTGTTTAGTGAGAACGATTTCAACGGCCCCTTAGGCCCCGGCAATCCGCTCGATGTGGCTTTGCGTGCCTATCGAGAATACCTGCTCGAACGAAAGCAGATTGCCGCGGACGGCTCCAACGAACCGTATCCGCTCCTTCTGGTGCGTCCGAGTGGAATCAGCGCCTATTATCTGGCCCAGGCGGCGATGAAGTCGTGGAATTCGGAGTTCGGCTACGAATTGATCGGGGAGGATTGGAACCTGGAGTTTCAGCCACCCGATCGGACATTGGCCGAGAAGGTCGAACAATTGGTGAACGTCGCCCGCATGCGTCAACAACGGCTGGCTCAGGCAGTTCCCCGTCTTTCAGAGAGCCGTTCGCAGCCGAAGTACCGAGCGGCCCCGTACAGTGGCGGCGTGATTCGGGACGACTCTGAGGGAGAGGACAAGGCCTCTGCCGGCCTCGAGGCCCGTCAGCCAGCGAGACCGTTCGGCAATCGCGTGGATAGTACACAATTCCCCGCGGAAGATGCGCCTCTTCCGCCCGACCGGGCGCTGACCGACGGTTCTTCGAACCGCGAAAAGGCAACGACCGCCGCCACAAATCCCACCACTCCGTCGGCACACCGAAGCCATCCGCTTCGTGGCGTCTTGCCCAGTCAAACCGCCGATGTCAAGCGGAGTGCGGAGCAAGACGGTTCGCCCCTCCGCCCAGGCGAATGGCATCCTCAGCCTCCCACCGACAAAAGCCAGAAAGCGGCATCCCAGGATAACGCATCCGAGGACGTGCCCTGCCTAGCCAAAACACGCGGAGAAAACTGGGGACTGCGCAACGCTTCCGAACGATCCATCCCGCTGACGCGGCCGATCCGTATCGACCTCTACGCGGATCGGCTCATCATCGTACCGGAACGTAAGGACTCCGAAGCCAAAGTCATTCCTCTGGGACCTCGCACCATCGATGCCATCGATAGCACGATCTCGGCGATCTGGGATACCATGGACTCCTGGGGAATCGCTGGCAAGGGGATGTATTGGCGGCCGATCCTCGATGTATACGTTGCTCCCGAGGCCGAGTTCCGCTACCGCGATCTGGCCATCTTGCTAGAAGGCAGCGGAATGAAGATGCTGCAGAGGTAAAGGTTCCACGCGAAGCGTAAAGCAACCAGACACGGCCATTCGATTTGGTATCCGAAATCCCTTCGTAAGCAAGCAGAGTTGTAATGCGACGTTCGATCCGCACCGAATCCACTGCTGCCGGCCAAGATTCGTTTCTTGACGTGGTAACGAACATCGTCGGGATTCTGATCATCCTGATGATCGTGGCCGGGTTGCGCATCAAGAATGCGCCCGTCAAAGAAGCCGAAGACGAGGCGGTGCGGAACGCGACGGTCGCTCTGCGCACGGAGCAGGCCGTCGAGAGCTCCCTTCGTTCCGACATCATGAAGACGGCCGAACAGATCCGCAGTCTCCAGGAGGAGGCGAACAAGCGGTCGCATGAGCGAGCTCTTCTGGCAACAGCCGTGTCCGCGATGGAGCAAGAGCTCAAGAGTGCCCGAGAACAGCTTGACGCTGAGAGCCAGGACAGCTTCGATCTCCAGCGGCGTGTGACCGAGGCCCAGCAGGAGTGGCATGAACTCGAACAGCAGCGAAGGGCGGTCCAAACGGCAAAAGCGGAACCGATTCTTGTCGAAAACTACCCAACCCCCATGAGTAAGACCGTGGATGAAGACGAAATCCACTTCCAACTTCGCGGGGGCCGAATCGCGATGATTCCCATGGATAAGCTGCGGGCGAGGTTTGAGGCCGATTTCCGTCAAAAGGCCTATCGCCTGCTCGAGCAACGCGAACTGACGGACACAGTAGGCCCCGAGGGCGGCTTCCGCCTCCGGTATACCTTTGTGCTCCGTGATGTGCCGATCGAGACTCAAATGGCCACGGGACGCCGCCCTTACGCGCAACTCAAACAGGTCACGTTTATTCCTGTCTCCAACGACTTGGGCGAATCGCTCCAAGAAGCCTTGGCCGAGGGTTCGCAGTTCCGCAAGGTCCTCGCACAACACCGCCCCGACAAAGCAAGCGTCACACTCTGGACCTACGACGATAGCTTCGCGGAATTCCGCCAGCTCAAGAAAGAACTCTTCCACATGGGTTTCGCTACGGCCGGGCGTCCTCTGCCCGAAGGTGTTCCCATCAGCGGATCCCCTGAGGGAACGAAGTCGGCCGCGGAATAGAGACGTTCAGCACTCCCCTCGCTGCATGCGCACGATGCCCCGTTCCACGGCTTCGCAGATCCGATCGAGTTCGTGAAGCTTGACTGCCAGCGGGGGCATGACAACCAGCACATTGCCCAAGGGGCGAAGCAGGACCCCCTCGCTTCGGGCATATTGGCAGATTCGAAGGCCGCGTTTCTCCGTCCAGGGAAACGGCTCCTTGGTCGCCCGATCGCGGACCAGTTCGATGCCGGCGATCAGGCCGCGCTGACGCACATCGCCGACGATGGGCAGGCGGCCAATCCTCGCCAGATGCTCGCTGAGCCGGGCGATTTTCGAGGGCAGCTTTGCGAGCGTCTGCTCCTCGTCAAAGACGTCCAGCGTCGCCAAGGCCACGGCGGCCCCCAGCGGATTGCCGCCGTAGGTGTGGCCGTGGTAGAACGTCTTCGACTCATGATAGTCCCCCCAAAAGGCCCGCCAGATCTCGTCGGTCGCCAAAGTGGCAGCCAGCGGCAGGTAACCGCCGGTGATCCCCTTGGCGATGCAGAGCAGATCCGGACTGACCTGCTCATGCTCGCACGCAAACATCTTGCCCGTACGCCCGATGCCCACGGCCACCTCGTCGGCAATCAACAGCACCTCATAGCGGCGAGTCAGCTCGCGCACGCCTTTGAGGTAGCCAGGCGGATGGGCAATCATTCCCGCGGCGCATTGCATGAGCGGTTCGATCACCACGGCGGCAAGCTGCTCATGATGCTCGACCAAGGTCTTTTCGAACTGCGCCAGGTAGTATTCCAAAGCCTGCTCCCGCGTCACCCCGTCCGGCGTGCGATAGGGATTCGGCGTGGGAACTCGCAAGCAATCGAACAAGAGCGGCCTAAACATCGCGTGAAACCGCTCCACGCCGCCGACACTCACGCAACCGAGCGTGTCGCCATGATAGGCATCGCCCAAGGCTAGGTAGCGGGTCTTCTTCGGCCGCGGATCGCGTCGCTGCTGCCAATACTGGAACGCCATCTTAATGGCCACTTCCACGGCCGTAGCCCCATCGTCCGAGTAAAACACATGCTCCAAGCCGGCAGGAGACAAGTCCACCAGTCGCTTGGCAAGCATAATCGCCGGTGGATTGGAGGCGCCAAGAAGCGTCACGTGAGCCACGCGGTCCAACTGCGCGCGGATTGCCGCATCCAACCGCGGATGCCGATGCCCATGGATATTGCACCACAAGCTGCTGACCCCATCAAGATACTCATTCCCGTCAATATCCACGACCGTGCAACCGTAGCCTCGTTCGAGGATCAACGGCTCGTACTCGGCCATCTGTGTAAACGCATGCCAGACGATCTGGCGATCCCACTGTTTGAGCTGTTCGATGGTTGGGTCGGACATAGGGAGCAGTGGTGAGTTGAGGGTGAAGAGCGGGGGACACAGCAAGGGAAGATTGTACGATCCACGTCGTGACCCCACCAATGCCACGGTCGGGCGGCCGCACGGCCCCTCAAGCTATCAAGGTGGTTGTGAGCGAGACAGGGGTTCCCACCCCCACGTGCAGCGTCGCAGCCGCATTACCGCCCACAACGGCCACCTCAAGCCGCCCGCTGGAGCCGACCAACGCGATCAACGTGCCTTCAGGACGGGTGCCATAAGTGCGACCAATTCCCGTAATCTGCCGATCGCCGATGGCAATCCGGGTTCGCTCGTCACGGGGCACATCGCCCAACAGGTCGACGGTGATGTTTGTAATGAGATTGCCGAAAGAATCAATCGTAAGAACCTGGCCTTCCACCGAGCCTGGTTGACATCGTGGGACCGGCCAATCAAGGTCTACCAACCGTTGCCGTGGTGTCCCAAGCCGCTCCGGCCGAAGCCCCAGGCTCAGCCAGGCGGCCGCCGGGGCCAGGATGTCGCGTCCATGAAAGGTCTCCGAGACAGGTTCAAGCCAATAGGCCGGCTCCGTCAATTGAATCACCTGCGATGGCGGCTGACGGCAGGTTAGGCGTGAAAGAAGACCGTTGTCAGGAGCCAAGTAACGCTGACGGCCAATCTGGACAAAGACAATCGCTCGATCGGTTCCCACCCCTGGATCAACCACCGCGACATGGATTGTGTCCGGCGGAAAGCGGTCGGTCACTTCTTCCAGAATCAGAGCTCCGTGGCGCACGTCTTGGGGCCGAATATCATGCGTGATGTCGATCACCGTCACTGCGGGATTGATCGTCAGGATCACCCCTTTCATGGCCGCCCCATACGAGCTGCCGGTGCCGAAGTCAGTGGTCAGTGTAATGACACTCACATTGCCTCCGCCAGTTGCAGACAGAGTTCGCGCACGCGATCGGGATTGACGTTGGGGTTCTTCTTCTTTGCCTGCCCGATCAACGCCCCTACGGCCTTGAGCTTCCCGATTTTCAGATCGGCCAGGATCTTCGGATTACTCGAGAGCAGTTCCCGACACAGGTTTTCCAGTTCCGATTCGTCAACTTCCACGATCCCCATGGCCTGCATGGCGGCATCGACCGGCTTACCGGTTTCGATCATCGTGGCTAGCACTTCGCGGCCGCGGCTCGTCGTGACTCGACCGCTCTGAACGACCTGGATCAACTCGGCCAGTTGCCCAGGCTCGACCGGATACTGTTCAATGCCAAGCTGCTGCTCGTTCAGGTAGCGAAGCACGTCCTGTTGAATCCAGTTGCTGGCCGTCTTGCCGTCGCCAGTCTTCTCGGCCACGGCGACGTAGTAATTGACCAGTGCCCGCCCCTGGTTGACAATCACCTCGCTATCGTACGGAGTGAGGCCGTAGGTCTCTTCAAGACGTGTACGCAGTTGGGCTGGCAATTCGCCGAGCGACTGGCGGACTTGTTCGATCTTTTCCTCCGTGACCGTGACGGGGACCAAGTCGGGCTCGGGAAAGTAGCGGTAGTCGCTCGACTCTTCCTTGGACCGCTGAGCCCGTGTAATCTGCTCGGCTTCATCCCAGCCGCGGGTTTGCTTGGGCACATCGCCCAGCTTGTGGCCGGTCTCTTTCCAAACCTCATAGTGCCGTGGAGCTTCGTAGGCCAGCGCCCGTTCGACCGCACGGAAGCTATTCATGTTCTTCACCTCCACAATCGGCGTGGCGATCTTCCCCTGCGGCGTGTGGATGTGAAGGTTGATGTTCGCGTCGACCCGGAGGCTTCCTTCCTGCATGTTGCAATCGGAAACGCCCAGATAGTTGAGCAACAGCTTCAACTCGGTGAGGTAGGCTTTGGCTTCGGCCGGCGAGCGCATGTCAGGCCGACTGACAATCTCCAACAGCGGCGTGCCGGCCCGGTTCAGATCGATCCGGCTGTCCCCACGGCCAGCCACCTCGTCATGCATGCTCTTCCCCGTGTCCTCTTCCAAGTGAACGCGGATAATCCTGATGTCCTTCGACGGCACCAGCCCCTTGGGATCGCTGATGTGCAAATGCCCGTCGTAGCTGAACGGCAAATCGTACTGGCTGATCTGATAGCCCTTGGGCAGATCGGGATAGTAGTAATTCTTCCGATCCCACTTGGTGAACGGGGCGATCCGGCAATTCAACGCCAACGCCGCCTTCAACGCCAGCTCAAACGCCTTCCGGTTCATCACCGGCATCACTCCCGGCATGCCGATGCACACCGGACAGGTCGCCGTGTTCGGCGGAAGACCAAACTTCGTGCTGCAAGAACAGAACAGCTTGCTCTCCGTGAGAAGCTGAACGTGGACTTCCAGGCCGATGATGATGTCGTAGGGAAGATCAGGCATGGACATGGGAAAAGGAATCGTGGATTGGAAATGGCAAACTGAAAATCGAATAATGCAAATTGGAAATCAACTGGGCGGGGGGAGTCCGTTGGGAGACTTGGCGTTTTGTTTGGCAATGCCGCTGGATCGGACGAGGATGTTGCAAAGTTCCGTACCCTCGGCGATCAAGTTGGACATCTTTGGTTCGGGAAGCTGTTCGGCCTTGACAACCAACCGCATCCCATACCGTGATTCGCACAGCTTTTTGAGGAAGACACTCTGCTTACATACAAAAACCGGCCCGGCTTTCCGCAGCACGTCCTTCCTCACTGTTCGGTCCTGGCGAGGTGCCACATCGCACAAGCTACCCGGCCATGTGCCTTTCCCACCGCGTATCCGGCAGGGCCTCCACCACCGCCCCCGCCCTCACCCCAGACTGTATCAACCGCTCTGACAACTCCTCCGGTGCCATCTCCCTGCCCCCATCAAATCTCCAATTTCAAGTCTGCAGTCAGCAATTCTCCCATCCAATGTTCGGTCTCTTCCGATGCCACTCCGTCTCCTGCTGATACATCTGCGCCCCGCGCAACAGTCGCTCTTCTTCGAACGGCGGAGCCTGCAGATGCAACCCAATCGGAAGACCCTCGGAACTGAAACCACAGGGAATCGAAATCCCACCGATCCCTGCCAGATTGGTGCTGACCGTGTAGAGGTCGAACAAGTACATCGCCAGTGGATCGTCGGCCTTCTCGCCCAGCTTGAAAGCGGGAGTGGGAGCCACGGGCCCGGCGATCAGATCGACTTCCTCAAACGCGCGATCAAAATCCTGGCGGATCAGGCGCCGGACTTTGAGGGCTTTGAGGTAATAGGCATCGTAGTAACCAGCACTCAGGGCGTACGTCCCGAGCATGATGCGACGTTTGACTTCCGCCCCAAACCCTTCGGACCGAGAACGCCGGTACATGCGGACCAAGGCGTTGTCCAGTTCCCTCACAGCCATCTGCCCCCCCACCTGCCGGAGCGTGTTGCGTTGGGCCTCCAATTCGGCCATCATCGCTTTCTCATCGGTCCGATAGCCGTAGTGGACGCCGTCGTAACGTGCCAGATTACTGGAAGCTTCACTGGGAGCAATGATGTAGTAGGTCGCAATGGCGTACTTGCTATGCGGCAGCGAGATTTCCTTGACCGTGGCACCAAGCGACTCGTAGACGCGAATCGCCTCGCGGACTGCCCGGTCGACCTCGGACGACAGGCCCGGTCCGAAATGCTCGCGAACCAGGCCGATTCGCAGATTCTCCAGCGGCCGTCGAATCGAAGCCGTGTAGCAAGGGACCGGAAGATCGATCGACGTGGCGTCGCAAGGATCGTGTCCGGCGATGACTTCCAAGAGAAGGGCGGCGTCTTCCGCGGTCCAGGCCAGCGGGCCGACCTGATCCAGGCTGCTGGCAAACGCCACCAGTCCGAACCGGCTGACGCGTCCATAGGTCGGCTTCATTCCGGTGACGCCACAAAGCCCGGCCGGCTGACGAATCGACCCGCCCGTGTCAGAGCCAATCGACAGGGGAGCCATCGAGGCCGCCACCGCCGCCGCCGCACCGCCGCTGGATCCGCCGGGAATGCGATCGAGGCCCCAGGGATTGCGGGTAACCTGGAACGCCGAGTTCTCCGTCGAGCCGCCCATGGCAAACTCGTCCATGTTGGTCTTGCCGAGCAACACGGCGTCGGCCGCCTTGAGCCGAGCAATGACGGTCGCATCGTAGGGCGGGCGAAAGTTGGCCAGCATGCGCGAGGCACACGTGGTCAGCTCGCCTTTGGTAACCAGGACGTCTTTGACTGCCACCGGCAGGCCGGCCAGACGTCCGACCGGTTTGCCTTGTGCGCGCCGGGCGTCGATTTCCGCCGCCCTGGCAAGGGCCGACTCCGCGTCAACCCGCAGGAACGCCCCGATCTTCGCGTCGTGGCGTTGGATCTGGTCCAAATAGGCCTTGGTCACCTCAACCGAGGTGACGTCACCCGAAGTAAGTCGGGCCAGCAATTCAGTGGCGGTCAAATCGATGAGCGACATCGCTGATCTCTGCCAGACGTTGGAAACGTGAAAAACCCTTACACGTCGCCCAACACGGCCGGAACGAGATAGCATTCCTCATCGCGGTGCGGGGCGTTAGCCAAGGCGTCTTCCCGGTCCAGACTTGAACCAACCTCGTCGGCACGAAACACGTCGGTGACTTCCAGCGCATGAGCCATCGGCGCGACGTTGGTGGTATCCACCTCAGCCAGCAATTCAATGTATTGAAGAATCGCCCCTAGTTGGGTCGTCATCTTGTCCAACTCGTCGTCTGACAAAAGAAGACGTCCCAGCAGAGAGACCTTTTCGACCTCTTCGCGGGAAAGCGTCATGGCGTGGGGCTACTTCTTCGCTTTCTTCTCGGCCTTGGCAGCCTTTTCCACCGATTCAAGCGTCGGCAGTTTGAACGGGGCGCTGCGCACGATCTTGGTGATTGCACCGTTGCGGATACACTGCGTGCAAACGCGCATCGACTTGTGGACCCCGTTGCCAACCGTGACGTGGACCCGCTGCAAGTTAGGCTTAAACGCCCGCCGGCTAATCCCCGTAACCTTGGTGCCGACACCGCCCAAGTACTTGGCCTTCCCGCGGTGGGTCACTTGGTTGCCCATCACTGGCTTCTTGCCACACACTTCACAGACGTAAGCCATCCCGAGACTCCCTCAAGCACGAACCAACCATTCAGGGTAAAAGTGTCAATATATTCGTTCCGCAGGAAAAGGCAAGGCCGTAGCATGCATGTGGCCACACCACCAAGCCCCACCTCAGCGGGGCTTCGTCTATGCAACACGACCAGGGAGCGGACGATCCTTCGGGACAAGACTTGCCCCAGCTATGCCGAACATGGCAAAATAGTCAAAATGGGTCATACAGTAACACTTCTCAGGACCTCCAGTCACATGAACCTCCCTCGGCAATTCTTGCTTTCGCTCTTGTGCCTTGCCTTCGCTTCGGCTGCCTTGGCAGCGGACAAGACGACACGTCCGCCGGAGATGACCGAAGATCGCCCTAGTCCAGATGTGCGAATCCTTCAGGATCACGATGGCGATCTGGTGCTAGCCCTCCATCGCCCCTGGAAATCCTTTTCCCGCCCTTCGGTCGAGGTCTGCCTGCTGCCTGACAGTCTACCTGCAACAGCCAAAATCCGGCCGATGTATTTCGTCAGCAACTATTTGAAGGGGCAGGTAACGGCCGACCTCTACCGTAGCCTGGATCAGGCCGACGAGGTCCCCGTGCGTCATCCGTTTAGCGAAAAAGGCCTTGAATTCGAGATCATCGGTAATCGCAATTCCCTGGGCAAAGCCGCCGTGTGCGTGGCCTGCCGAACCGAGGCACCTGCCGAGGTGCCCGCCAAATTCGCCACGGGAGACCCCAAAGACGCAAAAGGGCTGTCGCGAGCCACTTTCTGTCTGCTGGACCACTGGGCCGTGGAGCAAGAAAGCCTATACTTGGATCTGCCCGAGAACTACTTTTCCGCCCCAGGAAGGCTGCAAATCTGGCTCCTGCGCGACAACCGCATCGTTTGGTCCGACACGATCCGCTGGCCAGGGGTGGCGTCTGCGTCCAAGAAGAAACAAGAGGAGAAGAAATGACCAATGACCAATGAAAAACTGGCCATTGGGTCATAGGTCATTCGCCCTCTACCACTTGCGTAATCGCCAGGACCTCGGCGAGGAGTTGCGGATTCGTTGCCAATCCCTGCCCGGAGTGAATACTACGTCGCCCCTGCCAGTCGGTAAACACACCACCGGCCTCTTCGAGGATGGGGAGCATAGGGGCGGCATCCCAGGCCCACATGATCGGATCGACCATCACGTCGGCGCGACCGGTGGCAACCATCAGATATCCATAACCATCCCCCCAAGTTCTGGTCAACCGCGCTGAGGCCTGAAGACGCTCGAACACTTGCGGACGGCCAACCGTGTGGAAGTTGAGCACTTCACTGGTCAAAAAGAGGCCTTGAGAGAGACTCGGGGTACTAGCGACGTGAGCGGGGCAGGGGGGCTGCTCGCCTCGAACATACCACGCCCCTTGGCCCACGGCGGCATATACGGCCTCATCGGACGGAGGAATCACAATCACTCCCAGCACGCACTCCCCCTCGCGTTCCACACCAATCAACGTCGAATAAAGAGGCACTCCATGGATGAAGGACTTGGTACCATCGATCGGATCGACGATCCAACGATATCCGCTGGTCCCATGCTGTTCGCCAAACTCCTCTCCCAAAATCCCGTCCTCGGGAAACGCTTCCCCGATGCGTCGGCGCAGGTATTGCTCGGCTTGACGATCGGCGATTGTCACCGGCGAATCGTCCCCTTTACGTTCCACTTGCAGATCATCGCGGCGGAAGTAGTCCAAGGTTATGCGGCCAGCCGCGCGCGCGGCTTCAACCGCCAATTCAAGCCGTTGTTGATTAGCCTCGTCGACCTTACTGATCATCGGTGATCCCTTCCCAAGAGTCCCCAAGCAGTCCCATCGGCGCACAACCAACATCTGTCGACGCCGCCACTCTCCGGCGAACGTTTGTCACGAAAGGAGAGACGCCGCAAGAGTTAAGTCTAGTCGCGATCCAAGAAAGCGACAAGGCAGACGAGCTACTTGGAGGAGCGAGCCAGCCCGGCGGAAGCCGACCCGCCGCCTCCCGACTCACGGGACTTCGGCAATAGACTGGACAGCTTAACCGACGCCAACTCGCGTCGCATGCCCGTTATCACTTCGCAAAGCGAACGTTCAAGCTTCGTCCGCGATTCGGCTGGCAGACCTTCACCAACAGGCAAAGAGGCTGACAAAGGACCGTCAATTGCCTCAATCACTTCCAGCAAAGAGATCTCATCGGCTCGCCGCCCCAAGGCATAGCCGCCATCTACCCCACGCGTGGACGCCAAAATTCCGTGCGCGACCAGATTCCGCAGGATCTGAAGGAGAAACCGCTCCGGCATTTTGCCGCGTGCCGCGAGCTGACTACAAGGAACAGGAGAATCCGAAGCAGTGCGCGCCAGATGCAGAGTTGCTTGTAACGCGTACGAAACCGTCCGAGAGAGTTTCATGATTTGCCCTCTTTTCAAAGTGAGTATACTTGGCCTCCACAAAGAGTCAAGGAGCCCCACGGATTTCGTACTGCACCACCCCCCACCCCCAAAAACCTAGATAGGCATTTGCTTTCAAGACGCCTGGCGCTGCCCCGATTCCGCGGAAGAAACAGTGGATTCTAAGGACGTGGGGGCAGATATGGGGGCAGTGGTTCAAGCTGTGAATCCCATCGGCGTTGACCTGCAAGCCGTCATCGACGTTTGGGAGACGCTGCCCGAACCGATCCGAGCCGGTATCCTCGCGATGGCACGAGCGGTGAGTGAAAGATAAACGTCGAACAGGGCGGTTAGGATCGGTCGACGCCCCCCTCACGGGTCATTCCGGGCCAGGGGCAGCCGAGAGGTTTCCTCCCCCCCCAGGGCCCGGCTGCCAGACACAGTCCGTCCGGCAACAACTCGTTTGGCCTATACGCGGTAAGCCATGACACGTCTGTACAGCAACTGAATTGTCTTTTCGATCAAGGCGACGGTGAAACGCGTAGGACTTGTCCTTTTGATGTCTTGGAGACGCTCACATTGCGTACCTGTTGCAGAAGCTCCAGGACATCGGTCCCTATACGTTCCAGTGGGCCGAAGCGATGCTCGTGGCCCACGGCATCGAGGGGACGCGGGTTCTGCAAGGCGTCCTCAGCCTGACCCGTCGGCATCCCAGCGAATCCCTGGAAAACGCCTGTTTCTATCCACTTGTACCAAGAAGAACGAACCCTATAAATGAACGCCTGTTGTCGATGCTTCGCAATCTACGGCTGTCGGGCTTGGCCGAGACGTTGGACGTGCGGTTGCAGGAAGCCGCCGGCCATCAGCTCAGCCATGCCGAGTTCCTGGAACTGATCTTGCAGGACGAACTGCTGGTGCGGCAGGAGCGGCAGATCGCCCACCACACGAAGGCGGCCCTGTTCCGCGAGGTGAAGCCCCTGGATCAGTTCAACTGGTCCTTCAAACCGTCGATCCAGAAGAAGCAGATCTTCGACTTAGCAACCGGCCCTTGGAGGGCAGGGGGAAGCTCGTCGGCGACGTCCCCAGCGCCACGGCGATCCTCGATCGGTTCCTCCACCACGCCGAGATCGTCTCGATTACCGGCAAGAGCTACCGTCTGCGAAACCACGCCGCCCACGGCAGTGCGTCGGACGACTCCTCAACCCCCGCGAGCGACGCAAAACCCGCCATTCCGCCCGCCGGCTCCAGTACGCCGTCAGGCGTCACGAAACGGTCGAAATCCAAGGCCACCCAGAACACCAGTCCCGATGCCGGCGCTTGCCAATCGTAGGAGTTGTCACGACAATAACCCCAGCTGCTCGAATTCCGCCCGCTCGTGGCTGGTTTTAATTCGCCCGGTGATAATCCAAGATAATTTGCGGTCGGCTAGTGAGGAGGGCCGTCGCACGATTCAAGCTGGCAGCTTACGACGGGGATTTCGGCGAATGGAACACATCAGGCTCGTGCTTTGTCACAGCTTGATTTTGGGATAGACCGATTTGAGTTTACAGCGGGCGT
>CAZLDQ010000143.1:0-14940 GCA_964558295.1 uncultured Planctomycetaceae bacterium | reverse complement strand
CTTGCCCCTTGGACAACTCAGCTGGCCGAAAGTGACTTGTTCAACGGGCTGCTAGGGATGCCAGGCAACCTTACCTCCTTCGCGTTTTGCGGCGTGGCAAGTCGGCGTGGCCTTCGGTTCCCCCCGGGGCGGTCCCACGGTTTGCTGCTTTTGCCGTCTCGCCAAAAAAAAGACTAGAAATTGTGCCAACAGATCGGGTAGGTTCATTCGTGGCGGTGCGAAAGACTCACCGCGAGATTGTGGCGACCGCCCGAATCCCGTGGGGGATCGAGCCGGGCAAGCCCCGAACAGTCGCCATGACATGAAATCATGGTGAAGAAGGAGCCGAGTCATGCCAACGGAGACTGCCCTGATTACGGGAGCATCGTCGGGAATCGGACGCGAATTGGCAAGGCTGTTTGCCGCGGATAAGAGCAACCTGGTCCTCGTGGCTCGCAATCAGGCGAAGCTCGACGAGTTGGCCGACGAATTGCAAGAAACGCATGGGATCAAGGTCCGGGTCATGGTCAAGGATCTGGCCGATCCGCAGAGTCCTGAAGAAATCTTCGAGACCTTGGCCGCCGAGAACGTGACCGTCGATGTCGTCGTCAACAATGCGGGCTTCGGCGCCGGCGGATCAATCGCCGAATTGCCGCTGGAACGGCAATTGGACATGATCCAGGTGAACATCGTTGCACTGACGCACCTGACGCGGCTGTTTTTGCCCGGAATGTGTGGGCGACGGTTTGGCGGGGTTCTCAACGTCGGCTCCACGGCCGCCTTTCAGCCCGGTCCCTATTTGGCCGTCTACTATGCAACGAAAGCCTATGTCTTGTCGTTCACCGAGGCGCTGGCCGAAGAGGTCGCCGGCAGCGGACTGCACGTCACTTGCCTGGCGCCCGGCCCCACGGCGACCGGCTTCGCCGCCGTAGCCGATCTGGAACACAAGATCCTTTTCCGACTGGGCATGGCCGATGCCCGGAGCGTCGCCGAGGCCGGATATCGGGGTTTTCGACGCGGCAAGGTCCTGGTCGTCCCAGGCATCTTGAACAAGCTCGGCACCCTCGCCGTCCGACTCGTGCCACGCCCTTTGGTGCGAAAAGTGGTCAAGCGGCTCCAGGTCTAGTCCACATTTCTCACCAACTTGCAGGCTTACCTGTTTTGCCGAAGGATGCAGTACACAGTATGGAGTACGGAGTACGCCGGGGAGAGCGAACGCGCCCATGCGGTGTATATCGCCATCCACTCCCTACACGTCTCAAACTGGTATCTCATTTCGCAACCAGTCTCACCATCTCCAGCCCACTGCCCCCCTGCCAGATCATTTCCCGCAGCGAGATTCCAAAGATGTTGACGAAAAACCAAGCCTACAATTCCCCGGCCGCCGTCAGAATCCACCGGCGGGTAGCGTTCTCCGCAAGCCAAGTCCCCTCGCTCTGCCAGGCCAACGGCACGGTCTCCCAAGTGCGAAGGGTCAGCCGCTCCGACTCAGGAAGCCGGACAGCCAGGGCGATTTGGTGGTTGGGTAGCAACTGCAACTGGGCAAACTGCCACTCGTCAGGCTGCTCGTCGTGGACGCCCAAAAAGGCGATCCGTGGCGGCTGGTCTGGTGACAAGGTGAAGGCGAACCGGTCGAGCGGCATTGTCAGTCCCGTGCCGCGGGCTTTGATGAAGGCCTCCTTGAGTGTCCAGAAGGCGAAGAACCGCTCGGACATCTGGTCCGGCGGTAATGTCTCCAGCACCGCCGCCTCGGACGCGGCAAAAAAACGTTGGGCCAGCCCTAATGCGTTCGATCGCCGACAGCGACACTCAACGTCAACGCCGATCTCCATGCCCGAAGTCACCGCCAACACGAGCACTCCCTCGGTATGTGAGAGGTTGAACTCCAGGCGAGGCCCACCAGACGCGACGACCGAGGGTTTCCCGTGCGGGTTGTACGAAAACGCCCAGTCCTGCGGAGCAACGGCCGCGTACTGTGAAAGCACGGTCCGCGTGAGGGCCCGGCCCGTCAAATATTCGAGCCTCGCTCTGTCGTCGCGATACCGCTCGACGCGGGCAAGCTCGTCGGCCGAGAGCAAGGCTCGATAGGCGTTCAGCAGCGAAGGAGACGCGACCTTGTCGAGAAGGACGAACCAGAGATCAACTTGCCGGGGCTGGAGCAAGAGCAAGTCCACAGGATCATCCTGCCGCGTGTCGGCTCTCCGGCAAGAACCCAATCGCCCGACGAATCTCAAGGTCGATCTGCTCGGCCATCTCGGGTGTCAGTTGCCGCTGGCCGGCGATTTTGCGAAGCACCGTGGGCAACGGCATCGGATCGCCCGAGGGGAGACAAGTCGTGGCGAACGCCTTGGGCTTGGGTATCCCGGCAATCACCTCGCTGGCATCGACATGCAGCCCACACCGCTCCACGCGTCCCAAGAACCGTCGCACGGCCGGTACGTCAGCCAAGTGGTAGTTGCCCGCGGCGTCTGGATCGAGCCGCCAGAGCACGGCTTCCAGTCGCCCTTCTTGTGGATGCACCATGAAGAGGTACCGCAGGACGACCTCGCGATGCTTGCCGTCGACCAGCGTAATGCTTGGCATATCGACGATAAGCGATGTGTCGGAACGGGCCAGCACAACCGGCTCGTTGAGTTCCTTTTCCGCCCCACGGAGGACGCAACGTTCCAAAAACCCCAGGTTGGCTCCCAGCTCGCTCTGGGTCTCGCTGCTGATGATCACGTCGGCCTTGCCGATCCGCGTTCCCAGTCCTGTAGCCACCTCGTCCAGCCGGTAGACGACACCATAGGCCGTCTCCTGACGCTCGACGCGGGCCAGCAAACAAGAGAACAAAAATCGGGCCAACTCGGCCGCCCGCGCATGGAGCTTATCCAGGTCACCGCTGGCCAGTTCCGGTTGGCTCTTGGAAATCAGATGCGTCCAGCCGTCAGGAGGAGAGTCCGCGACTCGCGTACCCGGGGGAATTCGGGACATCGGGTGCGGCCGGCAGTCGAACCGCGCGTCGACGCTCGCTGTGGGCGCAGGCACAGGAGCCAACGACACCACGCCGACCGTCAGCACTACGACCACCGTCCCGGCATGCACGACCCAACGGGCGTTCAATATCCCTGCTCCTCTCTAGTCTTCCCAGGCATACCATTCTCGCCATCGTTCCCTGATGTGTGTCCCATTGTAACCATCAGAAGCAATGGCAGCAAACGGCGGTTTTTGCGGGGGAGTGGAGCTTTCCGGCTTGGCAGGACTACGCAGCCCACACACAAGGAGGGGGAGCGGTCGTGTAACGCTCGTACCAAACGCCCCTTCCCGAATCGATGGGGCAGCAGCTACAATGCCGAGGACAACCAAGGACTCCTCTCAGCTTTCCAAACCCCCGTCTATTGGATGACCAATTCGCCTGACAACGACCTTTCCCTCGTACGGCTTGCCCAGAAGGGGGAATTTGCCGCCTTTGAAACCCTTGTGGCCAAGTACGAGCGGCGAATCTTCAGCCTGGCCTTTCGCATCCTTGGGCAGCGGCAGGACGCGGAGGAAGTGGTACAGCAGACCTTCCTGACGATCGTCGAACACCTGGAAGGATTTCGCGAAGAAGCCAAGTTCTCCACCTGGCTGATGCGGATTGCCACGAACCATGCCTTGGCCTTGTTGCGGAAGCGGAAGACCCGGGCGACGCTTTCCCTTGTAGAGGACACCTCTTCGGAAAGCTACAACGACCTCCCCCATCCGCAGTTCATCGCACAGTGGCGGGAAACGCCCGAGACAATCGCCTCCCAGCGGGAGACGCAAAAGCTGCTCAATCAGGCCCTTGAGGAGCTCGGCGAGAAATATCGCCTCGTGTTCGTGCTTCGCGACGTGGAAGGACTGTCAACTGCCGAGACCGCCGAGGCGCTTGGGATCAGCGAGAGCAACGTCAAGGTGCGGTTGCTTCGTGCACGGTTGATGCTCCGCGAACGTCTGACTCGCCAGTTCGGCGACGAGGCAACCCAAGTCGTCCCGGATCATTCCCACGAATAAAGCAAGCGAGCGGGAAACCGAAGTCTCCCGCTCGCGTTCATTGCCTTGCCATGTGTCCCAACTACTTGCGGTTCTCCTGGCAGAACTCAAGCATGTAGTCGCGTAGGAGTACCACACCTTCACGTGACATGGCGTTGTAGATCGACGCGCGGAAACCACCGACCGAGCGATGGCCTTTCAATTCGACCAACCCCCGGCTCTTGGCCCCGGCGACAAACTTCTCCTCCAATGCCGGGTCGGGCAGGCGGAAGGTGACGTTCATCGTCGAACGGCTGTCTTTCTCGGCATGCGGCTGGTAGAAGCCGTTCGACTGGTCAATGGCATCGTAGAGCAACTGCGATTTTTCCTTGTTGATCTCGGCCATTTTGTCCAAACCGCCAATATCGCGCAGCAGCCAGTCGGTCACCAGCTTGACCATGTAGATGGCGAACGTCGGGGGAGTGTTGAACAACGACTTCCCTTCGGCCATCACCCGATAGCTGAGCATCGACGGCAGGTCGTTGGGCGACTGCTGAACCAGATCGTCGCGGATGATGACCACCGTCACCCCAGCTGGTCCGGCGTTCTTCTGGGCACAGGCGTACAGAATTCCGAACTTTTCGACCGGCACCGGACGGCAGAGGAAATCGGACGACGAATCGCACACCAGCGGTACATTGCCCACCTCGGGCAAGGCCGGGAATTGAATTCCCTGGATCGTCTCATTGGAGGTCATGTGGACATAGGCCGCGTTGGGATCGAGATCCAGTTCGCTGTTCTTGGGCATCCGGTTGAAGTTTGTGGCCTTTCCATCCCAAGCCATACGGACCTTGCCCTGAGTCTTGGCTTCTTCCATCGCCTTTTTGCCCCAAGTGCCACAGACGATATAGTCGGCCGACTTGCCCGTGTTACGGAGGAAATTCATCGGGACCATGCCGAACTGTAGGATCGCACCGCCCTGGAGGAACAGCACGTGATAATTGCTGGGGATCCGCAGCAAGGTTCTCAAGTTGGCTTCGGCCTGCTGGATGATCGCGTCGAATGTCTTCGAGCGGTGGCTGATCTCCAGAATCGAGATTCCGGTGTTGTCAAGATTGAGCAGATCGCGTTGGGCTTCTTCCAAGGCAGGAAGGGGCAAGACCGCCGGACCGGGGGAGAAATTGTAGACGCGCTTGACCATGTTTGAGTCCTGATACGTTTGCAGAATGGGACCGCTTCCAACAAATCGAGGGAGAGCCAGCGTCACAGGTTCGCCGGCCCCCCCGTTTGTCATGTATCCGCAGTAGTAAAGGGGATTGGGGACATCCCCCTACCCCTGCCGAGTCCAGCAAGAACCCGGAAACGGAAAGACGCGTCCCAAGTGTACTACAAAGCCTTGCCCTCTCCAACACCCCCCAACCCGCCTTGGGGGGCGACAATCAGCATCGAAGCAAGATTTCGGCTTGCCTCCTGCTATGACAGGAAACCCAAACGGGTTGTCGCCGTGGTATTCTCAAACGATGGTCAGATTATTGGTGCTGTACCTCGATCCGTTTGCCTTTGGCGGCTTCGCCTTTCGGGACATGGATCTCTAGCAAGCCGTTGTGATACTTGGCCTCGATTTTGTCGGTGTCGACGCCGCGAGGCAGCGCGACCGTCTGTTGGATACGTCCGAAGCGGAACGCTTGTCTCCCCTTCTCCTTCTGCTCTTCCTTGTGTTCGGCCCGAATGAGAAGATTGTTGTTTGGGGTTACTTGCACCTCCAGTTCCTCGGGATTGAAGCCCGGGGCTTGGGCGCGCACAACGAGTTCATTCTCCTGGTCGTCCACCTCCAATCCTCGCCGCGGCCCAAAGGGCTCCGCCGGTGTTGGAAAACCAGCCATGCTGGCCCAATCGGTGACGAAGCGGTCCCATAGGGCCTCGAAGTCTTCGCGCAGTCTGAGAAGCGGATGTTCTGGCCATTCCGCGAGAGGGCCAACTTCCGAGCGTCTCCAAGGAACCAAGCCAACCATTTCTCTACCTCCTTTCTTGATACGCCGTATGATTTAGGATGCATGCACGGAAATCCGTTTGGGTTTTGCCGCCTCAGACTTCGGTAAGTGCAGACTCAAAACCCCGTTTTTCAACTCGGCACTGATTTTTTCCGAATCAACGCTCTCACTGATTAGGAAGGTTCGGAAGAAATCGCCAATCCCGTATTCTCCAACGGTGAGCTCCACATTTTCGTGTCGAGGTGTGACCTTGCCGAAGATCGAAAGCTCGCCGTTATCGAAGCGGATATCCAAATCCTCGGCTCTCACGCCAGGCATGTCGGCGAAAATAGCCGTCTCAGTATCGCTCTCAAAGATATCGACACGCGGCAGGTACGTCAGGCCGCCTCGTGTTCGTTCCGTCGTGGCCATTTCTCCACGTCGTTCTTGTTTGGTCAATTCTGGCATCGTTCATCCTCCTTTGCTCTTTCCATTCTGTAAGCCGGCAATGTATGTCGAGATCCACGGCTCAGCCTCACTCAGCCTTGACCGCAATTCGCCGCGGTTTGACCGCCTCACTCTTCGGCAGGGTGATCGTTAACACGCCGTCTTTGAACTCCGCCTTCACCTCGTCGGCGTTTACTTCCGACGGCAGATCAAACAGTCGGGAGAACTTGCCAAAGCCCCGTTCTTGCCGATGCCAAGTACCGTGCTCCAGCACCGGCGGTTTGCGCTGGCCTTTGAGGCTTAGCTGGTTGCCGGCGTTGACATAGATCTCCAGATCCTCAAGCTCCATCCCGGGCAACTCCGCCTCCACAAAGAATGTGTCTTCGTCCTCCCAGAGATTGATGGGAGGAAACTCGCCCGTTGCCAACCGCCGGCCATTGCCAACGCTGAAACGGCCAAACAGGCGATCCATTTGGCCTCGCAATCGCTCCATCTCCGACCAGAGGTCATCCAAGGGTCCCCAACGCGTTACCATGGTTCCAAGCCTCCTTAGTCTGAATGTTGCCTTTTTCGTTCTGCTGGACACTCGCCCACTCGGGCGAAGCCATTGAATAATTGGTTGCAAGAGGCATGCCAAAGCCGCGCCGAGAAGGAGGTGGAAATGGTATCGACTGCAACTCGTCTGCTTCCAATCAGTTAGTGCATACGGCAAATACTCTGGCGGTCTGGTGGAGATCGCCGTCCCCCTTGAAAAACCGTCTGAAGACGGCCGCTCAGGCAGACAGCAAATGTCAAATTGGCAGGTATCGGCCGTTCGGTGCCTTGGCCATCCAGAGTGCGCCCAGTTGTCGCACCGCCCCCTTGGGAAACTTGTTCCGGCAGGCGAACCAGAGCAACCGCCGAACCGTCTTTCTTTCAGATGCGTATAACACAATTGCTGTATTGTGACTATTCGTCGAACGCGAGGAGCGAGATGATGAAGACACATTGGACCTTCCAAGGGTGTGACGATCAGAGTAAGGCCGAGATCCAAGCCTACTGGGCGAAGAAGACGCCCCGTTTGGAGCGGATGCTCGCCCGCTTCCCCGCCGAGCGGCGGGATTTGAGCCTCTATGTGCGCTGGCACCCATCGCTCGAACGGTACGAAGGTCGCGTCATCTTGCATCTGCCCACCGGCACGTTGATTGCCGAGGAAAGTGAAGCCGGGCTCCGGCCGCTCTTGGACCGGCTGGCAGATTTCGTGGTCGCCAGTGTCAAACGCCATAAGGAACGTCTGCGCCGCGACTGGAGTTTCCGTCGCCGGGGACGCCGCGGGGATGAGGTCCTTGCGTTCGGGCTCGCGCCAGACTTCACCGGCAACAGTCTTCCGGCCATTGACGAGGTCGCGTCTCAGTCGCTTCCAGCCGTGGGTTAACGGAGGCAAGGCCACTGACCGAGTTCTCGTCGGTCGTGCTGTCATGATCCTGTCGCTATCGGAACGGTAGACCAAAACCTCCGCCCAACATTCTGAGTGTTCCACGCCGGCGAGGCGGCTCGCGCTTTTCGTCAACAGAACCGAAGAACCGTTGGGGAAATTTCTCGGACGGGGGGGCGGTGGATGCCGCGCGACGTGGAGTGTATGCGGGACAAAAGGCTCGCGGAACCGTGCAAACGCCGAGGAGGAAAGAGGGTAAAGGCACAGCAAGGATGTACCTTGCGGCTCAATCTCTTTCCTCCTTGGCGCCGCAAGCAACGCAGTGAGGGATGCCTCTTCTTCGGCGTTCTGATGCCTGCACACAGGGGGACGTCGAAAGCGGGAAATCCGCGTTTCGTGCTCACGGGTGATTCGTTTTGGCAATAGCCATTGCATGGGCCCACTTCCTTCTTACGTGGATCCAATGGGTTGTGATCCTTCATGGAGCCTAGCAGATCCTTGGGTCGGTTGCGAGCAAAGTTTTTGGGCCACTCGTACCGATCGCCACGCATGGCGGGATCGCCCCCTACAGGGCGACCGTGGGACAACCTCTGCGTTTGATCTGCAAATGGAGGGCCTACTCCCTGTCGCAGCGAGGTTGCCACTGGGAACATAGGCCTAAGGGGAACAGAGAGCGGCTCCCATTTCCTTGGCTCGCCGGCCACAAGAGCCAGCGATACTCTGTACTTCAACACCCGGCTGGGACCCAACGGGAGAAAATACCGGACGGCTCGTTAAGATTCCTATATGCGGACAGCCGAATATGTGATATATATGCCGAGACGCATATAGGGAGTTGCCGAAGCATGGGCATTGCCATGCTCACGGCGTTGTCCATGGGGCCTACCAGGCCTTCACCGGTGAAGCAAGAGGAGGAGAATTCCGTGAGTTGCTTGTCTTCGTACAGCGTTGGCCTGGCATTAGTTGCTGGCAGTCTAATAGCTATTGCCGTAGCCGGATGTGAAAGTAATTCCCCCTCTTCGGCAAACGCTGACACGTCCCCATCGAAAGGCCAACCGGAGACGCCTGATGGTTTGATCGACGTGTCGGGCAAGGGGATGGCCGCGATCCAGCAGGCGGCGGATGCCGGCAAGTACGTTTTCTTGTTCTTTTCGAAAACCAATGACGAGCGAACGCTGGCCATGCGCAAAGTGTTCGACAAAGCGATGGAGAAGGTGGCAGACCGGGCCCAATCGGTTGTGGTGGATGTGACCGACCCGGCGGAGAAAGCCGTTGTTGCCAAGTTTGATTTGAATCGCGCTCCGATGCCGCTTGTCTTGGCACTGGCTCCCAATGGTGCCATTACCGGCGGCTTTCCGACAACATTCGAGGAGCATCAGTTATTAGACGCCTTTGCCACGCCCGTTACGGAGAAGGTGATGAAGCAACTCCAGGACAGCAAACTCGTCTTTGTGTGCATTCAGAATGACAAGACAAAATCGAACGAGGCGGCCATGCGGGGCGTCCGGGATTTCAAGGCCGACGCGCGCTTTGCCGGCGCAACGGAAATCGTGATGTTGAACCCTGCCGACCCTGCTGAGGCGAGTTTCTTGGCCGATCTGAAGATTGACCCGACGACCGAGGAAGCCATGACCGTTTTCTTGGCTCCGCCAGGATCGGCGATTGCGGAATATAAGGGCGCGACGGACAAGGAGGAATTGGTGTCCACACTTGAAAAGGCGAGTTCCAATCCGTGTGCAGGCGGATCATGTGGTCCGAATGGATGCGGCCCCAAGCGATAGTAGGAGACCATACTTATGCGGTTACGCACGATCGTCCTGCGAGAAATCTTCGAGAGAAAGATCCAACTATTCACCAGCTTTCTGGCGATCCTGCTGGGAATCACGGTAATCGTATCGATCAAGAACATCTCCTACTACTCGGAAATGGCTGTGGCAAGGGAGATGGATTCCTTGGGAGCGAATGTGTTGGTGTTGCCCAAGTCGGCGACGCTGCAGGATTACTACAGTGCCGATATGCAGGGCGAGACCCTTCCCGAGGAATACGTCACACAATTGGCGATGTCTGACCTACAGGGACTCGATAATCTTTCGCCGAAACTGTCCGTTCCGGTCGAACTTGGCGGCAAGAACTTCACGCTCACCGGCATCCTGCCGAAGAACGAGTTTCAAGCGAAGGCGGCTTGGCAGGGCGCGGGTATCTTCTCGCGTCCGATCGGCTGCGGGGCCTCGGTCGGCATGATGGGATCGGAGGACAAAAGGACTTTGGCACGTAAACGGGTGATCGAGACGCTCGAAGACGACGAAGTACTCGTCGGGGCCGACGTGGCCGCCAAACTCAGCCTCAAGGAAGCGGATTGGCTCGAATTGTTCGGCAGGAAGTTCAAGGTCACGGCGCTGTTGCCGCAGACCGGCACCGTCGATGATTCTCGCATCTTCGCCCATCTTCACACGGTTCAGGAGTTGAGCGGCAAGGGGCCGGTCCTCAATGCCATCGAGGTCATCGGCTGCTGTCAGGAAATCTCGAAGGGGCTCGTGGCGAAGGTCAACAGGCTGTTGCCGGACGCCAAGGTCGTTACGATCACGCAAATCGCTGATTCGCAGATCAAGATCAACCGGATGATGTCCAACCTGTCGCTCATGTTCCTGGTCATCATCGTTTTTGTGGGCGGGGCAAGCATCGCGAACTATATGTACGCGAATGTCTTTGAACGCCGACGCGAGATAGGCACGCTTATGGCGCTTGGCGCTGACTCGCGATTGGTTTTGAGGATTTTCATGCTCAAGGCTCTGTTGTTGGGCGTTGTCGGCGGAGTCGGCGGCTACGTGTTTGGTTCCGTCCTGGCTGTTGTACTCGGTCCTCGGTTGGCGGGCGTTCCCGTTCTGCCGATGCCGCTCTTGGCCGTGGTGGCTCTTGGCATTTCCGTCGGCCTTACACTGGCCGCAAGCTACTTCCCTGCCCGGCGTGCTGCTCAGCTTGACCCTTGTGCCCCATTCCAGGAGGTTTGAGCCATGTTGAAGATGGTGAATGTCAGCAAAGCCTACCAACGCCGTGGGCAAACGGTTACGGCACTCGAAAATGCCACCTTCACGATCCCGCGGGGTGATTTTGTTTCGGTCGTCGGCCCTAGCGGCAGCGGAAAAAGCACGTTGCTGTTGATGTTGGGCGGAATGCTTTCGCCATCCCAGGGGCGAGTCTTCCTGGCGGACCAATCCGTCTATGACATGGCTCCAAACGACCGGGCACGATTGCGGCGCGAGAAAGTTGGCTTTGTCTTTCAGACGTTCAATCTGGTTCCCTACCTCTCGGCCCTGGAAAACGTCCAAATTCCGCTGTTTCTGGCCAAAATGGAGGAAGACGCCCAGCAGCAGCGGGCCGTAGCTCTGTTGGAGCGGGTCGGCTTAAGCGATCGACTTCATCATAAACCTTGCGAATTAAGTGTCGGTCAACAACAGCGGGTTGCCCTTGCCCGGATGCTGGCTAATGACCCCGCCGTGATCCTGGCCGATGAGCCAACCGGCAATCTCGATCCCGAAACGAGCCGGCAAATCATCGGCTTTTTGGAGGAGTTCAACAAGGAAGGGCGGACCATTGTGATGGTGACGCACGATCCCCGAGCGGCCAAGCGTGCCAAACGGTCTCTGCGACTCACTCGTGGAACGATCACCTCGGAAGTTGCCGACTCTTTTGACCAACCGCCGGACGACGAAGGGGAAGCCCGCGATGCCGCTTGACCTGTGCTTCTGAGAAGAGATACTATGCAGGAATGTCCAAGGGGAGCTGCCCCCGCTCGTTCAGTGTCGGATGTCTGCATCGAGTTTCCGAGATGGCCAAGAATACACCCACTGTCCCCCCCAGCGGTACGGACCTGATGTTCCGGGCATTTTCTGATCGGACGCGGCTACGGATTCTCCACGTCTTGCTTGGAGGGGAGCTTTGCGTTGGGGACATCGTGGACATCTTGCAGGTTCCACAGCCCCGCATTTCCCGCCACTTGGCCTATCTGCGAAAGGCCAATCTGGTCCTCGTCCGCAAGTCTGGCCTATGGAGCCACTATCGTCTGACTCCTGCCAAGACGCCGTTTCACAAGAAGCTGCTGGAATGTCTCGCGAAATGCTTCGGCGAAGTGCCCGAGCTTCAAGCCGACATCGCCCGCGCTGCGAAGATCAGAAAATCCGGCGGCTGTTGCCCGGAGTCCTGATTCACGATCGCCGTTGGTTCGTGTTGATGTGGCGATCCTTGTAGTGCGGCTTACTGCTCCTACGCCCGGGCCAGACACGAGCGATTTCTGTCGTGGGAAGGAGGCTCTTCTCGCCATCCTGGTCGATACGTGGCTCCCAACGGCTCACGGTTCGATATCCGGTGCGTGAGCCTGCGACAAAAGGCTATGCTTTGTCGGCGGCCTCTTACAGGGCTGTCAATCCGCGGCCACGGGCATGAAGGAGTCGGACTTGGCGCCACACTTGGGACACTTCGCCGGTGGCGTGGAGCCCGAGTGGACATATCCACAGACAACGCAACTCCATTTGTTTGAGGTCGGAGCAGATGCCGAATTGCCGTCTTGCTTCATCGCGAAGCCTTTGTCAAAGCCCTCGCCGAATACCAACTCCGTCCGCTCGTCGGCCGAGGCACGCTTCACCTTCTTCAGGGCGTCCGTGGAGGAGAAACAGACGTCGACGCCGGAAACCTTCGTCTTGATCCGAGGGACGAAGGCGTCTCCGGTCAAGGGGCATTTGATCTGTTCGTATTGCCCGGTAGCCACCAATTGCATGTTAGCCTTGGCTTCATACGCGGTCCGATCGGCACGGAACTTGTCGATGCACTCCGCAGAGCAGAAATAGAGTGTTCCCCCCCTGTAATCGATGGAAGCCTCCATCGAGACGCGGTCTCCCGTGACGGGGCAACGGGCGAGTCGCAGGCTCCTGGAGGAGACGCCCTTCGAATTGTTCTCCTTGTTGTCTGCCGTCTCCTCGGCAAAGGCCCTCGTGGACGGGAACCGATGGGTGGCCACGACTGCCGCCGTAGCTCCGATGGCCGCTGCGGATGCCTTGAGAAAGGAACGCCGGTTGAGATATCGATGACCGTAAAGAGACGGCGGGAACTGTTGGAAATACTGCGGCTCGATATGCTCAGCAGCGGACATCGTGAGTTATTCCTTCGTTGCTGGGGGGCATCTGGGGCAAAGCTTGAATCATCCAACGACCGGCCGAGGACTGCCTCCGACTGGCGGCCCCGTTCGCTCGGCAACGGTTTGGCCCTCCTTTCAGGATACCTCGCGTCCCCGCGTGCCCGCAACCCCATTCGCTCTTCAAGTTCCGAGGCCATATTCTGCCGACCGCCTCCCGATACTGCGGGCGAGCCAAGGCCCCACGGATTAGCTCGGAGAGCACGGATCAAAAGTAATGCCTGATTGGGAACTCGCTTGCTTCGTCAGCCCTCGGTTTTGTCGAAATTCGTGTCCTCGAGGCGATCAGCGTTTCGGAAGGAGATCTTTGGCCTCGTTGGCGCGGCGCCCCCAGGGCAAGAGGCTGACCAGAGAGCCGGCGGTGATTTGGGCCAGAAGTCCGAGGGGCATTGCCCAGAACATGCAGAGTCCCGGGCTACCGGTTATTTCTTGCCAGAAGTTGATGCTTGTGACAACGGTGATCCCGACGGCCGCGCCAAGGAAGGTGCCCGGTGCGGTGGCCCAGGGCACAAACATGGCCATGAAGAAGATCCCAAACAGCGGGGCAGTGAAGAGGTTAACCACTTTGAACGCCAGATCGAGCAGATTGCCCCGGAAATGGCAGACGGCGAAAGTGAGGCCGACGACCACAAGGCCCACAAGGACGGAGATGTACTTTACGCGAGCCACCTGGGCAGCGTCGGTGTCCTTCACCGTACGGAAGCGGTTGATCAGATCGGTGTTCACGACCGTGCAGCAGGAGTTGAGCCCAGAAGAAAGGCTCGACATGGCGGCAGCCAACAGGCCGGCGACGATCAGCCCACTGGCTCCCATGGGCAAACCGACGACAATAAAGCGAGGGAACAACTTGTCGGCATCCTTGACCACCGATTGTCCTGCGGCCAGAAGCCCGGGATTCATCGTGAAATAGCCGAGCAGGGCCAATCCCACCACAGCCAAGAGAAACTGGACGATCGTGTTGGCGACCAGGGAGTAGATCAGCACACTCCGGGCCGCGGAGACGTCTGGAGAAGCCAGATAACGCTGGATGGCCATTTGGTCGGAGCCGGCCGTGCAGACATGCCAGGTGAAGTAACCGATCAGCGAGCCGAGGAACGTGGACCGGGCAGTCAGGTCCCAGCCGAACTCGGGCTCGGGCCAGTGGGTGGGCCATTCCTGTGGCCACCATGCGAACCCGCCCATGCGCCAGGTGATCAGTCCGACTGTGAGCAAAGCCCCGGCAAACAGGATGGACGATTGAATGACGTCGGTCACAACGACGGCTTTCAGGCCGCCCATCGAGGTGTAAATCATCGTGATGACGGCCATGACCATGCATAGGTAAGGCGTGGCTGCGGTGGGAAGCCCAAGGAGCGGCACGAGGACCTTGTCGATCGTGGCGAAGATGATCACGGCCATCCAGAGCAACCGGAGAACCAGGAAGATCAGAGTGCCGAGGATTCGTACGGAAATCCCCAGACGCACTTCGAGAATCTCGTTGGCACTGGTGGCTTTTAGTCGGACAAAGAACGGGATCATCAGCCATCCTACGACAATCCCGACCAGCGGGTAGGAGGCGAGCATGCCGAGAATCATCGGGCCGTTCTTGATGATCTCACCGGGAAGGGCCAGGTAGGTGATTGTGCTCATCAAGGTGGCGAACAGCGACAGTCCCAGGCTGATCGGATTGATGTTTCGCCCGCCGAGCAGGTAATCGGCGGCCGTCTCATTCTTGCGCGAGTAATACCAACCGATCGCTAGCATGCCGACGGCATAGACAACAACGACCAACCAGTCCAACCAGGTAAAATAGGCTGTCATAGATTCTCCAGGGCGTGTGCGCCGCAAAGGTCGAATTGCGGCCTACTATAATCGACTGGATGGCAGCACGCAACCGTGCCAAAAACGTGAGATGTGGCATGGTTGCCTGGCATTCGCGGGATTGGAATGCTCCCCTTGAACTGATCCATGTGTTATGAAAGTCTATGAGCCCCCCA
>CAZLDQ010000142.1:9164-15031 GCA_964558295.1 uncultured Planctomycetaceae bacterium | reverse complement strand
CCGACGCGGTGCCGCGTCCATTGCGCCCGCCATCCGACGCCTGATTCTCGTCTTCGTCCCCAAGTCCCCTCTCCCTCCGGGAGAGGGTTAGGGTGAGGGCGGGCCGCTTCGTGCAAGGTACCCCACCCCAGAATTAGGACCCGCATCGGCCGGCCGGTCAAGGCGGCCACCGGTTGCTGTCAAGCGTCTATCCGCCAGCCCCCCTGCTGTGGTGCTTGCCTGTGCCGCGATGCCGCGCCGACACGTCGAATGGCGGCCGTCTGGCCTATTCTTTACAATGGCTGCTTCAGGGCAGTGGGCAACGGGCTATGCGCGGACGGCAACTCACGTCTCGGCGGTGTTCAACGATGACCTAAAAAAGGGGGGGGCGGCGATGGTGGCACCAATCGAGAACATGATTGAAGCTCTCAATCTCGAAATAGAGGCCATCAAGAAGAACACGAGTTCTTCCGTTCTCGAACTCCACGCCGGTTTCAAGCAGGGCACGGCAGGCTCAGACACGCTTTACTCGTTTCCTCTGTCGGAGGAGCCCAATCTCCGCGACGATTCACCGGTGAAGATCATCATCGGCGGAAAAGAAGTCGATGGCACGGTTGTTTCCGTTTGCAATGGCGTCCTTACCATTGCCCTCGTCCAGGACCTTGGCGAACAGATACCTTTCGCCCGGCTAGTTGTGAATGATTCGTTCCTTGTCGAACGTCTGCGGGACAAGCTGCTTGAAATCCAACATGGCGAAGTCACCTTCAACGGAAAAATGGCTGAGGGGATGTTGACCAACTGTCCCGAGAAAATCGCAGAGGTCGATGTTCCCGAGGTCGTTTTCACTTTGGGAAAGCCACTGAACGCAGAGCAGCGGAGAGTAGTACGTCAGGCTGCTGGCAGCAGCCTGCTGTATGTCTGGGGGCCTCCTGGCACAGGAAAGACTTCTACGTTGGGTGCCGTCGTTCACGCGCTTTACCTCCAGGGCAAATCTGTGCTCCTGGTGTCCAACACCAATATCGCTGTTGACACTGCGCTTGAGCGCATTGGGGACCGACTTTGCACGCTTCCCGAGTTCCACGAAGCGGCTGTGTTGCGTTTCGGGCCGATTGTAAGTAACACTCTGCGGGCGAAGTACCTTTCGCAAGTTCAGATCGACAGCGTGGTTGAACGGCATAGTGCGGCCCTTGTGGAGAAGCAGAGGGCGCTCAAGAAGGAGGCGGGGAGCGTCCAAGATTTGATTCTGGCGATTGAGGAGTCGCTCAAGCAGTATGAGGCACTTCAGTTGGCAAACCGTGCCGTTGAGCATTCCCAAGCGCAGCATCAGCAGCTACTCACGCAGATCGACCAGCAAGAACGGTCGCTTGCTTCGTTGAACCAGACCTTGCGGCAGACGACTGCTGACCTTGAGCGGGCGCGGTCAATGGGGGCAATCCGCAAGTTCTTCTCGGGGTTGAACGAAGACCATCTCCGACGCACTCTTGGCAGTACCCAGTTACGGATCAAGAGTTGCCAGGATAGCCTCGATGCCGTGTCGGCACGAATGCAGCAACTCCAGAAGCAAATGGCCGACCAAACGGCGATCGTGGCGCAACTCCAAGGCCAACTGAAGCATTGCCAATCAGAAAGCCGTTGTCGCACCGAACTGAATGCCCTCAACGGACGGCTTGCGCAACTGGCGGAAGAAATCAGGGCTATCGACGTTCAAATACAAGCGCTCCGTCAGGAATTGCTCGGCAAGTGCCGCGTGCTGGCCACAACGGTGTATCAGAGCTACCTGAAGGCCGAGGTCGCCCGGTCCTTTGATGTTGTAATTGTCGATGAAGCCTCCATGATCGCGATCCCAATCGTCTACTATGCTGCTGGCCTGGCCACGGAAAAGGTGATAGTTGCCGGCGACTTTCGGCAACTGCCTCCAATAGTGATGAGCGACGATCCGGTTTGCAGGGAGTGGCTCAAGAGGGACGTGTTCTTCGCCGCGGGAATCGCCGAAAGTGTCGAGCGACGGGCGTACCCTTCGTCGCTTGTGGCCTTGGATGAACAGTTTCGGATGCAGGATGACATTTGTGGAATTGTGAATCACCTCTTCTACGACAACCACTTAAGGACAGCCGCCGACGTAAGATCGAAAGGACATATCCGACCGTTCAAGGGAGCGTCCAAAGGGTTGCTTTACGTGGATACTTCTGGGTGGAACCCCTGGGCCGCTTTTCGACTTGGCACCTATTCTCGATACAACGTTTTGCACGCCCTTTTGATTCGCAACGTGGCGGCCAAGCTGAGCAGCACGGGATTCCTCGCCACGGCCGGCGAAGTCAACGACCGGCTTGGTATCGTCGCTCCCTATTCCGCCCAGTGCCGATTGCTGGCACAACTGATTGGCGAAGTGTTGAACGTCCACGGTTCGATGTACGCAGCCACGGTTCATCGGTTCCAGGGCAACGAGCGCGATGCGATAATCTGCGATCTTACCGACTCCACCGGGGCGCGGGTTGGCCGGTTCATTAGGGCCGAGGCTCTGGCGGAAGACGGCGCGCGGCTTCTGAATGTCGCGCTCAGCCGGGCACGGTTTTGTACGCTCCTTGTCGCCAACTTCCGGTTCCTACGAGACAAGCTGCCGATACGAGCTTACGCTCGGAAAATCCTGGATTACTTCGAGCGACATGGCCAGCCTCTTGATGTCTCAGACTGTTTCCCGTTCAAACCAGAAGAGATCATGCACGGGCATGAAGCGGCAACCCGTGCCTCCACGATTGAGGTTGACCGTAGCGGCCTGAGCGCTTTTACTGCTGGCACGTTCTTCCCTGCATTCGAGGCGGATTGCCGGAAGGCAGAGAACGAAATCGTAATCTTCTCGCCTTTTATGACGGGGCGCGGCGCGGGACGGTGGGTTGAGTTGTTGCGCGCGAAAGTGGGCGCGGGTGTGCGAGTGCGCCTGGTCACCCGACCCCCTGGTGACCAAGGCGGAATACTTGAACAGGGCTTGCCTGAACTCATCGAGAGTCTGCGAAACCTGGGCGTTGTCGTTGACGAGCGCGCGCGAATGCACGAGAAGCTCGCATTCATAGATCGGCATATCCTCTGGCATGGCTCGCTGAACATTCTGTCCCACCACGACACTTCGGAGAGCATGTTGCGAGTTGAAAGCGCCGGGGCATGTGAGCAGGTCGGGTCCTTTGTGGTAGGTCGCAAGTGGGGCGGGAAAGAGGCTTTCGACTTGGCGCGAGAGGAGAATCCACGTTGCGTTGCGTGTGGGAAGCCGATGGTGTGGAACGACGGCAAGTTTGGCATCTGGTTTCAGTGCGAATGTGGGCAGAAGGCGGACGCATCAGGAAGGCCGAAGAGAGCGAGGGGAGGGCAACGCTCCGCGCCGGCACCGTCTCAACCGTCAACCCCGACAACGGCGCTCGGAAACTGCCCTCAATGTGGGAAGCCATTGCGAGAGAAGACGGGTCGGTATGGGCGGTTCGTCGGTTGCAGTGGATGGCCACGCTGCAAGTACAAGCCCGGAGCAAACCAAAAGCCCACAGGTGCTTCTGCAAACAGCAATGTTCCCGCGTGCCCGACGCCGCCCATTAGCAGCTCTCCTCCAAGAGTCAACTCTCCGCCTCGGCCAGTGACACCAGTAAACGTGCCCCCAAGCGGGACGGGAGCCACCAGAGCGCCGACGCATGGTCCCGTTTTGACAGGAACGGCTTCCCAACCGCCGAAGGCCGCGTCAGGAACAGCGGGACCGTTTGTGGGAGTGGACGAAAGGAAGCGGGTTCTTGCTGCCCTCGACAAAGCGGACGAGCCGCTCGGCGTGAGGCTGCTGTCCGTCAAGTCAGGAATCGGCCAGCGAAGGCTGGAGGAGATTCTCCCTGTTCTGATACGCGAGGGATTCGTGAAGCGTGTGGAAACGGCCGACGGCGCGAGATATACACGCAGTTGAGACAGCGCGAAGCGATACCCCATCAATAGCGGGAGTGCGGCGGTCGTGACGAGCGACGGCGTGTGGGTTCGCGCCAATTGTCTTCGCAGGTGTCCGGCGGTGCGGCCCAACGCTGTGTCAAGGGGCCGTAGCCGGCCGTGCATGGTGGGCATGGTGTCGTTCCACGTGCCTTCTGCCAGAATCAACGCCAGGGGCCTTGGTGGACCTTCTCGACGCCCGCATCCGGGTGGGTCAGCCAACGGCGCCATGGCGTCGAGAAGGTGCTTGCTGACATGCCCGGCATCCCTCGATCAGTCCCGCACGCGAGGACGGTGCAACCGTATTCTGGGTTGTCCACTGGCCGCAGCCGCCTTGAAGCAACGCGGGCCTTCGTGCTTGGAGCAAGGGAAATGTTCCGCCGCTTTTCGTCCGACGTGAAGCTAGGCAGGTCAGCATGAGTTTGCGGCCGTCTGGACGAGCACTTGGGGGGCCGCCGGATGTGATCGTCGTACCCTGCCAGAAAGCCGGCCCCCTCTCACTAACCACCGACCGTTCGTTCGGCCGCCGGTCTTCGATCCCGGATTGATTTCACCCCGCCATCCGCAGGCAAGCAAAGCATGAGGCTTCGTGACAGTCCTTGCAACAAGATTGCCCTTTAACGTGGCATGGGCCTTTCCCCTTTGGCGTCTGCGGGGCCTCGCAACCTGGGACCGCGGGGCAGATTCGCCCAGGGGGTTATGGTAGATTGGCTGAAAAGCGATTATACTAACGCCAACTCCTCGTGAAAGGGGAGTTCCGTCGGAGATCCACTGTCTTGAGGATTGGAGGTAGCAAATATGCCCCAATGTTCGACTTGTGGTTCAACCGTGTGATTACAGGAGCAGGAGTGCGCTGAGTGTGGGTTGGAGTTCGGGAACCGCGCGCCGCCCGCAGAGGGCGCCCCCCCAGCCCCATCGCCCCCGGCATCGCCGACTCCTGCTCCATCCAGTTCTTCGCAACCGCCTACTACGCCAGCCGCGCCGCTCGAATCGCCCGCCCCAGGGGTGGCGGGGCTGGCGAAGTTGACGCTTCGCCGCGCCGGCGCGCTCACCAGCAAAATCTTCCCTCTCGGCGAACACGTCACGATAGGACGGTTCGATGTCGAAACCGGTCCCGTGGACGTGGACATGGGTTCCCTGCCGGAGGGCGCGTACTTATCTCGCCATCACGCCGAGATGTGGCGTGATGGCAGCGGAAACTGGTTCATCAAGGACCTTGGTTCGCAGAACGGCACCTTTGTGCGGCCGGCCAACTCGACCAAGTTCCAGCGCGTCACCCAGGACCAGCCTGTCGGCGACGGTGACGAAATCGCATTCGGCAACGCACGTTTCGACTTCCGAACGGCATAAACGAGACGCACCACCGGTGCGCGGAGGACGAATACCGAAAGCAGACAACATCGCGGTGACATTGCCATGTCGGAGCCGACGCCTTCCGAAATCGACAACTCGCAATTCGAGTTGGAAGAGTTGTCCGAGTCAGTCGAACTGCCGGCATTGCCGGAGCCGCTCGCCACCGGGGCTTCTCTCGAAACGCCTGACGGCTCGCTGCGTATTGACGGCTTCTCGGGCTGCAAAGGCGCGGTCAATCTTTATGAGGCAACGTTCTCGGATGACCGCCGGGCTTCGCTGCGCGAGACGCAAGATGGGGGCAGCGCGGAACTCATGCGTCACGAGTTCGAGGTCCTCAGTGCGCTCAAGTGCCCGATGTTCTCGCAAGCGTTTGCATGTTGGGACAAGGATGGCCGAACGTATCTGGCGACCGAGCCGGTTACCGGCAGCACTCTGGGAGACGCACTCAGTTCCAAGGAACTCACGCCCGCGCAAGTGGTTTCGGTGCTCGCCCAGGTTGCGTATGCCATTTGCCAGTTGCATTCACAGGGCTGGCTCCACTTGGCTCTTCGTCCGACCGCGATTGTGCTCGGCAAGCCTATCCGGGT
>CAZLDQ010000142.1:0-9064 GCA_964558295.1 uncultured Planctomycetaceae bacterium | reverse complement strand
CGTTACGAGTGTGCCTCGGCAACGACGATTGGCCTGGAGCCGACTCGCACGGTGAATCAAGATGCCTATGGCTTCTCGTGCGTGCAGTCTGAGGCCGAGGAGGGGATGCGGTCGTGGGCGGTGGCCACCGTGGCAGATGGGATGGGCGGTATGGCTGCTGGTGAACTCGCCAGCGCACTGGCTGTCAACACCGTGCTGACCGAGGCGATGGGTTCTTTGGCTACGTTTCGCACCTTGTCGGCTGAGGAGCAGGCCCAAATGACCGCCGATTGGGTTCGCAAGGCAAATGAGAAGGTTTGCGATGCGATGGAGGCCAAGCAGGCTAAGGGCGGCTGCACCTTAGTCTGTGCCTTCGTGCTGGAAAAGCGCCTAACGGTTGCCCACGCTGGGGACTGTCGAATCTATCTTATTCGGGACGGTTCGATTCAGACGCTCACCCGCGACCACTCGGTGGCCATGAGCCTCGTAATGCAGGGCGAGCTTGACATTAGCCAATTGCGGTCATATCCCGACCGAAGCAACGTCACGCGGTCGTTGGGCGAGCGCAAGAAACTGCCGGGGCACTACGTGGACACCTTGGCCCAGACCACCGGGAAGGAAAGCATGGAGCTACGGGCCGGGGATATACTCTTCCTCTGTAGCGATGGTCTATGGGAGCCTGTCATCGAACAGGCAATGATTGACGTGCTGGCGGAGCATGCCGCAGACATGAAGGCCGCTGCCGATAAGCTGATTGCGTTGGCGCTCCTAAATGGCGCGCCCGATAATGCTACTGTATCACTGCTCCGCATCGACGAAGGCCCTCACACACAATCGAAGGTGTAACCATGCTCAATATCGTCCTCCGTCCTCATCGTGCCAGCTTGATGGCCGGGACCGCAGAACCGCAGAAGCTCTTTGCCATGTTGAAGATGCTTCCCGACTCGGAAGTCGCGGGCGCTCGGGCACCGCTTGCTTTCGCACTGGTGATTGACACAAGCGGGTCCATGCGGGAGTACGCCGACCAGGAAAAAGCGGCGCAAGAGATCAAGCTTCGCGGTTTGGAGGGCCAACAGCAGAGCAGCGACGGTTCCAGCTATCAAGCTTACAATCTCCAGCAGGCCACGAAGTTGGACCAGGCAATTGAAGCCGCGCATAGGGTCGTGGATGACAGTCGTTTATTGCCTACAGACAAGGTGACGATCATCTATTTCGACACGGAGGCCGCCACGCTGGTGCCGCTCACGGCGGTGGCTCAACGGCAACTGCTTCACCAGGCCATTGATTCGCTTCGAGATCACTCCGGGCAGACCTTCATGGCCAAGGGGATGGCTTGTGCCCAGCAGCAGCTTTGTGATTTGCCGAAGGAGACTGCAAAGCGCGTTGTGCTGCTTACCGACGGAGCCACGCAACAGGAAGGACAGTGCCGGCGTTTGGCGGGTGAGTTTGCGGAAGCCAATACCCCGATCATCGCAATTGGGATCGGCCCCGAGTACAAAGAGAAGCTGATGTTGGAACTGGCGCAGGTGAGTCAAGGAAGGCCATACCATTTGGAGAACATGGGCCAATTGCGGGACATTCTCGACTGCGAAGTCGGCTCTTCCGTTCGGGAGGTTATTACGGACTTGCAGGCGAAGGTGGCGCATGTCAAAGGCGTGAACATAAGCTCCTGCACGCGAGTGTTCCCGAGCCTTTCGGAGGTGTCCTCGGAGGCCCAGCCTTTCCGCTTGGGGAACATCGCAGCCGGCGACTACACCGTATTCATCTTGGAATTCACCATCGAAGGGTTGGCACGTCCCGCTAGTCGCGTCCGAATCGCGCAGGTGAGTCTAGCAGGAAGCGTTCCCGGTTTGGGCAAACGCGAAGAGTTTGCACCCCAGGACCTTTTTGTGACATTCACCACCGATGAGGCTGCCGTAGCAGCCGTTGACCCGGAGGTTCTCGGCTACGTGCAGCAAAAGAACGTGGACAATCTCATTCAGAAGGCTATGGGACAGGCGACCGTAAATGCCGGCCAAGCACGACAGACGCTTCAAGTGGCACTCGGCATGACCCAGCGGATCGGCAACGCGGCTATGACGAAGGTACTAAACAACGCACTGGATGAGCTTAACAAGAGCGGCACCATTTCGGCTGGCACACGAAAGACCGTGGCCTTGGGCGGCCGCACCAAGACCGTGAAAAGTGGCAGCGCCGTGCCGCTGGAGGGTATGCCGTCCGAGGAGGAAATCCGTAAGGTCACCGGTGTGTGAGCCTGGCTGGTGCTTTCTTGCCACCATGAGGTGAACGATGCTCTGCGGTGTCTGCAATTGCCAGAATGCCGATAACGCGACCGTCTGCCGGTCTTGTGGTTCTCCGCTCACCGCAGGTGGCGTTGGCGCTCCGTTCGCGGCTGGTTTGCAGGCGGGCACCAAGCTGGACGGTGGGAAGTTCACGGTCGGCAAGGTACTTGGGCAGGGAGGTTTTGGAATAACGTACCTCGGGGGCGATACGAGCCTCGGCCGGTCGGTTGCCATCAAGGAGTTCTTCCCCCAAGGATGCACTCGACAAGGCACTACTGTGTGCCCCAGCGGCACGATTACCCTGACCGACTACCATGTCGCACGGCAGAAGTTCCTTGAGGAAGCCCGCGTATTGGCGCAATTCCACCATCGAGGAATCGTCGCGGTCTACTCGATCTTTGAGGAGAACAACACGGCCTACATGGTGATGGAGTTCGTCAAGGGGAAGACGCTGTTCAGCTTGGTCGAGGCGCGAGGTCCGTTGCCCGAGAAGGAGGTTGTCAACTACATCACGCAAGCCGCGGATGCCCTGAATGCCGTTCACGAGGCCAAGCTCCTGCACCGGGACATCAAGCCCGAAAACCTGATGGTCACTCAGGATGGCCGAGTCGTTCTCGTGGATTTCGGGACCGCAAGGGCGTTTGCGTCTGGCAAGACCAGGCGCATGACCGCCATGCTGACGCCTGGCTACGCGCCGTTGGAGCAGTACGGTCAGCAAGCCCGTTTTGGCGTCTTCACCGACCTGTATGCCTTGGGTGCAACGTGCTACCACCTGCTTACCGGCCAAATGCCGGTGCAGGCCACTGACCGGGCGGCTGGCGTGGAGTTGCAGCCACCCCATCGGCTGAATCACAAAGTCAGCCAGACCGTCAGTGATGCCGTCATGTGGGCAATGGAGATGCGGGCCGACCGAAGGCCGCAATCGGCGCAAGAGTTCATCAAAGCGCTAAGGGGAGAGCTAGTTCAGGCGGAGGTAGCGGATCGGGCGAAAGACGATAATACTCCGTCTCCCGGTGGCGGAAGAGGGAATCCGTATGAGTCCAGGATGACGCAGTTGGCCGCCGAACTCCAGAAGCCCCCCGCGCCAGCGCCACCGAGCTCGCACGACGCCCGCATGGCCGACATCAACCAGAAGCTAGCGCTCTGTGCCGGTTACCATGCGCAAGAGCCGAATCGCTGCCCCGGCTGTGGAGACGCCTCCTTTGAGGAGGTCACTGGCCGCTTCACTGGCAACTGCCCTGTTTGCCGCACTGGCAAACTGATGAAACGCAAGCTCGACTTCGACAAGTGCCCGATATGCCGCAACGGGCAGCTTGGCAAGCAGAAGTTGGAACGCCCGCTGATCTTCTGCCCCGTCTGCCGGATGAGACCGCTGAAAGAGGAACGCCGAAAGCGGTTTGGAATTCGGATGGACCTGTGGTGGCTGTGCCCCCACTGCAAGGCTGAAATTGATGTGGCCGATCTCCAAAAGGAATGGGCAAAGCTGGAGCGTTACGAGCAGGACCCGTTTGGTGTCGGCGCAAAGTATGTGGGCCAAAAGCTCACAACCCGTTTCTGGCTGAGCATTTCGCCGCAGTGCAATCTCACCAGGAAGTGTGCAGCCTGCGGCGCGGCGTTCTACGAGTTTCCAGACGCATCCATGATGCTCGTGCATTGTTCCACCGATCCGTATGGAGTCGGCAAACAAACGCTCGGCCAATGTTTGCCCCGTCCAAACTGGGCGAGGCTTGCGCACAACCTTTCGTCCAATGTGGGGAACGCTTGCTGCCCGCAGTGCCGTGCCGAATTCGACTTCAACCAAAGTGCGGCGACCCTGAATCTATTGTCCTGCAATGCGGGACAATTCGAGTGGGCAGACAAGCTGAAAGGCCAATCGCTGCCCATTGCAGCGTGGTACTTGCTCAGCGATGGCAAGAGAAGTCCTCACCCGGGATGGCTCTGCAAGCGGTGTTCGACCGAGTTCGATTCCGAGGGAGCTGGCCTACGGTTGGTCCAGAGTACCGCTCCCGCGATGTGGCAGAATGTTGGGGTGGTGCTGTCGCTCACAGACTGGCAGCGTCTCGGAGCCGGAGTTCCGACAACTGCTCAAGAATATGCGCTGCACGAGGAATTGGCAAAGCTGCAAGCGGCCAAACGACAGGAGGAATCGGCCTTTCGCAGGCGGGAACTGGAACGGCTTGCTGCGCTGGACGCTGAGCTTGCCACACTTGTGAAGAAGTCCGTCCTGGGCGGCTTCATAACCATTGCATCAGGCGCAGAACGCCTCCCGCTCGACAAGGGCGAGGCGGTGTGCTGGAATTCCCCAGCGGGGAGGCTGAAACAACGAAGCAGGCAAGGGTACTCCTATTGGGACGTGGACGTTGATGGGACGCTGTTTGTGACGACCCAGCGTGTTGTGTTTGCCACGCCGGATGCAAAGCGATGGCAGAGGCCCCTATCCAAGATGCACACCGCGAGAGTCGAGCATCTAGGGTCCGGCCGCGACATTCCCGTCCTGGTGATGGGGTTCGATGGTTTGCAGAAGCCAGTAGCCTTCTATTTCGGGCAGGTGACGGCGAGTGCTACGGTGGATGGTTACCAGTGCTCTGTCACCCTGACCGTGACGGACCTGGCCGACATGCTCCAATCACGATTCAACACGTCGTAGGGAAGAAAGCACGGGCTGGCATTTTCGCAATTCGTTCAAGATGTTCGCACTCTGGGAGTTCATGCCAGCGTGACTCGCATCACACAATCGCAACGGGCTGGGGATGAAAAGTGGGGTTCTTCTTTAGGAAATCGTTCGGTTTCGGGCCGTTACGGCTAACCCTCTCGAAGTCGGGACTGGGAGCATCCGTTGGCGTTAAGGGCTTTCGCTACGGAATTCGGCCGGATGGAAGGGCGTACATAAACGCCGGCAGGTACGGCATATACTACCGAAAGGAGTTGGGAAGGCTGCACGCAAATCCGCGAGCGCAGCCAACTGGCCCCAGTCAGCCAGACGCGATTCAACCAGCCGCGCCGAGCGGGCCGACGACCGTGTTTGCCACGATCCAGGCCGAGCGTCTTTCCGGGTTGGAAGGAACACCCCTGGCAGCGTTTCTGAATCGCTCGTATCGGCTGCCACGGGTCGATTATCTGACCGCGTTCCTCTTTGGTTGCCCGGCTTTAGCCGGCTTCTATGTCCACCCGGCCCTGGGTGCGATCGGGGTACTGGTGGCCATTGCATTGTTTCTGTGGGTCGCACGATGGGAGCGGAGCCGCCGGTCGGTGTTCGTCGAATACGCCCTCGATAGCCCTGGACTACACGCATACCAGGGAGTGGTCGAAGGTCTCAACCAGTTGGCATCCTGCCAGCGGGTTTGGCTCATTGAAACGTCAACCCGCGTCACGACACTACAAGATTTCAAGACCCACGCCGGTGCATCGGCGCTTGTGCAACGAAGGACTGTTCATGTAGGCGCGGGCGCACCACCGTGGCTGAAAGCGAACATTACCGTGCCTGCAATCGTTGCGCGCGGGCAAACCCTATATTTCCTGCCTGACTGCGTGCTGGTTTATGATGCAACCGGCGTGGCAGGCATACCCTACAAAGATGTGAGCATCTCTTGCGGGACGACTCGCTTCACGGAGGACTCGCCTCCCGACGACGCGCAGATCGTTGACCGGGTGTGGCTGCATCCGAATGTGAAGGGTGGACCCGACCGGCGATACCAGGACAACCGCGAGATTCCTGTTTGCCTTTACGGCGAAATGCAGATCGCGTCTGCTGGTAGAGTGCTGATGTACCTCCAAACATCAAGGAACGGTGTACCAGATCGTGTGCGCTCAAGCATCGGCCCACTGGCGTCGGGAAGATTCGGGCAGGACTGCGAAACGCTCCGCCCGAACATCGAGGTAAACAGCGAGCATTTCGATTCGCTCGTGACCTATGCGCGCTCGACCATTGCGCACCTCGGTGAGAACCTCGTCGGCGGTATAGGCCGGTTCGACAATCTTCTTCGCGCAGTCAGCGGAGAAGGAAACAATATAATCCACTGGTTCCTGCGAGTGCTATCAGTCGGCGCTGCTTTTGTAGCGATTGTAGCCGTCGCGTATTTTACCATTTACGTGCTCCCGCATTGATCCGATAGGAGTCTCAGGTGGTTGACAAGAAAGTGGTGCGCCCGCCTGATGGTGGCAGGTTTGCTGGGCAAGCTCCGATCATAAGCTCTGCATGAAGCAAGGAGAGGAAATGGGCTGGCGTTTTCGTAGGTCGTTCAAGATGGGGCCAATCCGATGGAATCTCTCCAGGTGGGGCATCGGCGGTAGCTGGGGGGGCCCAGGTTTTCGGGTAGGCGTGTCGGCCGACGGCAGGCGATACCTCTCGGTCGGAATCTCAGGGACCGGGTTGTACTATCAGCACTACTTCGGCCGGAACCGGTCGGGCACTCCGGGTGGCAGTCCGACCGCCCCTTCAAGCTCGGGATCGGCAAGCCCCGATCTTCCTTCTCTTTCCCCGCCCGCTCCGACGCCGGTAGTGCTGTCGCCAGTTGTTCCGTCGAACTCACGCCGCGCTTGCCTCCTTGTGAAACGCGATGGCCTGACGACAGGCCAAAGATTTGATATTGCCGACCGTGCCGTTGTAGGGAGGGCAGACGCGCCAGCAAGCTGTGTTGACGTGGATTTGGCCGCAATGCCCGAGGCCGCCTATGTATCGGCACGTCACGCCGAAATCCACTACGAACCTGCTCGCGGCTGGCTTATCCGGGACCTCGGCTCGCAAAACGGTTCCTTTGTCCGTCCGGTCGGTACGAACGACTTTCGCCGCATAGCCGGTGAAGAGGCACTGCGGGAGGGCGATGAAGTGGCTTTCGGCAACGCCCGACTGGAGTCTCACACCGTATGACGGTGAACGAGGCATCATCAATGCCTGTATCTTCATCCGCCCGGCCGCCGGCTCCACTATATCAACTGGTAATGCTGTCGTTTTGCCTATTCGCCATCGGAGCCCTGGCCATTCGGTCAACGGTCCGTCGGGTTCACAGATTTCGTCGCTGCTGGATTACGCTGCCAACGCCGTCTGTGTCGTATTCTGCGTGGACTTCCTGTGGAGCCTGTGGCACTCCCCAAATCGTCTTCGCTACCTTTCAACATGGGGCTGGCTCGACTTGTTGCCGAGCATCCCGGCCGTTGATGTGCTACGCTGGGGAAGCCTCGCACGAGTGTACCGCATCTTCCGAGTTTTACGGGGTATTCGGGCCGCAAAGCTGCTCGCCACGTGCTTGCTTGAACGCCGTCCGCAAAGCGCCTTTACCGCGGCAAGCCTCATGGCCCTCCTGCTAATCGTCGTTTCCGCTGCGTCGGTTCTTCACTTCGAGGCGGAAGCACCGGAGGGCAACATCAGAAGTGCGGACGATGCATTTTGGTGGGCATTCGCAACGATCACTACCGTCGGTTACGGGGACAAGTATCCGGTCACGCTGGAAGGCCGCTTTGTCGCCGGGGTGCTCATGTGCGTGGGTGTCGGGCTGTTCGGCACGTTCTCGGGCTTCTATGCGGCGTGGTTCTTGTCCTCAGGTCCCAGCGAGAGCGATAAGGGACTGTCGCAGATCAAGAACGAGCTTGCAGGAATTAAAGCCTTTCTCGACCAAAGGCTGATTGCCCAGGCACAGCCGACAGACGTGGCGGCCGACGGTCAGTCAGCGGCGACCGGAGGAATGTGCCAGTCCAACCAATAGGCACGTATGCGTTCCAACTCCGTCTTGTGAGGATTCCTGTATGCTGCATCGCATTCTCTTTCTGGGAACGCTGATGTTCGTCACGATTCCTGCGTGGGGGCGGGAATGGACGGACAATACCGGGAGGTTTCGCGTCGAAGCGGAATTGCAGGGCGTCGAGGATGGCAACGTCCTGCTGGCCAAAGCCGATGGCAGCACGTTGAGAGTGCCATTTCACCGGTTGTGTGACTGCGACCGGCAGTCTGCCACGAGACTCTGCTCGGTGGCGTCCCTTGAATTCGGAAATGGCCGCTCGCTCGAATGCACCGTTCTCCAAACAGGCCCAACCAACGTCACGGTGCTGCATGGTTTCATGGTCCTCCGAATACCGCGCTCAGACATGACAGCGGTAAAAGAGGTGGATTCCAAACGCGCGCCGTGATTGGCGGACTACAAGACAGTCGTCGTGGCTGCCGCGGTCCAACCTTGGGCGTCCACTCTTCAACAGATTCCGGCGACCGTTATCGACAACGGCGTGCTGAGGAATGTGCCGTACAAGTCCTTTCGCGCGAGATGCGCTTATGAAATCAACAACTACGGCGACCCGGCCGTGCCCGCAGGGGTTGAGATCGGCGTTCGTGGCGGCCTCTTGGAGGACGAGAGCGCAAAGCGGAACTGCCTGGCATTCATTTGCAGCCTTCTGCGCGATTCGGCGGATCGAGAAGCCGTTCACGGCCTGTCCCTCGAAAAGGGCAAGACTCTTCGCAATGGCCTAACGTTTGAGGTCACGCCGCCGTCGGACGCCGATGCGTATGGGGGCTGATGGGTCTCAGTATACGACGACGAGGCCCTCAATTCCGTGCGCGCGAGCGATAAGGAAATGGAGTCAATAAGCGTCGCAAGGAGTTCCCTGAAGTTGAAAGCTAGCGCGCCGGTATTGCCCGAGTCGCTGGGTGAATGGTCTTCACAGGACTTGCAGTATGCCAGAACACCAAGCAGAAGCCAAACCGGAGGCAGCGGGCTGGCCAGCAGTTCGTTCAGCAAGAGCCGCGCCGGTGGCAACGTGTACGTTAGCAGCCCGTTGAAAAAGTCCGCTAAGCCGACCTTCCCAACGTAGGAGGCTGG
>CAZLDQ010000141.1:0-15313 GCA_964558295.1 uncultured Planctomycetaceae bacterium | reverse complement strand
GAGGCCCACCTTCGCCGAGCCGCCTAAACTCGCCACGAACCTTCAGCCGCACCCCGGTTCCCTATGAACTTGACGGAGCGTGGGCGCGGAGTTATTGGTATGGATACGTGTCGCGGGCAGGTTATTCGACCGTGGGCAAAATGGGAAGGAATCTCGGCGGTCCTAAGAATCACAACCGAGGCTCAGGCAGAATTATGTTTTTCCGCAACAACGCGAAGCTGGTCGTTCTGGCCGTGTGGTTCATGCTCGGCGGATTGGGGTTCGTGTCGTGGGCACGTCCGGTGAACTACGACGAGTCGAAAGTCCCCCCCTACACCCTGCCAGACCCGCTTACGTTTCAGAACGGAACCAAGCTGACGTCGCCGGCGGAGTGGCCGAAACGGCGGGCCGAGATCCTCGCCCTCTTCGAAGACCAGATGTACGGCCTGATTCCGCCGCCCCCGGCTGTCATGCGTTTGGAACTGCTCGAAAGCAGTGAGATCCTCGGCGGACGTGCCGTTCGCAAGCAGGTGCGCATGTGGTTCCGGAACGACAATACCGGGCCGAAGATTGACTGGATTCTCTTCATTCCCAAGAACGCTCCGGGGCCGGTTCCCGCGTTCATCGGGCTGAATTTCTACGGCAACCAGGAGATTGACGCCGATCCTGCCATTCGCGTGTGTGAAGGGTGGCTCCGCGACAATCCCAAGCACTTTGTCACCGACCATCGGGCCTCGGAGAAAAGCCGCGGCCTGGACCCGAAGAGTTGGCCGTTTGAGATGCTCGTGACACGCGGTTACGCGATGGTCACCGCCTGCTATGGCGACATTGCCCCCGACGACAAGGAGCTTTATACCAACGGCGTGCACGTGCTGTTCCCGCCGTCGACGCCGGGGGTCGGCAACAACACCACGGCGATTGCGGCTTGGGCTTGGGGCCTGATGCGCGGGATGGACATGCTGGAAAAAGAACCAGCGATCGACACGAAGCGCGTGGCGGTCATCGGCTGTTCGCGTCTTGCCAAAACCGCACTGCTGGCCGGCGCGAAGGATGAACGCTTTGCGGTGGTCATTCCCAATCAGACCGGAGGCGGTGGCGTGCCGCTGGCCAAACGGGACTACGGCGAGAACGTGTCGACCCAGAATGCGATGTTCCCGCATTGGTTCTGCGGCAACTTCCGCCAGTACAGCGACAACGAGGCCGCCATGCCGTTCGACCAGCACATGCTGTTGGCGGCCTGCGCTCCGCGCAAGCTCTACGTGTCGAGTTTTCCCGGCAAGTGGTTCGATCCTTACGGTGAGTTCCTCAGCATGAAAGCCGCCGAACCGGTCTGGCACTTCCTGGGGTTTCCGGGCCTGCCCGCCGACCAATGGCCGGAGGAGCTCTCTCCGGCGATGGGCACGCATCTGGCCTATCACCGCCGGCCGCTGGAACATGGAATCGCCACATACGACTGGTACTGTTATCTTGCCTTCACCGACCGTGCCTTCCACCAGACCATCGACTGGCAAGCCGAGCGAACGGACGTTTGGCACGGCTTCACACGCCATCACTTCAAGGTGGACGGATGCGAGTGTTGGGTGGCAGTTCCCAAGACTCCGCGTCCCGGCAACCACTGGGTCTGGTGTACGGAATGGCCGGAGGCTTTCACCGGGCGAACCGGCACGGAAAAGCTTTTGGAGGAGGGCTTCTATCACCTGCACATGAAGGTTGGCACCATGTCCTTGGGCAGTCCGTCTGCCTTGGCCCACATGGACGCGTTTTATCAGCACATCGTACGAAAGGGCCTGAATCCGAAGGGGACGTTCACCGGCGTCAGCCGGGGCGGGCTTTATGCCTACCGTTTTGCTGCGGCCCATCCTGACCGCGTGGTCTGCATCTACGGCGACGCGCCGGTCTGCGACTTTAAGAGTTGGCCTCTCGGTGTAACCAAGGGGATGCGGGATGCGAATGGAGCCAAGGCTCTGCTGGAAGTCTACGGATTCAAAAACGAGGCCGAAGCCTTGGCCTACCGCGGTAATCCCGTCGACAGCCTAGAACCGCTCGCCAAGGCCGGCATTCCGCTGATCCATGTGATCGGCGATGACGACCAAACGGTTCCCCCGGAAGCCAACTCCGCGATTGTCGAACAGCGTTATCGAGCGTTGGGCGGCACGATCACGGTTTTTCACAAGCCCGGTTGCGGTCATCACCCGCACGGATTGGAAGACCCCACGCCCGTGGTCAACCTCATCAAGACCTACACCACGCGATGGGACGCGGAAAACTGCAAGTAACCCCCCATCGAACGAATTCCGAGAATCAGCCCCCCCTCTCGTCGCAACGGCCCCCTCGCGCGTTATGCATGACGGCGGTTGTAACCAACCGGTGTACTCACGCATCGATTGGAGAAGACCTGGTCCGTGCGAACCCTGCCGGATGACACGGACAACAACGCACACTGTAAACCACGTAGAGCAGAACGAGATACGATGACGAGACCTGACGCTTCGGCCTATTTCCGGGGAAAAGAAGGGTACAATTGCGCCCAGGCGGTTCTGGCCGCTTATGCCGAGCATGCCGCGGTGGATCAGACATGCTTGGCACGTTTTGCCCGTTTTGGCGGCGGGCGAGCCCCCAACGGCGAGTGTGGCGCCCTGTTTGCCGCCAAAGCCCTCTTGAGCGACCCGACTGCGCAACAGCGTGTCGAAGGAGCGTTTGCCCTTGCCACAGGGGCGACGGAATGCCGAGCGATCCGCAAGCTTCGCCGAGTCTCCTGTGCGGAATGCGTTCAGACGGCGGCCGATGAGCTGTTCTCACAGATGCGCGAGGGGCAGTTGCTTTGTTGCCCGACCGAGGGGCAACCGTAGGCTGTCCGGAATGCCGTCCTGAGGGGGGCTTGGTTTCGACCTCATCGCCACCGCTCAGGGTTGCCAGCCTCTGTGGGCGTACTGCGACCAATACGGCGCCGGCTTGGACAAGCGATGCCATGCGTTCCAGTCGCCGGATGGAAATGGGATATCTTGGGGTGACTTGTGGTCCTGCTCGTCGCCTAAAGACCAAAGGACGTCGGGTACTGGGCGTCTGTGATCCGTCCGATGTGACCGGCGAAATAGGGCTCGGCCTCGAGGGCGAGCGTCGTGCGGAGGATCTCGCGTTTCCAGGCGGGTTCGTGGATGGGCCAGGCTTGGATCGTTTGAGTGCTGAAAAACCGCTCCTCCGGCTGGTTACGCTGGTGGACCGTCTGCCAACATTCCTTTTCGGCGGCCGACAAGGGAGGCACGCTGCCCGGCACGTTGCTCAATCGCAAGTAGAGCTGTCCCTGGTCGATGATGCTGATGATCACCGGCGGCGGCAGTTCCAACATGCGACGGGCAATCAACTCGTGGCTCGCCGTGCGATAACGGGCCTTCAGCGACAGCAGATCCCAACCACAGGCCGGCGCGTCGGCGGCGAACCAAGCCCACGGCAACAAGAGCCGAGCTGCGAGATGATTGGCGACCATCTCCCGGGCGTTTGCGGGCGCCACGCGGGGATCGACTGCCAACGCGGCAAAGACCCGATGGGCCAACTGTTCCCCAATCTCGTGCGCCACCGCCCATTGACGTCGCTCCGGTCGCGGCTCGGGCCGAAGCAGGATCGTCGAGCGAGGCGGGCGGCCGTTGACTCCCTGCAGGCGCACGCACCGGGCACGTCCCGGCTGCGTCTCATCCCAGGCCACCCGCATGTCCAACGCCTGTGCAACGGCCAGCGCATCGACCGGCGGGTGGTTGACCCCCGCCTCAGAGAGGGTTTCCAGGGCAACTTCGTCCAGGGCGGCCGCGTATTCTTCAGTGGTAACGTGAGAAAACATGGTAGTTCGGTTGCTTCGTGGGAATAGACAACGGGGGGGCTGCGTGATGCGAGCCTTGGGGCGTGTGCAGATGTATAGTACCCAACAGCCTTCCGGTTGGCAACCTGCCAGCGTAGGCACTTACACGGGAAGGGCGAATTCGGTACGATTGAGGGACCTGGTCCGATCTCCCCTCCTGGCTTGCGGTCCGGGAGGCTAGCCCCCTCGACCTACGGATTCCCGAATTGGCTCGCCCCCCCCTTCCAAACGATTCCAAAGGCACGTATTCGCTGATCAGTCTCGGTTGTCCGAAGAATCTGGTCGATAGCGAACGGATGCTCGGATTGCTCGAAGTGGATGGTTATACGTTTGTCCCCCAGCCTGAAGGGGCCGATTTCGTGATCATCAACACCTGCGGGTTCTTGCAGAGCGCCCGGCAGGAGTCGCTCGACACGATTCACGAAATGGGCCGGCTCAAAAAGCAGGGACGCCTGGGGGGGATTCTGGTAGCCGGCTGCCTGGCCCAGCGTGACCAGGAAGCGCTGCTGGAACAATGGCCGGAGATCGACCAGTTGCTCGGGCTCTTTGCTCGGGAGGAGGTGGCCAGGGTGGCCGACCGATTGGTGGGGCACCAGACGGAACAGCGCACCCTGTTCCGTCCGGCTTCAACGCAGCCGATGTCCGACCGCGATCGGCTGCGCGTCACGCCCCGTCACATGGCCTATCTGAAGATTGCCGAAGGGTGTGACCGGCACTGCACGTTTTGCACGATTCCGTCGATCCGTGGTAAACAAGTCAGTAAGCCGATTGAGGTAATCGCTGAGGAAGCCGAACAATTGGCGGCCGAAGGCACGCGGGAATTGGTCCTGGTAGCCCAGGACCTGACCAGCTATGGCCTCGACTCTGTCGGTCGTCCGGCGTTGGCCGAATTACTCGTCCGGTTGGAGCAGATCGAACGGGTCGAATGGATTCGTTTGATGTACTTGTATCCGCAGCACATTACCGACGCGCTGATCGAGGTCCTGGCCAGCGGCGGCAAAGTGCTCCCTTATCTCGATATGCCCCTCCAGCACATCAACGATCAGGTGTTGCGGCGCATGAACCGGCGGGTCAACCGGGCCGAAACCGAGGCGCTTTTGGACCGGCTGCGCGAGCGGGTGCCGGGCTTGGTGCTCCGCACGACGATGATTACCGGGTTTCCCGGGGAGACCGAGGAGCAATTTGAGGAACTCGTGGAGTTTGTGCGCCGGCGGCAGTTCGAACGACTGGGGGCATTCGACTACTCCCGGGAACCGGGGACCGCATCCGATCGGCTTGACGGGCATTTGCCCGACAAGGTCCGGCAACGCCGCCGCGATCAGTTGCTGGCTGTACAGCAGGAGATCGCCTTTGCCTGGAATGCAGCGCAAGTTGGCCGGCAACTGGAAGTTCTGATTGATCGTGACATTCCGGGTGAAAGCAACGCCTTCGTTGGTAGGAGCTATGCCGATGCCCCAGAGATTGACGGCTTGGTTTATGTCACTGGAGAGGGGCTTGTGCCGGGGCAGATTGTCCCCAGTGAAATCGTCACGTACCAAGGGTATGATTTGGTAGGGGTTGCGGTCGGCCAACCGCGGTAGAAGGCGTCAGGAGTCGAGAGTGGCTATGAGTACGAGCGAGGGGAAACCAGGTCAAACGACAGTCTTCAACTTTCCCAACCAAGTGACCAGTCTCCGGCTGCTCCTGGCGATGGTCGTATTCTTTCTGATCACTTGGCATTATTACCTGTCCGGTCTGACGTTATTCGTCATTGCTGCCGGCACCGACTGGCTCGACGGCTACTACGCCCGCAAGTATGGCCAAGTGACCACGCTCGGTCGGATTCTCGATCCGTTTGCCGACAAGGTGATTATCTGCGGCACGTTCATCTTTCTGGTGGCAATTCCGCGGATGCTTGACACGCCGTACGGTTTGCGTGCGTGGATGGTCGTGGTGATTGTGGGCCGGGAATTGCTGGTCACCGCGCTGCGGAGCTTTTTGGAGCAACGTGGGGCCGACTTCTCGGCGAAGATGTCGGGGAAGTGGAAGATGCTTCTCCAGTGCGTCGCCGCCGGTGCTGCCTTGGCGTACCTTTCGTATGGGAACCTGCCGCTGGGAGAGCCGGCTTGGGTCTGGTGGATCATGGTCGTTGCAATCTGGGCCGCTGTATTGCTTACCGTATACTCGGGCCTGATTTATGTCGTGGCCGCCGTCCGGCTGTTGCGAACGATGCAGCAGCAGGCGGGATAGCCGGAGGAGGCATGAACAACGCGCCCCCCGAAGCCGCCAGCGAAATCGTGCAGTTCGGCGTGGTCGTGCTGCTCACGGCCTGCATCGTTCTCTGGGGGCAGATGCTCTATCGAATCAGTCGCGGGCTGCCGGTCTTGCCCTATGTGCCGCGCCGGCCGGTCCCCTGGAAATTGATCGATCTGTTGGGAATCTTGCTGATTTTCCTGGTCCTGTTCGGCTGGCTATCCGTGGTGCTGCTCCCTCCCGAACGCAAAGGGCAGCGCCCCGGGGACGCTGTCCAGCCGGCCGTAGAAGCACGCGAGAAGGCTGCAAATGGAAACGCGGTTGAAGGGAAGACGGAGGATCTGTCCCACCCGGTGATTGTGATTCTTCGCCGGAGTCCGAATCTGGGCACGTTGCTGACTTGCGTGTGGGTAGCGGTTGTGGTAGCGCCAGTGGCCGAGGAAATCATGTTTCGTCTGCTTCTACAGGGATGGCTTGAAGCGGTGGAGCGACGCCATCGGCGTTGGAATCGGATCTGGCGGCGAGTCTCCCCCGGCCTCGTGCCGATCGTGGTCGTATCGGCGATCTTTGCCGCGGCGCATTATCGGACCGAGCGTCCGGAGCCGGACATCGAGAGCCTGCTCCACTTGTTTTCGCTGGATGCCACGGCCAAGATCGTCGCCCTGGTCGTTGGAATCACCTGGATCTGGCGATTCCGTGGGGCGACGCTCGTTGATTTCGGTCTGGTTCCTGGCAAGTTCTGGGAGGATATTCGGCTGGGCTTTTTGGCCTATCTGACCTGGGTCCCGCCGGTGTTGATCATCCTGGGCGTGGCCACGTCGCTGTTGCCCGGCTGGCTGGCTGCTGATCCGATCGCCCTGTTTGTGTTTGCGGTCGCCCTGGGGAGTCTCTACTATCGAACCCATCGGATCGTGCCGGCGATTGTGGTCCATATGGCGCTCAACGCCACCAGTCTGGCGGCGGCGTGGTTGTTGATGGCAACGTAGGGGGGAATCCCGAGAGATTCTGGGGGACAGGCAGGGCGTCGGCACCAGACGACGCCCCTCCTTTTCGCTGGCTTGCCGACCCTTTATAATCCCGGTCTTGGTTCTTGGCGTTTTTTCGGAGAAGGAGACTGGCATGGCAATTGGCTTTGGGATTATCGGCTGCGGCATGATTGCGAACTTCCACTCTCGGGCGATTGACGACGTTCGCGGAGCCAAGCTCGTGGCCTGCTACGACGCGGTCCCGGCAGCGGCCGATCGGTTGGCCGCCGCGACCGGTGCCAAGGCCTACCACGATTTGGACGCGATGTTGGCCGACCCGGCGGTCCATGTTGTAACGATCGGCACACCCAGCGGGGCTCATATGGAGCCGGCCGTGAAGGCGGCTAAGGCAGGCAAACACGTCATTGTCGAGAAGCCGCTGGAAATCACGCTGGACCGCTGCGACAAGATCATCAGCGCCTGCCAGAAAGCCGGTGTAACGCTATCGACCATCTTCCCTTCCCGTTTCCACGATTCGAGCTTGGAAATCAAACGGGCGATTGAACAGGGCCGCTTTGGCCAGTTGGTCGTCGGCGACACCTACGTCAAGTGGTTCCGTCCCCAGTCCTATTACGACAGCGGCGCCTGGCGGGGCACCTGGGAACTTGATGGCGGCGGCGCGCTGATGAACCAGGCAATCCACAGCGTCGACCTGTTGACATGGCTGATGGGACCGGTGGTCGAAGTCCAAGCCCAGACCGGCTTGGTGGCCCACGAGCGAATCGCCGTGGAAGATATCGCGATGGCAATAGTCAAGTTCGCCAATGGGGCGATGGGCGTAATCGAAGCCAGCACGGCGATCTATCCCGGCTACCTGAAGCGTCTGGAGATTCACGGTTCCTGCGGTTCGGCCGTGATGGAAGAGGAAGACATCGTCAAGTGGGACTTTGCCAAGAAGGTCGCCCGCGATAAGGTGGTTGCCGAAAAAATGGCTTCGCGCAAAAGCGGCGGGGGCGGGGCGGCTGATCCGAAGGCCATCGGGCACCATGGCCATGCCAAGCAATTTGCCGATGTGGTCAAGGCGATTCAGAAAGGGACCACGCCGGCAATCGATGGCGGCGAAGGACGCCGGTCGGTGGAGATCATTCTGGCAATCTACAAATCAGCGGAAACCGGCCGGCCCGTGACGTTGCCGCTGAAGAGCGACCCTTCACTCAAGGCCCGCAAGGTCGGCGTGGCGGGATTGCGAAAGAAGTAGAGACGGGCGCCTTGGAGGAAAATGAGGGGACGGCGCGAAGCCGTAGCGGTCGGGTGAACCGGAGTGCCTGGCGTTGCTGCTTTTGCGCCGTCTTCGCGGTTTGTCTCGTTTCTCCAGGTTGCGATTTGCGTTTCTTTATTTGCAGTCGCTCTTGGCTCGGGGGCCGGTTCCTGAGAAGATACAGCCCCGACTGTTCCACCCCATCACACCATGGAGGGTTGTCACGTGCCGTGGGCAAGGATCGGTCACTATCTGACCTATCTGGTCGTTCGCATTCTGATCTGTGTGATTCAGGCGGTTTCGCTGGAGACCGGTTGGCAATTGGCTCGCCAGTTGGCGTGGTTGATGAGCGACGTGATCCCGTTACGCCGAAAGGTCGTTGACGAGAATCTTGCCTACGCCTTTCCAGAGCTGAGCGAGTCGCAACGGAACCGCATCCGGCGAGCGATGTGGGAACACCTCTTTTTGCTGGTCTTGGAAGTGGCCCATGCGCCGCGCAAGATTCACGAGACGAACTGGCGGCAGTATATCCGTCTGAAAAATGTCGCACCGATGGTTCGGGAGTTGATGACCGATCGGGCGAAACTATTGGTGACGGCCCATTTCGGCAACTTCGAGGTGGGCGGGTTCGCCCTGGGAATCCTCGGTTACCCCACCTACACGGTGGCCCGGACACTCGACAATCCCTACCTGGATCGCTTCGTGAATCGTTTTCGGGGGGCGACCGGCCAGTACATTATTCCCAAAAAGGGTGGGTTTGATGTGATGCTCGATGTGATGGAGGCCGGCGGCGTGATGACGCTTCTGGCTGACCAGTACGCCGGGGAGAAGGGGTGCTGGGTCAAGTTCTTCGGTCGCCCAGCCTCGGCCCACAAGGCAATCGCGCTGTTGTCGCTGGAGAACGACGCTCCCATGGTGATTGCCTACGCGCGTCGGCTCAACCGCCCGTTGCAATTCGAGATGGCGGTGACCGCGATCGCCGACCCGCGGACGACCCGCAACGAGATCGGCAGCATCCGCGAATTGACCCAGTGGTACACCGATCAATTGGAAAGCTTCATTCGCCAACACCCGGAGCAGTACTGGTGGGTCCATCGGCGTTGGAAAGATCCGCGTCCGGAACGTCGAAAGGCCAAGGCGGCATAGAGGTTTGGTCTGCTACCGCGGGCTGAGTTCCTTGCGGAAGACAATCGCTTGCTGGGTCTGTTGGAAGCCAAGCTTGCGGAACAAACCGAAGCAGGCCGCGTTCTGTTGGGAGACCTGCGCTTCGATCTGTTGCACCCCCTGACTGGTCAATTGGCGGAACGCCTCGACCAAGGCGAATGAGCCGATCCCCTGACGGCGTTGGGCTGGATCGACCTCGACGTCCATCAGCCCCATCGTTCGTCCCGCCCGCATTGCCCCACTTGGCTCCATCTCCCGGAATACGGCCGAAGCGGCAACCGTGCTGCTGCCGCGCGGCAAGACGTTGAACCGCAGCAGATCGAAGTCACCGGTGGTGCAAGCTTCCCACCAGGTGCGAGATGGCGGATCGACCTGAAGCTCCACGATCATCTTGCGTCGCAGTTGTATCTGCTGTCGGTCGACTGGTGCTCGAAAATCGCCCAGACTGAGCGTAACGAGCAATGTCCGGCGGATCTCGACGTAGCCGTGCGACTGGTAAAGTTCGCGTGTGAGCGTATCCGCTTCCAGCACGCCCGGGAGCATACAGCCGCCGTACATGCCGCAATAGAACGGGGTGACCGGTTGGGCGGACCCGCCGAGAATCGATTTGGCCCCCTGACGGTACAGATAGGCTTCTGCTTCGCGCAGCAACCCCTCGGCGACTTCGACGGCCGAACAGGTACAATCGGGCCGCACCATGAGCATGCAGATCGCACCCTGCTCCGTGGTGAGGCGATTGCCCTGGGCGTTCGGGCCGAAACCGGCATGGGCAAAGCCCACCGGCCGATCGTCGTCAAACGCCAAGACCAACCCTTGATAGTCGAAGTAGAGCTTGCCGAACACGAACTGCTCGAACGTGTCGACCGAAACCGGCTGCAACAGCCCGGGCTGGTCACTCCGGCTTCGCCAAATCGACGCTAATATGGGCGGATCGGTATTCTGGAATGTGCGATAGCGCAACACTGCCAACCGTCGTTGTCGAAAACCATGTGCTCAAAAACGCTTTCGTCATTATAGAAGCGCGGGGAAGCCAGCACTAGCAGGACGGAAAGCGGGGCGGCGAACCCCATCCCCCGCCGTTTGGGATCGCAGGAGGCCTAGGCAACGGTAACACGGTTCCAATCGCAACATGGCCGCAACCGAGGGGAGCAGAGTTCAGAGGGCAGGGGGGCAAAGGTGGGGACGCCGAGGAGATGTTCGCATGCGAGAATACGGAACGCCCGAACCTCCAAGGGGCAGGACGCTTTCGTGAAGACCCTCACAGTCTCGGAGGTTCGTAATACCGCGGTGGCAGTCCCTCCATTTCTTTGGGAGGCCCGCTAGCAGCCCCCAGACGTCGCACGTGGTCGACCAGAACCGCTTCCGGATTGGGATAAACCTGACGGAGACGCACGGAGAGCGGCTCCGTTGCTCCGTTTCGCCGCAGTTCGGCCAGGAATGTGGGCAACAAGCTTCGGCTTTCCAACGGCGTTTCCAACAGCAGATGGACCCAGGCCCAGGCTTCTGCATATTCTTCCTGGCTCATGTCGTGGGCCGAGTCCATCGCTTCCAGGCGAGTCAGATCGGGGTGCCAGTCGCGCAGTTCCATGGCCGCCATGAGTTCGGCCACATGTTGACGATGGAGCCCTCGGGCAGCTCGGGAGACTTCGAAGAACTCAGCCAACCCCTCGTCGAGCCACAAGGGAAGACTGGGGACCACGGCATGTAGATATCCATGGGTCACCTCGTGCCGCAGGTCCTCGGCCACCCGATCGCCCCACTGGGCATAGACGACCAGTCGGGTATCCGTCTCCAGGAAGAAAGCCCGGCGCGAAGGGAACTGCGGATGATACAAGCGCACGAAGGTCTCAAACCGTTCGGCGTTCTCAAACAGATAGACTTCGATCGGCTCGTCCGACAACGGCAGTCCCAACCGCTGCTGCAAATCAAGCCGCCGGATGCTCAGTTCTTCGATCAGGCGATGCTGGCTGGCCAATGGAAAATCGCTGTGAAAGACCAGTTGCTCCCGAACGAGGGTGTAATCGGCCGGCAGAGTCAACCGATTGGTCCATCGGGCAAGGCATCCCGGAACCACCAGCAGGCAAACACCACCCAGCAGGCAGAGCGTCAGCCGACCGATCCGCCCTGGACTCAGGACGTACGGAAACGCCGCCAAGGCTCCATGTGCCCAGCCCACTAGGCAGCCCCCCGCAATCCAGATCGTCTCACGTCAGTCCTTCCTCCCCCCCAAGTCACCTAGGTCAAGGGGCCAAAGCGTAGCAGAATCGGACAAGGGAGGGAAGACGGCATTCGTCCTTAGCCCTTGGGCTGTTGTTGGGCGATCAACGCGTCCAACTCGGCCTTCAGGCGAGGGAGGATCTCGTCATAGGGGTAAGCGCCAAGGTGCTGACTGCCGCGTTTGAGATTGACGACATGGGGACCGCACCAAAGGCCCAGATCGGCGGAATCTGTCTCACCAGGGCCGTTCACACGACAGCCCATCACTGCGATCGTCACCGGGTAGTCGGCCGCATACCGAGTCATCGCGCGAACCTCAGCGGCTAACTCGACAAAAGCCTCGTTCTCGACCCGCGAACAACTCGGGCAACTGATGATGTTCAAACCCTTGTGTCCATCGTCAACGACGCTGTGCATACGGCCGGCCGCGATGTCTTCGAGGATTTCCCGGCCAGCGAGGATCTCTTCATACTTGCGGGGATTCGGCACGGTCAGCGACACGCGGATCGTGTCGCCGATCCCACGGCCAATGAGTTGCTCGAAGGCGATCCGCGTCTTGCGAATTCCCTCGGGCGGAAGCCCGGCCTCGGTCACCCCCAAATGCAAGGGCACCTCGGGACGTTGGGCGGCAAATCGCCGGTTCACCTCGATCACATTGGCCGGATCGGAATCCTTGAGCGAGACACAATACCGGGTAAAGCCGAGCGAATCGAGCAGCTCGCAGTGGTCCAACGCACTTTCGAGCATTGGGCCAATCGAATCGTCAGCGGCATACTTCTCCCGCTTGGCCGGATCGACCGAGCCGCAATTCACTCCAACCCGCAACGCACAATCGTGCTCGCCGGCCACGTCCACCAAGAAGCGGACCTTATCCTGCCATGGTCGGTGGCGTTCATGGTGATAGAGATGGCCTGGATTGTAGCGGATCTTGTCAACCCACGGAGCCACCTCGACGGCGAGTCGGTAGTTTTCCTGCAGATCGACCGAGAGGTTAGCCGGCGTATTCTCGCGAATTGCACGCAGGGCCTCCGCTTCCTTCGGGCTGTCAACCGCAATGCGTACGACGCCCGCCCCCGCGTCGGCCAGGGCGGTGGCTTGGGCTGCGGTCGCTACCACGTCGGTAGTCTTCGTCGCACACATACTCTGGATCACGATCGGATGGCCGCCGCCGATCGTTACAGAACCAACGCGGACAGCTCGGGTAGGGTTTCGGGGGAGGTTCAAAGTGAGATCCTTAAAACGCACGACCGCCGTTTAGGGGGAGGCTGTTGGGCAATTACGAGCTCATAGCCCCTTCCACAGAGTAAAAAGGCAGTTGATTGCCTCGTTCCATTCTCATTGTCTTCACCTCCCCCTAGGGATCAAGGTCAACTCATTCGGAAGAATTCGGGATTTAAACTGGAGAGATTTTGGCGACTTTGCCGATAACGCAGGTTGTACCGATCGCTCTCGGTACGGCGATGCGTTTCGTCTGGGTTTGGTTCACAGATGGGGGGAGTCTGGACGGCATTCCCGCTCCGATTTATGGCGCGCCTTGTGGTCTTGTTCCTGAGCCTCTCGCTGACCGGCTGCACGCTGCTGCCGCAGGTCGTCCATCAGCAGCAACTCCACAATCCATTTCCCCAATTATCTAAAGTCGCCATCGCCCCCTTTTTCAACCTGACGAATGAGCCAACCGTGGATGGTCGGCAGTTTGCTTTGGCCTATTTCAATGAGCTGCAGTTGGTTCCCGGCTATGAAGTCGTCCCGGTCAACGTCGTCGAACGAGCGATCGAGGAACACCGTCTGCATCTGGGGGGCCCGGAGGATGCACGTCGTTTGGCTCAACTGCTTGGCGTGGATGCGATTGTGATCGGGGCGGTGACCGATTTCACTCCGTACTATCCGCCGCGTTGCACGATGCAGGTTGAGTGGTATGCCGCCAATCCGGGCTATCACCCGATTCCGCCAGGCTACGGTCTGCCGTGGGGGACGAAGGACGAGAAGAAGATCCCGCCCGAAGTGGTCTTCCAGGCCGAAATGGCTCTAGCCCGCGAGCAGATGAAGACCCAAACACCATCGTGTGATACGACTTCTCCCCCGGGGGGGCAGGCCCTTCCTGGGCTTGAGCAGGTACCGGCAGGCCCTCCGCCGGCGACCGAGGGAATCAAGCCGCTTGCCCATGAAGCCCCCGCTAGCGGTTCTGCCCGCACCGCCGCTTCGCCGATGGCACCTGTCCCCGTTGCCCCCCTGCCTGGCGAATCGTTGGGAACAATGACAGCTTCCGTGCCGCCAAACTGGCCGGACCCCCGCGGGTTTGTTCCCCCACCTCCTCGGTCTAATCCACCCACCTGCTGGCCAAGCGGGGCCCCGGTGATGAGCTATACACGGGCCTACAATGGTCACGATAGCGCGATAACCGATGCGCTGGAGGAGTACTACCTCCTCCGCGACGACGCTCGCTTCGGGGGGTGGCAGAGCTATTTGGAACGCAGTGATGATTTCATCCGTTTCTGCTGTCACATGCACATTCGTGAGATGCTGGCCGCGCGAGGCGGTGCCGGCAAAACGCGAGTAGTGTGGCGCTGGTCTGGCAACCGATAAGAACAAGGAAGGTCTTCCTCATTGTGTGTTGCGGCAGATGCCGCACCAGAAGCCCGACAGATCGTCTCGGACGTGCAGGAGAAATCCGACCATGACTCAAGACATCAATGTACTCGCACTCGTGAAGGGGTCGGAGCGTTACGTGTTCCTGTATGACGACGCCAGCCGCGCCGAAACGCTTCGCGTCTTAGGACGCTTCGCCTCGAACCCGGAACTCAGCTTCACCTGGTACGATGCGGCCGTACTGAGCCAGAAGATCCGCCAGGAAAGCCAGAAACGGGCGGTGTCCAACCGCCTGGAAGCGCGGTTGGGACAAGATCATCGGCCCTCGTTCTAAGCCAGCCAAATCCCGATGCGCGACGCGATTGTTCGCTATCTGCAATACCTGCGGGTCGAACGAAATGCTTCCGATCTGACGATCAAAAGCTATCGCGAAGATCTCACCGCGCTGGCCGACTTCCTCACCGAGTCGCGGGGGGGCGTCTGTCCGAAACCGGACGCAATCAACCCTCTGGAACTCCGCGGTTACGTGGCCGCCCTTCATGAGGCGGGTTACGCGAAAACGACGATCTCGCGCCGCTTGGCCTCCATGCGCAGTTTCTTCCGCTTCGGCCAGCGTGACGGCTGGGCCACAACCAATCCGGCTAAGCCACTCCGCAATCCCCGCAAGCCGCGAAACCTACCCCACTTCCTCAATACGGAGGAACTGGGCCGCTTGCTGCAAGCGCCGCCGGACAGCGACCCTTTGGGACTCCGCGATCGGGCGATTCTGGAGACGATGTATTCCGCCGGTTTGCGGGTCAGTGAAGTCGTGGGGCTCAACCTGAGCGATCTCGACTTTGCCGCCGGAGTGGTCCGCGTTCGTGGGAAGGGACGCCGCGAGCGGCTTTCCCCGATCGGCTCCTATGCAATCCGCGCATTGGAGCGTTGGCTACCGCGTCGGCGGCTCAGCCCCCGCGAGGTGGCCGGCCCCGAGTCGCCGGTGTTCGTCAACAAATTCGGGCGACGTCTGACCACGCGGAGCGTGGCACGGATGCTGGAAAAATAGCTCCGTACGACCGGTCT
>CAZLDQ010000140.1:0-15441 GCA_964558295.1 uncultured Planctomycetaceae bacterium | reverse complement strand
CCAGCCACCGGAACTCCGCCCCGCCTCTACCCACTCCCCCCATATCCCCGCATCCACTCGGCCCGCCGCACCACCACGACGGCATGCCACACGCGGCAAGTCCCCTCCGGTCCGTTCACTCGCACCAGGTGGCCAGTTCTTTGGCTCGTAATCCAGTCGGTCATTCGCTAGACTCCAGAAAGTCGGCGATGCACAGGACACAGAACGCAGTAGGCCGTAGACAAGTGAGTGAGTCTCGATCGAGGAAGTTGAGGATGAGAGGACTTTCCCGTGTCACGAATGACGCTCTTCTGCCCAGAGGCAACGGCGACCGATGCCGATCCTGCATGATTGGGTCCCGCCTGGCCCTCACCGACTGAAAGACGCCCTGCCACTCCCCCGAGAGATCATTTCCGCCATAGAAATCCCAGCACTGTTGACGAAACAGGTGATCGGCGATTCCGAGCATCTTTGCCAGATTGTCGAATCACCCCAAGCGGCCTATGATGCATGCAAACCAGTGCCGCATGAATACGAGACGACTCTGCTTGACAGCCCACCTCCAAACTCGATTTGCCTGATCGTTCATGGCCCACCTCCCCCCTTCCCGCTTCTTTCCGCCCGTTGACGAGTCAACGCCCGAAGGCCTGTTGGCCTTCGGCGGGGCGTTGGAGCCGGAGTGGCTGCTGGACGCCTATTCGCACGGAATCTTCCCTTGGCCCTTCGAAGAACATGCCCCGGTTGCCTGGTGGTCGCCGGAGCCGCGAGCGATCCTGGAACTCGACGCCTTTCACATCCCCCGGCGTCTGCGGCGTACCTGTCGCGCCGGGCGGTTCTCCGTGACCTGCGATCAGGATTTTGCCGGAGTGATCCGCGGTTGCGCCACTGGGCCGGATCGCAAAGGAGCCACCTGGATCACACGGGCGATGATCCGGGCCTATACGCAGATGTTCACCTTGGGCCATGCCCATAGTGTCGAGGTTTGGCAGGAAGGCCGTTTGGTCGGCGGGACCTATGGCCTGGCCCTGGGCGGCCTGTTTGCCGCGGAGTCGATGTTCCACCGCGCCCGCGACGCCTCGAAGGTCGCCTTGGTTTATCTGGTGACCCATCTCCGCGCTCGTGGATATCGTCTGATGGACATCCAGCAGCTCACCGCACACACTGCCCAGTTCGGCGCGATCGAGATTCCACGCAACGAGTATCTCACCCGGCTGGCCGAAGCCCTCCCCCTGCCCGTCACGTTCGGCCAGCGATTGGAGGTCGATCCGCAGACACTGTGACAAACGGAACATTGGAACAACGGGAGTGATTGATTCGTTACGTGAAAGCCCACAGAAGCACAAGGCCCCACCCGACCGTAGGAGACCGTCGAGGCATTTCCCCCTTTTTCGGACGCCGAACCTTGTAAGAACGTCCCCCTTCCGTTAAGCATAGAGGTTTGGGACATTTGAACGACAACGCTGGGCGGGCAAGGCGTGAGGTTTGCCCGTTCGCTCCTCGCCGAAGGATTCACCGCGATGGACACAGAGAGCACCAATGAGGCCGGCAGCAAGCAGGCTAAGCGCATTCTCCTGGTCGACGACGACACCGAGATTGTCGAATCAATGCGGATCGCCTTGGAGGCCAACGGCTATCAGATCCTCGTTGCCCGGGATGGGAATCAGGGGCTGGTAATGGCCGAACGGGAAGACCCCGATCTGGTGATCCTCGACATGATGATGCCCAAACGGAGCGGATTCCTTGTACTGGAAAAGCTTCGCCGTACGCGGCGAATCCCGATTCGAGTCATCATGATTACGGCCAATGAAGGGAGTCGCCACAAGGCCTACGCAGAGATGCTCGGCGTGGACGATTACATCCGCAAACCGTTCGCCATGGATCGGCTCTTGGAAAGCGTCAACCGCTTGCTGGCCTGAGGCCCCCTAGGCCATGGAATCACCATCCCACGAACGTGCCGAACTCTCCTTGGAGCCGCTTGTCGGCTGGCATTGCAGCCATTTCTATTACCGTTTCGATCGGGCTCGCCTGCGAAATCTCGGCCCCAACGAATTGAGCGACGGCTGCCAGTGGTTTACGGCCCTCTTCGACCCCAAGCAGACTCCTCAACCGGCCCAACTGCAAACACTCGCCATGGCGGGCCATCGGGCCGACTTCGGCCTGATCGTGCTCGATCCCAATCCCCTGGTAATCGATGGCGTTCACCAACGGCTGATGTCAGGACCGCTGGGCCCGGCATTGCGCCCGGTCTATTCGTTTGTCTCCCTGACCGAGGTGTCGGAATACGTTCCCACCGCCGAGCACTACGGCCAGCAACTGGTCGCCCAAGGAATCGCCGAGGCCAGCGACGAACATCGCACGAAGCTCGCGCAGTATGAACGGCGTCTGGACATCATGCGTCGCCAGCGGCTTTACCCCGAGTTGCCCAATTGGCCGGCCGTGACGTTCTACCCGATGAACAAAAAACGAGCGGCCGGAGAGAACTGGTTCCTGCTCGACTTTGCCGAGCGGGAACGGTTGATGAGCGAGCATGGCGAATCGGGAATGCAGTTCGCCGGAAAGGTGACGCAACTGGTCACCGCCGGGATCGGCTTGGACGATTGGGAATGGGGTGTGACTCTCTGGGCCCGCAATCCCCAGTTCCTCAAGGAGATTGTCTACCGGATGCGGTTCGACGAGGCCAGCGCCCGCTATGCCCAATTCGGCCCCTTCTACGTCGGTTACCAGATGGCCCCCGCCGACATTCTCCACCACTGCCGAATCGGCGACAACGATTAGGCGGCTACGGCTTGGGAGTCGCCGTCTCTTGGCCGGCGTCTCCCCGTTTCGGGGTCAGCACCAGAGTCACCGGCGTGCCGATCGCCGGAATCCGCTCCGTAAAACACTCGAACAGCAAATGGGCGTTCTCGTCGGTGCTCTTAATGGGAATATCGAGTACCGCACTGGGGAAATTGGAGACACAGATCAAATCGCCTTCGCCGTCGGCCCGATAGTATTGCTCCTTGGTCTGCTCATCTTTGACAAAATGGCTTCCGCCAAAGACCCAGGGATATTCCATCGGCTTCTTGGTGTCGACGTTACGCACCCAGTCCTGGGCACGTGCTCGCTGAACCTGCCCCTTCTCATCCTTCCAGATCACCGTGATTTCGATCTCCGATCCTCGGGCGGGGACGTACTCGGGATAAAACTGCACCGGGTTTCCCGGCACAGCCCCAGCCGCCAAGAGCCCAGCATGCACGACATAGGCCTTCGTGGGGACCGAGATGATCGACTCATGCTCCTTGGAGCCTTTCAGACAGGCGAAGAGTTCTAACGACATCCGCCGCTGGCAGACCTCGCCCAAGAGCACCACACTCTTGTGCTCCTTGTCGAACCAGACAGGGTAGGAGGGGTGCAGTTCGGTAAGCTGATCTCGATTGTCGACAAGCGGCGGCCCCAAATCGCGGGGCCCCTGCTCCGCGTCCGACGCCCTCTCGTCGGAACCGCCCGCCTGGGTTTGCGGCCCCTCCGGTTCCGGCGTCTCCATAGCGGAAGCCGCTGGTGTGTTCGCCTTAGCCTGAGGAGCGGTCTTAGGCTCTTCTGCCGGCTTTGGAGCCGGCAGCGAGGCCCAATCCCCTTCTGGCGAGGGCTCCGTTGTCGGCGCGGCTGGGGGCGGCGTCTCCGCCTTTTCGGTCGCCGCTTGCGCGGTGAGGGCCGGTTGATCTGCCGGCTTCTGGCAGCCGGCGGTTGTCAGCTCGAGCGCAAGCAGGGGAGCCAGGAGCACGAGGGCGGTTTTTGGCAAGTTGGGCAGTTCCATGATCGGCAACCTCGGAATAGAATCGGGAGGCTTGTGGATCGCACATTCGACCACTATATTCCACCAGCTTACCGGTTCTGATCCAAGAGCAATTCTGGCATGGCAGTGAGTACGATTCTGAAGACGCAAACAACAGAGATGGGCCCCTCACGGGATTGGTTGGCCAAAGACCTCTGGCACGCCTCGGCACCCGGGGCGGTTCGCCACGCCTTTCGAGCGGGGAAAGACGGAGACGGTTGGGCGGCCTGGGCAGAATACGTCCGGCAGCGTACCACGCCGACGCCCCTCGTCAACCTGCTACCCGGCAAACATTCGCCGCTCATTTGGGCCCTGCCGGAGGAACTGGAACGGACCACGCAAACACTTGTCACCGAACTGGCACGTCTCGCGTCCGGAAAGCGGATCGATCGGGCCTGGCTGGAGGCCACTTTGCCAACATGGCACACGGCGCCGAATAACGGCCGGTTGACCGTTGGGCTTGCCCTGGAGGCCATAGCCTGGGCCCATGCCCTGCCGCGACTAGTAGAAGTCCTTGATGGCGAGGCATGGCTTGGATTGCTCCAGCGGTTGGTCTCGCTGGTCCACGAAGCTCAGACTCTGCCGTTGATCGACGATCCGCTCACTCACCAACTGCTGGCTGGGGAGCTCGGGCTGACATTGGCCCGCCAGTTCTCCGAGCTCCAAATGTGCCGGCAGTTGCTCAAGCCGGCGCGTGCCGCCCTGGCAGACGGATTGGCCGAGTTGTTGGACCATGACGGCGAACTCCAGGGAAGATACCTCCGACAAACCCGGGCTTTCCTAGCCTGCTGGACCCGCGCTCGGGCGATGGGCAGCACGATGCCGGAAAATTGCTGGAACGCCAAAACCGAGACGTTGTACCAGCGATTTGTGCGACAAGTCTTGCGTCTGACGCGTCCAGACGGAACGCATGTATTGACGGATCTCAACGCTTCCCGGGGGCGTCTAGACAAGGAGCTGCTAACGGCCGCCCTCGGGTTCGGCAACACCGACGAGAACGCCGACATCGGTTCCTTGGTTCTTGGCGGTGCGAAGCGTCCCGCCCGGCGTCGCAAGAAACCCCTGCTGCCGGAGTCCGCCGCCCATTCAGAATGGGCCGGTCTGGCCGTCCTGCGGCGAGGCTGGGACACGCAAACCCCGCGGCTCCTGGTCGACTACTCCGGTAAGTCCGTTCAACTTGAACTAGGCCTGGGGGCGGAAGTGCTTTGGTCAGGTCCCTGGGAGGTCGAGGTTTGCCAGGACGGCCAACGCCTGGAACCGGTCTCCTTGTGGTCGGAAATTTGCTGGTACACCGATGAACGTGTTGATTATCTCGAACTGGAGGCCGAATTCAGCGGCGGCTTGCGAGTGCAGCGTCATCTGGCTCTGGCCCACGAGGATGGAATCGTGCTAATGGCCGATTCCGTGCTGGGGGAACGAGCGGCAAACCTAGACTACCGTGGCCGTTTGCCACTGGGCGCAGGCGTGCGCTTTGAACCGTCCGAGGAGCACCACGAAGGGGTCTTACAGGGAAACAAGCGGCGAGCTCTTGTACTCCCTCTGGCGCTTCCCGAATGGCGATGCGACAGCCGGCCGGGTTCCCTGGCGGCTACAGAGCAACAGCTCGAACTGCACCAATCGGCCAGCGCGACGGCAATATTCACCCCGTTGTTTGTCGATCTCGATTCACGTCGCATTCGGCGTCCCTTCACGTGGCGTCAGCTCACCGTGGCCGAGAATCTCGAGGTCGTCCCGCCCGATGTGGCTGTCGGCTATCGCGTGCTGGTCGGCGACCGGCAGTGGCTCCTCTATCGGTCCCTCGGTGCTACCGGCAACCGGACCCTCCTGGGGCACAATCTGATCAGTCAGTTGCTCATCGCCCGGTTTGGTCGCGACGGCGAGGTGGAGGCGTTGGTCGAGATTGAATGAGGAGGAATCGTTCCCCTCACACCAGCCGTTCCAATTCCACATGGACCATGTCCTGCTCGCTCGCGGCAATCTCGCGAATTTCATCGCGGATGCGGAAGAAGGCGGCGACCACCTCGGGGTCCCATTGGACGCCGGCGCCAGCGCGGAAGATCTCGTCGATCTTGTCGTCGGGCATGCCTTTGCGGTAGGGGCGGTCGCTGCCCATCGCGTCAAAGGCGTCGGCCACGGCGACAATGCGAGCGGAAAATGGAATGTCGTTGGCCGCCAGGGCGTGGGGATACCCCTTCCCGTCCCACGACTCATGGTGGTGCAGGACGACCGGCAGAACGTCGTCCAGCTTCTTCAGATCGATCAGGATTCGGTGGCCAATCCGCACATGAGTCTTGATGTGCTCGTATTCCTCGTCGGTAAGCTTTCCCGGCTTGCGGAGCACATTATCGTTGACGCCGATCTTGCCAATATCGTGCAAGAGCCCAGAAAGATAGATCGTATTGAGCGCTTGCTGGTCGCAGCCGAGTTCGCGGGCCAAGCGGACGGAGACGCGGGCCACGCGATCGCTGTGGCCGCAGGTGTAGGGGTCCTTGGCGTCAATCGCGGAGGTCAGCGCCCGGATGATCCCCGCCATTAGTTCCGACTGCTGATGGTAAAGCTCGATGTTGCCGCAGTGGATTCCCAGAATTGCGGCCACGGAGTTCAGCAGGCTGGCTTCGACGGTGCCAAACTCGCCGCCGTCCAGGTGGTTGAAGGCGGCCAGCCAACCGAAGAGGTTGCCCCCTTCGGCCATCGGCACGGCAATCAACTGGTGGATCTCGGGGAACGGCCACGCGGCTTGCCCGGTCGTCGATTCGTTGATCACAATCGGCTGCTTCGCCGCGCGGCAGTTGAGGTGCTCAATCAGTCGCGTGAATTGCTCGTTATTGAGCGGGCATTCGCCGGAGGTGAGCAGTTGGGAGTGCGTCCGTTTCGGATGAAATGCCTCGTCTTCGCCATCGACGGGAATGTATTGAATAGCCAGCCCCTCTGCGGGAATGACCTCTTCCATCCACTCCAGGGCGCCACGGCCGAGTTCCTCGTCACTTTCGGAGATCTTCAAATTCTGCGTGAGTCGGTAGAGCAGGCTGATCTCTTCATAGGTCGAGGCCAGGTTGATCGAAAGGCTCCGGGTTTCCTTCTCCGCCTCTTGCAGTCGCTCCGAAGTGGCTAGGTTCTCCAGGACCAAGCGGCCGATGCGTTCCAGGAGGGTGGGGGGCCAGGGCGTCTGCTGGCAAGCCCAGGCCGTGACGGCTTGCGGATTCATACCGAGCGCTCGGGCTGGCTGCGTCAGGTCTTCCTGGGCTGCCAACGCTCGCGTGAGAAAAAGGCCCATAGCCACCTGGACAGCTCGACGCCGGCTGCATAGCGGCAAGGCCAACAGGACCAAGGGCTCCTCCTCGCCCACGAATTCCGGCTTACCGCGACGGGCAACCTCGCGGCACAACTCTGCCCAGGCCAGCCAGTCGCCCTGAGGCTGGGTGGGCGACCCGTGGAGCAAGTCCCCAGTCACCCCATCGACGAGGTGAAACTCCACCCCAAACGCCCGAGCAAGCGGCTCGAGGACTTCAAGCTCAACGGCGGGCGTTGGGTGAACAAGCGTAGCCCCGCGATCGGGAACGGTTCCGCCGAAGACGAAGGTGTCGTTTGCTGCCATGCTGGGGATACTCTTGAACAACTCCAGGCCGATTCTCGCCGTAAACCTCGGAGAACGCCTAACAGAACCCGGTATTCCTGAAAACACATGGCCAGAAAAACTCGGGGTCTGTTAGGGATTCCAAGGAAACTCTAGTTCATGTCCCTCTGGTGGGCAAAACGCCTCCTCACCCATCTGGCGCCGCTTCGTCCCGCACATCCGGAACAAGCAGATCGTGCGCGGGGGGGTGGTAGGGGGCGTAGGGAACGAAGGATCGCACCGGCCCGGAGTCGAGCCGGCCCCCCTCGCTCGCCATGCCCCCTCTATCGTCGTTACAATGACGGCTGCGGTTACAACAAACAGGGGGCCTATAGATCAAGGTGCAATAGCGATGGATACGGCGCGCGTCCTGCTGGATGACAAACGGTTCCAAGTCGTGGAGAAACAACTGTTGACCCCCGATGGCCAGCAACGGGTCCGACGAATCATCCGGCATCCGGGGGCCGTGGTGATCTTGCCGCTGTTGGATGATGGGCGGATCTGTCTGATTCGGAACTACCGGATTACGGCCGAAACGGAACTCGTGGAACTACCGGCGGGCACGCTCGAACCGAACGAGGAACCGCAAGCTGCCGCCCATCGCGAACTGGCCGAGGAGACTGGCTATCGAGCCGGCCGGCTGGAGCACCTGACAACGTTCTATTCGTCGCCAGGGATCATGGATGAGAAGATGTATCTGTTCGTCGCAAAAGAACTGCGGCCAGGCCCCACGGCTCTCGAAGGCGGCGAGGAGATCTCGCCGCTGCTGAGCACGTGGGAAGAGGCCTTGGCAATGGCCCGCGACGGCCGCATTCAAGATGCCAAAACACTGGCGGGATTGCTCTACTACAACGCGTTCTCCCGTCGCTGATTACTTGATGAACCCGACCGTTTGCAATTCGCCTTGAATTCCTCCCCACATCCCACCGGTTCGCATCCCCAACGAACCAATCGTGCCGAGGATCACCCCCAGAATTAAGGCCAACATCACCGCGTATTCAACTGCGGTGGCGGCTTCTTCATCTCGCAGAAAGTTAATGACAGACCGCATGGACTTGCCTGCATATTTCCATTGCCGAATCGGCAACTCAAAGAGGAGACGGAACGGACTAGCTTTTCCCATTGGAAACCTACCTCACCGGCAGGCATTGTCAACGATAACGGTCGAGACGGGCCGGAAGGCTTGCTGCCGACTGGAGTTTGGGAAAAAGGGTTCAGGGGTCAGGTAAGACACGAACCTTCCCAACGCACAATGCCCCCAAATCCTGAACCCTGAACCCCGAACCCTACCCCCTCGCTCTACTCCCGTCGCCAATCCAATGGGCCCGGGTCCATCCCGGGGGGACTGGAGGAGTGGAGGGGAACTTGCCAACGGGTAATGCGACTGGCGCCAGGACTCGTTTCGGCGGGACCGGCAAAGTCAACAGCACTACGCACCAAGCCGGCGATCGACACGGCCGTATCATCCAAGCCTTGGGGCTGGCCGTCCGGACGACGCCAAGCGGCAACCAGTGTCTGCGGGGCGACCAGCGAGCCTTGGCCCGTCCACTGGATACTCGAAAGGAGCTGACCCGGCAATTGAGGCCCCACAAAACTCAACAGGGGCGTCTTCGGACCAGGGACGAAGGCCGAACCATTGGCCTGCACAGAGATGCTTCCTGGCTGGTCTTCGAGCCGTTCGTAAGCACATTCCAACAGCGGCCCCGAATCGCGGAGCGTAACCGCAGTCAAGCTGACGACCACCGGCTCATCGAGCTTCGGACAGTGGTTTAGCGAGATCATCGGACCGCTCCCCAGGTAGAGTACATTGGCCAACTCCACGGCAACCGCGCCAACACGCTGACATGCAATCCCCGCGTCCACCTGCCGGAACACGCAGTCGCTCAGACGGATCTGCCCCGTGGGTAACGCGATCTCCGAAACCGCTTGTCCGGGCAAATGGCTCCAGCGGATGGATATCGGTCTGACAAACGGTTTGCCGGCGGCTTGGAACGAACAGCCATGCAGCGAAGCACGCGAGGCGCGAAACTCGAGGATTGCCGGCACGGCGGCCGGTTCAACAGCGTGCGGCGGGGGCGCGTTCCAAACGAAGTCGACGTACTCGAAGCGGAGGTCTTCGGTGTCAATCACCAACCCTTCTGCTGGCACAGTGATCAGTAGCCGTCGGCTTGGCTCGCCGTGAACACGTTGTCCAGGACGGAGTTGCCCCGGGTCGAGGCTCATGGGCTTGTTGAGCGGAGAAGTCGCCTCAGGAGTGATCGGCGGCTCTTCGACCTTCTCGCGGGTGTCTTGGGGGGGCGCGGACGGCTCGGGAACCGTCACCTTCGCAATGACCGGGGCCTGACTTCGAGGCCACACAGACCATGCCAACATCAGGGCCGCAAGCAGACAGACCACACCGCCGACCAACCAGAGGCCGGCCGGCTTGGAATCCCACAGGCGGGCCAACGAGGCGGTCCAAGAAACTCGACGACGTCCAGGCTGAGCAAGGCTTCGAGCCAAGGCTCGTCGCCCTGACGGCGCCGTTTCACCCAACATGCCAGCCAATCGGTGCATTGACTCGGGACGCCGGCTCGGTTCACGCTCGAGACAGGCGGCTACGGCTTGGGCCAACGCCGCCGGCGTGTCAGGAGCCAGCCGACGCACATCCAGGATTCCGCCTGCTTGGACTCCCCGAAGCTTCGCCAGACTATTCCCGCCGGACACGGGCGGACGGCCGGCCAACAGGTGCCACCAGACACAACCCAACGCATAGATGTCACTGGCCGTGGTCGGCCGCGTGCCGTCGATGATCCGCTCCGGAGCCAGATAGTCGTAGAACTCCGGCTGAAGATCGGCATGAGCGTAGCCTTCTTCGGGCCGGACAATCCCGCGCAGCCCCGGCTCCGGAAGCACCACTTGTCCCCGGTCGGTGAGGAGCACATTCCAGACACTCAGGTCGCCGTGGCAGAAGCCAGCCTTTTCCACCAGCACGAGCCCTGCAAGCATTTGTCGGGCGATTTCCACAACCGTGTGCGGAGGGAAGCGGCCGTTGTGGGCGATCCACTGGCCGGCGGTTCGGCCGGCGACGTACCGGCTGCTGGCCCAGAATCGCGTGCCGTCCACGCCGGCCCGAAGCACGGGAGCCAGGTGCTCACTATCAAGCCTTCGTCCGTATGCAACCAGTTGTTCGAGTTGGCCCGCAAAATCGGTCGTTTGATCCACAGGGACTTCGGCGACGGCAAGTCGGACGAGCTGATGCGACTTGGATTCCCTGGCCAGATAGCTGGCCACATAACCCGAGACGGCCAGCGATTGGCAAAGCACGTAAGGCCCCACACGCAGCAAGTTGCCCCGGCCGGCGTTCAGTTGGGCCGCCTGGAAGGGCGTGAGAATCCGTGCCTGGGCTAGGGCGTCCACCCAGACCGACTCGAACAGGGGCAAATCCCGGGCCAGTCGGCGCACACGGCCAGCCATCCCACGGACCTGCTGGGGACTGGCCAGCCGCAGACGCTGGAGTTGCTCAATCAGGTTGGAAGGAGGTGCTTCCCGCATGTCCTTATGAGCTAACACATTCGCCGACAAGCAACAATCCCAACTGTTCCCCATCCCACCTTCGCGAGGGAGCAGAAGACAGCCGGTCCTGTTTCTGGCATCATCTTCCCCAGCCCCACTCCCCATGGGAACTAATTGCGGTACGATGAGGGTATCTGTGATTTCCAAGGCCTTTTGACAGGCGAGGCCCCCATGCACGATCCGCGATTGGACAAGCTGGCTGAGGTGTTGGTGAACTACTCGACCCGAATCCAGCCGGACGACCTGGTCCGGTTGAGCGGTCCGCCGTTGGCCCGACCGTTGTTGGTCGCCCTGTATCGGGCCGTGTTGAAGGCCGGGGGGCATCCCTTCGTGGAGATGGTCCCCGACGAGTTGGCCGAGATCAAATTGAAGGAAGCCAGCGAGAGCCAGCTTCAGTTCGAAGACCCGCTCGGCATGTACATGGTTGAGCGGATCGACGCCTCGATCAGCGTGGGGGCCACAGAGAATACCAAGGCGCTGAGCGGCACCGATCCCAAACGCCAGGCCCTGCTGAGCCAGGCACGGCGCAAGCAGATGGCCCGGTTCCTGGAACGGGCCGCGTTGGGCGAGCTGCATTGGGTCTATACCCAATTGCCCTGCCAGGCCGCAGCCCAAGACGCCCAGATGTCGCTGGCCGAGTACGAATGCTTCGTCTTTGAGGCCGGCCTGCTCGACTTCCACAATCCAGCAGCCGCCTGGAGCGAGTTCAGCCGGCGCCAGCAGAAAATGGTCGACTTCCTGAACGAAATCGAAGAACTCCGTTTCACCACGCCGCAAGGCACGGACCTGCGATTGAGCGTGGCTGGTCGGGCGTGGATCAACTGTGATGGGCACGAAAACTTCCCCGACGGCGAGGTCTTTACCGGTCCGGTGGAAGACGCCACCGAAGGCGTGGTCCACTACAGTTATCCGGCCGTGTATGGCGGGCGCGAGGTCGACGGCATCCGCTTGGAGTTCCACGCCGGGAAAGTCGTCAACGCCTCGGCCACCCAAGGCGAGGAATTCTTGATCGCCATGCTCGACCAGGACCCAGGCGCCCGCGTGCTTGGCGAGATCGCCCTGGGCACGAACTACTCCGTGCGGCGCTACACGAAAAACACGCTGTTCGACGAAAAGATCGGCGGAACCTTCCATGCGGCCCTCGGGGCGGCCTATCCGGAAACGGGTGGTTTGAATCAATCGGGGCTCCACTGGGACATGGTTTGCGACCTCCGTCAGGGGGGAGAGGTCTACGCCAACGGCAAGCTCATCAGCAGCAACGGCCGCTTCCTGGATCCCGACTGGCCCCAGGCGTAGGTTAGGGAAAGGGGGAAAGGGGAGTGTGAAAAGGGGGACTGACTGCGGATAAGGCGGTGTCACCGTGGTCTCATACTCTCGCGTCTTCCGAAGGTCTGCTCTCCAGGCCGTTCGTTGCTGCCTGTTCACCACGAATCGTGCGTCGCGCTTCCGCAGCCCGTCTGTTATAGGCGTCTTGCTGGTACCGGGCGGTACGCTGGCGAAGGCTGCTCGCAACGCGGCGAAATTCCCAGCCCTTGAGAGTCGCATTCATGGTCGCATGGAGCAGGTCGGCCAGATTCCGTTTGTTTTCCAGGAGTGTTTGGCGGGCTTCGAGCTTGAGCCGCTCCATGGTGCGATGCTCGCGGAGTACCGCCTGGAGCGAGGCGAGCAACTCACGAACTTGGGCGACCAGCCACTCCGAAGAACCGAGGTAGATCGACTTCTGCTTGCCGTCAACCCGATAGGCCAGGCGGTAATAGGGGCCTAGCCGTTTGCCCTGATGAGTCTTCCAACTGGCGACGAGTGTTCCTTGTTCAGCAAGCCACATGCCGTGCGCGCGGATCTCGTTTCGGACCTGCTCGAACCGTGCCACCCGTTTCGCATCAACGGCATGGGCTCCGCTCTCGTTGGATACTCCTGCAGGATGTCGGACGTCTAGCTGGCGGCAGGCCGCCGCAAGGAGGTGTGCCTTGAGGAGTTGCCGCTCGCGCCGGCGGCGCGCCTGGGGAGTTTCGTCAACGGCAGAGATTCGCTCCGGAGGCAAAATCCTCTCGGGGGATTCCGCGGCTGACTTGGGGCGGGTTGCCGCCACATCCTCAACCGGGGAGTTCACCGGCAGCGTTTGCCGGCAAAACCGACCGTCGGAACAACGAGGCTTGCCCATGGTGTGCACGTCCTTTCCACGTCACGATTCTCTACAAATTATCCGGGCGATACGGCCAACGGCCCGCTGCCCACGCCTCTGAATCTAGCGACTGATCGACCAGATTACGAGGCAAAGAATTGGCCACGCCCTGCGCGGTGGGGGCTGGGACGGGGCTGTGGGGACCCGGCAGGACAACGCAACGCGCGGTTACGATCGGCGAAGCGGCCGTCGCTGTTCGTAGAGCGTCGTTCGTTCACAAGCAGCGCAAGAACGCCACGAGGTCTTGCTTTTCCTGCTCAGAGAGCTTTGTCTCCAGCACGAGGTTGTGGAATTCCACAGTGTCCTCGAGGGTCAACAAACGACCGTCGTGCATGTAGGGGGGCGATTCCTTGATGCCGCGTAGCGGAAAGGTCTTGATGGGGCCGTCGCCGCTGGCCATCCGGCCGTTGTACCTCTTCGGCTCAAAGAAACGTTCCGTCTGGAAGTTGTGCATCGTGTTGTCGGTGTAGTAGGGGGGCGTGTGGCAAACGGCACAGCGGCCCCGTTCCACAAACACCTTCTGGCCTCGCATTTCCGCGGCGGTCGCCTTTTTCGGGTCAAGCGTGCCAAACACCGTCAATTTCGGCGCCGGGGGGAAGTCGAGAATCGCCATGAACTCCGCCATGAAATGGACCTGGCTGCCGCGTTCCAGGACATTCACGCCTTTCTTGGTCGCGATGACCGGGTCGCCATCGAAGTAGGCGGCCCGCTGCTCGAACTCCGTGAAGTCTTCGATGCTTTTCAAGGCCCGTTGGGAACCGAACAGACGTTGAATGTTGACACCCCGCAACGGCGGCGTGTCGAGACGATGGCGGAACTCCTGGGGACGAATGTCGCCGACCAGATGCGTGGTACCGTTGGAGTGCCCATTCACATGGCAGTCAAAACAGGTCACCCCCATGCTCGGACGCAGTGAGCGACGGTCTTCGGTGGCGTTGAACTGCTGCTGGGGAAAGGGGGTGACCAGCAACCGTAAACCTTCCAACTGCTTGGGGTTCAGAATCCCGTTGAACAGTTGGTAGTAGTTCTGCAGCGTCACCACCTGCCCTTGAGACACATCGCCCAGGTCGGTTCGGGTTGTCAAGAAGATCGCCGGCGGGTACTCGGGTAACAGGTGGGTCGGCAGGTCAAAGTCCAGATCGAAACGGGTCAGGTCGCGTCCCTCCTGCCGTTTGATTTCGTTGATATGAAACTGCGGGAAGACCATTCCACCTTCGGGATGATTCGGGTGCGGCAAGGGCAGGAACCCCTCGGGCCAGAGTCCCTTCTGGCGAATCTCTTCGGGCGTCATCGCCGCCAGGGCCTGCCACGACTGGACACCTTGGGGCAGCTTAACCCGCACCCCCTCTTGAATCGGCTTGCCGCGGGACATCGTTACCCCCGCCGCGGGACGATTGCTCAAGTCATACCGCTCCTTCAGAAGCGTCTCGTGTTGGTGAGCGATCTTCGGCTTGGCGGCGGTCATCCGCTGGACGGTGGCTGCAAAGTCTTCTTGGATCACGACCGGCGCGTAACTGCTTGCCGGCCCCTCTTGCCCCCATGCCATCCAGCCGGTCCACGAGGTGACGATCGCTGCCGTGCCCACGGCGGCCAACACGCCCAATACTCTCTTGCCGACCATCTTGCAGCCCTTTCATTTGGTGAAGAGTCGACCGACCGTGCCAGACGCACGGTGTCATGGGCAAACCCCGGCCTTTCGACAAAACGGGCGAATTCTATACCCCGTGGCCGCGGAAGTGAAGCACCCAACGCCACGGAAAACGGACGCCGTGCCCCCGGCTCGCAGCCACTATTTGCTGGAAAGCCGGAAGTCGGCAACGTCCGTCCCCTCCTTGGGAACGCTGAAGGTCAACTCAGGCTTCGCAGGATTGCAATAGCGGATCGGCAGCAAACCTTGCTTGGGTAGGACCGTGGCAGAAGAGGCCACCGGCATCATCGGCGGTTCGGAGGACGCGGTCTCGTCCTCCTCGGCAAAGTAGACCTGATTCATTCCCGGCATGGCCCCGCGTTTACCAGGGATGGTGCCATCGTCAAGCTGATACTTGCCGTCCGGTCCTGTCTTGCCCCGTCCGACGAACTTCATTCCCTCGCCGATAAACACGACGGTCACGCCGGCCACCGGTTTCTGGTCAAGGTAGACGGTCCCCGCCACAGGCACCGTTTCGACCGTCGGGCCCGATGGACCGCAGCCGCCCGCCAAGCCCACGGTCCAGAAGAGCAACGTCCCGATCAACCATCGGCGATCACGCATGTACGATCTCCTTGTCCTGCCAGTTCCGCACATAAAGGGTTCAGGGGTTC
>CAZLDQ010000139.1:0-15559 GCA_964558295.1 uncultured Planctomycetaceae bacterium | reverse complement strand
CGCCATCTCCACCGCCCGGCGATCAAAGTTTTTCACGCCTGCCGAAAGGACACGCCAAAACCGCTCCCGTCCCGCATCCCGCTGCCTGTTTGCCATCGGTCACCTCCGAGATTTGAGTTGACCTCAGCTTGACGCATCTTCATCCGAAAATGAAGATGCGGTTCGCGGAACGGACACGTCAGAACAGAGTCGGCACGCCGAAAGGATGATTTCGGAGCTCCATGGCTGACCTGTGTGTACCCTTGTCAACGCTTCGCCCACCATTTTACCTTGACCGTCGCATGACTCAGGGTCGGGACGGGTCGCTAGCCCTTTCCCGTACAGCTCTCTCATCCGCGACTCCTTGTCGGCTTTGACCGGCGCTTTCTCGGCCTGCTTCGCGCAAGAGCCAGGGAACAGCACCCTAAGTGAGGGGGGCAATCAATCGATTCGGTTTTGTCCACCAAAATCGATCAATAGCCGTTACCATCGTCAAGATGAGCATCTCGCTAACCTATTCCGCTTAGGCAAGGTGGGCGATCCTTTACGCTTGTAGTACGCACACAATTTCGCATTCTACAGTTGTAGAGATTCTGCCGATGGCAACAGAAGGTTGGGTTGTATCTGATCTGCCTTGCGGGCAACTGAACCTGACTTTGACACCCTTCCCGCATGAAACAGCGTGTTGAACAGGGTGACGAGTTCCAACGGCTTGGGCGAGAGCGACGGCCTCGCGACAGGATGTGACAGGAGAATCGCGATGCTTCAGATGCTCCGATGGACGGCATGGACGGCGTTAATCCTCTCGCTCGGTGGGTGTACAAGTCTTCACGACTATATACACAATGGCTTCAAGGTCGGTCCGAACTATGCCCGTCCCCCTGCTCCTGTCGCCGAGCATTGGATTGACGCAGGCGACATCCATACAGAGCCCAACCCAGAGATCCTGTGTCAGTGGTGGCAGGTCTTCAACGACGCCACGCTCAACCGTCTGGTGACGGACGCCTACCGTCAGAATCTCACCTTGCGAGAAGCCGGTTGCCGAGTGCTGCAAGCCCGCGCCCAGCGAGGGATCGTCGTTGGCGAAATTTTCCCGCAACAGCAATATGCGACGGGAAGCTATCACCGCAACGGGAACGGCGGTTCGGGCGGGGCGTCGCAATTCACCGACCAGTGGAGCACCGGATTCAGTCTTGCCTGGGAACTCGACTTCTGGGGACGATTCCGCCGGGCAATTGCCGTAGCCGACGCTCAACTCGACGCTTCGGTCGAAGACTACGATCAGGCGCTGGTCACCCTGCTGGCCGACGTGGCAGCCAACTACACGCTAATTCGTACCTATCAAGAGCGAATCCGGCTGGTGCAGGTCAATATCGAATTACAGCGGAATCTGTTGAACTTCATCGAGAAGCGGTTTGCCGCCCAAAAGACCTCCGAGTTGGACTTGGACCAAGCCAAAAGCAACTTGGCCCAGACCGAAGCCGGTATTCCGTCGCTGGAAACGCAAATGCGGATTGCGGCCAACCGGTTGTGCATTTTGCTGGGAATACCGCCTGTCAATCTGGAAAACGTTTTGGGGCAGGGCCCGATTCCGACCACTCCGCCGGACGTCGTGATCGGGCTTCCCGCCGAGTTGTTGCGACGCCGGCCTGACGTACGACGTGCCGAACGGAACGCGGCAGCCCAGGCGGAGATGATTGGAATCTCCGAAGCCGACTTGTATCCCGCCTTTACAATCAGCGGCACGCTTGGGTATTCCGCCAAGAACTTCTCCGACCTCTTTACCAGCAAAGCGTTCAACGGCAGCATCGGGCCGACCTTCCATTGGAACCTGCTCAACTATGGGCGGATCATCAACGACATTCGCTATCAGGAGGCGGCCTTTCAAGAACTGGTTCTCCGTTACCAGAACACGGTGCTTGCGGCCAACGAAGAAGTGGAAAACGGTCTGGTGACCTTCCTTCGCGCCCAACGGCGGGCAAAGCTCTTGGAAGAGAGCGTGGAATCCGCCCGAAAGGCTGTAAAGATCGTCATACTCCAGTACGAGAAAGGCGCGGTCGACTTCAACCGTTATGCAACAATCGAACAGACGCTCGTCCAACAGCAAGATCTGATGGCGCAGGCTCAAGGCCAGATCGCTCAGGGGCTCATCGAGGTTTACCGGGCATTAGGTGGTGGCTGGGAAATCCGGCTGGCCTCCCCAGCCTCGCCGCAGCCAGTCGTCCAACCCGAGATGGCAGAACCCACCGAGCCGTAAGCATTGGCTTCGGGGCAAAGTTCCGTTGCCCAAGTGCACATCGCCCCCCCACTCTCGTGGGGGCAGGCTAGGCGAAGGGGGCCCTGGAGACAACGGAGCGTTTGACGCGGTCTGCTACCAATCTCCACCCAGTGGCCAACGGTGCTGAGCTCGGCCGCTTGGGGTGTCTCCGCAGAATTTCTTGGCCTCTTACCCCATCATCAGGCTTCTGCGAAGTGGAATTGCTCCAATTGATCCTTGATGGGAATAAACAGTGTAGGTAGATTAAGTATCTTAAGGGCGGCGTCATCAGATCGGATAGACCGTGGATCAAGGATAGCAAGAGCGGATGAAGAACGGCTGCACCAGCGAGATAAACGAGGCAAAGCTTGTCGGGAGGCAGGCGGAGGCGATTGCCGACCTTTTGCCGCGGCTGATGCGGAAGTTGTTTACCTTTGACCGAGACCCTGTTGCCGAGTTGCCGTTGGCCCAGTTGCGAGTCTGCACGCTCCTGCTAGGTGGACCGCGTCCGATCTCAGCGATCAGCCGCGAGTTGGGCATTTCGGTCAGTGCGATGACGCAGTTGGCCGACCGGCTTGAACGTACGCGTCTGGTGAAGCGGGTAGCCGGGCAATCCGATAGGCGAGTGCGGCAGCTGCAGTTGACCGACCGTGGGGGAAGAGTCATGCGTCAGCGGGAAGAAGCCCGGATTCGGCGGGTTGAAGCTGCGTTGGATCATCTCTCAGCGACCACCCGCCAAGAGGTGCTTATGGCGTTGGAACAGTTGATGCAAGCGGCAGTTGCCGCCAAGTCTGTGGATGTTGCGGCCAGGAAGGCTTAGGAGTTGACCTTCGATTGGACGAGCGAATCGATTCGCTGTGGCTTCTTTAAGGACACTTCGATGAAAGCCGCGGTTTTGTTTTTCGTGATGATCGGATTGGCAGCGGGCGGGGCGACCTACTACGCCACGCATCTTTCCACCAATCCCCCAGTACGTTTTCGCACGGCAACGATCACACGGGGCGACATCCTGTCGACGATCAGCGCTACAGGCACGGTGGAACCGGAGGAACTCGTCGATGTCGGCGCCCAGGTGGCCGGTAAGATTAGTTCCATCGGTCCTGATCCTCAGAAGTCCGATAAACCGATTGATTATGGTTCGGTCGTCAAGCAAGGCACCATTCTGGCTTTGATCGACGACTCGGTTTACAGAGCCCAGGTCGATCAGGCCGAGGCTCAACTCTTGCGATCGCAGGCCGATCTGCATCAGGCCGAAGCCAAGCTCCAACAGGCCGAACAGGAGTGGAAACGGGCCGAGGAACTCCGCCCCCAGCAGGCGATTGCCGGAACCGACTACGATCTGGCCGTAGCCGATTATCGAGCGGCGAAGGCGGCCGTGGAAGTGGTCAAAGCGACGATCAAACAGAATGAAGCGGCATTGCGTCTGGCCCAAACCAATCTGGCCTACACGATCATCAAATCACCGGTTGACGGTACGATCATCGATCGCCGCGTGAACGTCGGCCAAACGGTTGTCGCCAGCCTCAACGCACCGAGCCTGTTCCTGATCGCCAAGGATCTTCGGCGGATGCAAGTCTGGGCCCAGGTCAATGAAGCGGACATCGGCAACATCCGGCCGGGGATGCCGGTCCATTTCTCCGTTGACGCATTCCCCGGCGAAGTCTTCCGCGGCAAGGTCGAGCAGGTCCGCTTGAACGCCACCACAACGCAAAACGTGGTAATCTATACAGTGGTGGTGGCTACCGACAACTCGAACCTTCGTCTCCTCCCCTACCTGACGGCCAATCTGCACTTCGAGGTCGACCATCGCCGCAATGTGTTCCAGGTCCCCAACGTGGCGCTTCGATGGCGCCCCCGACCTGAACAAATTGAATCGGCCAGTCTGGATCCCCTGCAGACTAAGGTGGGCAGGAAGAATGCCGAGGATCATGCTCAGACGCCGAAAGCGGATCAAGAAGGCGAGGATCATGGCCGGCTCTGGCTTAAGGCGGGCAATTTCGTCCGCCCCCTTGACGTGCAGATTGGCGTTACCGATGGAAGCGTCACCGAGGTCAGTGGTGCTGGCGTTGAAGAAGGGCTGGAGGTGGTAACGGGTGAAATCCGGGCCGAGGAGGCCGCCACGGATACCGTCAATCCATTCACTCCGAAGTTTTTGCGTGGCAACCGCAACAAGCCACGGCCCAACTAGCGGGAACGTGTGATGGAACTGATCCGGCTCGAGAACATCCACAAGACGTATCATCTCGGCGAAATCGACGTTCCCGTGCTCCGCGGGATCTCATTGTCGATCGCTCGCGGCGAGATGGTTGCCTTGATGGGCGCTAGCGGTTCGGGAAAGACCACGCTGATGAACATCCTCGGCTGTCTTGATCGGCCAAGCGTAGGTCAGTACTGGTTGGACGGTCAGGAGATGAGCAAGCTCTCCCCCAACCAACGGGCAATGGTCCGTACAGGCAAGCTCGGCTTTGTCTTCCAGAGTTTCAATCTCCTGCCGCGAACCACTGCCTTGTCTAATGTTCTGATGCCGTTAGATTACGCCGTGGATCCCCCCTCGGCAACGGAGGCTCAATCGCGTGCCGAGGCCCTGCTCGAACGAGTCGGGCTGGCCGAACGCGCTCACCACGAGCCTTCGCAGATGTCGGGCGGGCAGCAGCAGCGAGTAGCGATTGCCCGTTCCTTGGTCAATCGTCCGGCCTTGCTCTTGGCCGATGAACCGACCGGGAATCTTGACTCGCACATGAGCGTCGAGATTCTCGAGATGTTCCAGCGGCTCAACGCCGAGGGGATCACGGTGATCCTCGTGACACACGATCCCAAGGTGGCTTCCTATGCCCATCGCGTCATTCATATCGAGGACGGTCAAATCCAACGCGATGAAACGCCGTCGCCTTCTGTAGGCCGAGGGCCGACAACACCGGCGAAACCCGATGAAATCCCACGTAGCGCACCGCCACGCGCGCGACGTTGGCGCCGGCCGTCGTTATTTCCACGGACTCTTCGCACGGCTTTCAGCGCGTTACGCCGGAATAAGATGCGTTCGGCCCTGACCACGCTTGGCGTGGTGATCGGCGTGAGTGCGGTAATCGCCATGATGGAGATCGGCCAGGGCTCAAAGACGGCAATGCAAAAGACGATCGCTGCCATGGGGGCGAGCACTCTTCTTGTTCAGTCGGGAGCGGCAGCAAGCGGTGGTGTGACTTTTGGGTCGGGGAGTGTCTTGACCCTCACCCCTCAGGACGCGGAAGAAATCGCGCGGCAATGTCCGGCCGTCAGCGACGTCGCCCCGCTCGTGCGCAGCCGCTCGCAAATCATCTACGGCAACCGCAACTGGGTCCCTATGTACGTCTACGGCACCAGTCCTTCCTATTTGAAGGTCCGGGATTGGGAAAATCTCGACGAGGGAGAGATGTTCAGCGAACGTGACGTGCGTAATGCCAACAAGGTCTGTGTGATCGGTCAGACCCTGGTTCACGAGTTGTTCCAAGGCGATTCGCCAATCGGCCGAGAGTTGCGAATCAAGAATATCTCGTTTCGCGTGATTGGCGTGTTGAGCCGGAAGGGCGCCAACATGATGGGCTTTGAACAGGACGACATCGTGCTTGCTCCCTGGACGACGATCAAGTACCGGGTAAGCGGGAGCACGTTGACCAATACCAATCAGAGTGCTACCGCCACGACCACCTCAACGGTCAACAGCTTGAACAATCTCTACCCTGGCTCCACCGCCCTGTATCCCGTGCAGTCGGAATCGCAGCAGGTCAACCGGCCACAGCCTGTCCGTTTCCCCAATGTCGATCAGATCCTCGTTCGGGCGACCACTCCCGATCAGATTCCTCTGGCCATTGACCAAATCACGGAGCTTTTGCGAGAACGGCATCGGCTCAGGGCTGAAGAGAATGACGATTTCAACATCCGGGACATGACCGAACCGATCAAGACGCTCTCTTCCACGTCACAGACGATGAGCAATCTGCTGCTGGCTGTGGCTTTGATTTCGCTTATCGTCGGTGGCGTAGGGATCATGAATATCATGCTCGTTTCGGTGACCGAACGTACTCGCGAGATCGGCCTGCGTATGGCTGTCGGCGCGAGGGCTCACCACATCCTGCGGCAGTTCCTTGTGGAAGCGGTTGTGTTGTGTCTGTTTGGTGGGGCAACGGGCATCCTCCTCGGGCGCGTGGCATCGCTTCTGGTGCGTTCAATCCTGCGGTGGCCCACGGAAGCCTCGCTCCCCGCGATCATCGCGGCGGTGGCCGTTTCCGCGATCGTGGGGGGCGTCTTCGGATTCTATCCGGCTTGGAAAGCTTCGCGTTTGGATCCGATCGAGGCCCTCCGTTACGAATGAACGCCCTCTAACGAAGCGACATGGCACGCCGAACCTGCTAGCACCGCTTGCGCCAATTCAGATGAGAGGACTGCTCCCTGCTTGCGGGCTCCCCCCTTCTTCCAAGTCGATTGGTTTCTGCATTACGGCATACGGTTTGCGTGATTCGTTTGCTACGAGTGGGCGATGAAGCACGGGTTTCTGACGAGAGGTGCTTGTTAGGCCCTCTCTGCTGTTCATCCGCCCGCGAAAGCGAAAGAGAGCGGAATCATGTTGCGAAGCATCCTTGTGGGATTGGATGGTTCGGCTTGCAGCAGAAGCGCAGTCGACCTGGGCATTCTCTGGGCACAGAAGCTCGATGCCTTGCTGATCGGCCTAGGGATTGTGGATGAGCCGAGCATTCGCCGGCCCGAGCCTGTTCCCATCGGCGGTGGTGCATTTCGCCTGGAGCAGGAGGCAAGCCAGTTGAAGGAGGTTCGCCGTCGCGTCGATTCTTACCTTGACCACTTCATTCATCGTTGTGCGTTGGCTCGGGTAAAGTATCAACCACTCAAAGCGGCCGGCGTTCCACACGAGGAACTCCTGCGTGAGTCGCAGCGCCACGACCTCCTTCTGTTGGGACGGCAAACCTATTTTCAGTTTGGCGTCGAGGATTCCTCGGATCAGACCCTTCGGCTCGTACTCCGCAACGCGCCGTCGCGTCCTGTGGTTTCCGTACCCGAGCATTCGACGACTGGACGCGGGGTCTTGGTCGCCTATAACGGCAGTCGGGAGGCCGACCTTGCCCTCCAAGCGTTTTGCCGATCCGGCCTCGATTTTGCCGAGGAAGTTCACCTTTTGAGCATGGATACGGATCTAGCTCGAGCATCGCGTCACGCCCAACACGCGGCTGAGTATCTCCAATTGCACGAGATTCACACGCGAGTCTGGCCGATGACGCCACCCCGATCGATTGCACAAACGATTCTTGACCAGATTCAGCAGCGTCAGGTCCGCTTGCTTGTCATGGGGGCCTATGGAAGGTCGACGATGCGCGAGATGCTCTTTGGGAGCATCACCGACACAGTGCTTGAGGAGTGTCCGGTTCCCTCGTTCATGTGCCATTGATCCGTGTGACGAGTCGCATCGGTCGTCAATGGCCAGTAACGCCGCTCGCTTGCCGACTGTCTCGTTCCCAATAGCATTGTTCCTTGGTTGGAACGATGTCGGCGAATGATACAGACGCAACGTGGCCAAGGGCGCAACCGTCCGGACGCGGCGGCCATTCAAACCACTGTTGTCTGCGCCAAAGCCCTGCACGCCTTTCCCGCGATTCAGACTTGCCCGCCGCAAATGTCTCTTTATCCTTACTGAGAGAGAAGCGACGATGAGGATCAAGTTCTCGAAGGAAGGGGATATCCCCTCAACACCTGCGGGGTAAGGCATTCCCTTGCCCGCCGCCCATTGGGAGGCACGAATGGATCGTCCGGCTGCGTTGGGAGTCGTCTCTCGGCAGGAGCGGCTCTCAGGAGACTACACCGCCTTGTCATTTGCTGAATGGAAGGAGGCACGAAGATGCAACTGCTTAAACGTCTTCTCGTAGCAATTGACTTTGGCCCAACGACAGATGAGACGGTGACGCAGGCCGTCTCCTTGGCCAAGGCCTTCGGCTCCAAACTCAGCCTGCTGACCGTGTTGCCGACAATCTCCGCCAACCCACTTCTGGGCGAGATCGTGCGCGACAAAGCGACGGAACGGATGCGCGCACTCGCCGATCGTATTGTGGCCGAGGGTGTGGCGTCCGTCGACGCATTGCTGGAAGAAGGAATGGCCCCGGAGCAAATCGTTCGACACGCAGTTGACCTTGACGCAAATGTGATCATTCTGGGGAGCTCTTCGCAACCCGGCGGCGAGTCGCGGCGTGTTGGACACACCGCAGAACGTGTCATACGTTCGACCGACAAGCCCGTGTGGTTGGTGAAGCCCGGTGGCCGCGCAGCGTTCCGTCGGATTCTCTGCCCGGTGGATTCTTCCGAATCCGCCCGACGGGCCCTGAACAATGCTATCTATCTGGCAAGAACCTTCGATGCCGACCTGATTGTGGTGACGGTGGTCGCGCCATTGGGCGGCCTCCTGTCGTGGTTGATTCCCATCTCTCAGGAAGCGCAGGATGAGTATATTCAGGAGCAACAGGCTCGCCACGATAAATTCATCGAGGAGTTCACTTCCCGCGGGGTCCGCCTGACACGGCTAGTTCGCCAGGGCGATCCGCCCGACGAAATCCTTGCCGTGTGTCGTGAAGTCACTCCCGATCTGCTAATCATGGGATCCGTGGGCTGGAATCAGCAAACAACACTCACTCTGGGTAGCGTCGCCGAACAATTGCTCGAACTCCAGCCCTGCTCGATTGTCCTAATTCGTGCGGAACCGATCATCCGGCCGCACCTGGACACTGAGCCGATAGCCATTGAGGACCGCTGCCGGTTGGGCTACGAATTACTTGAGGAGGGCTTCTTAGACGAAGCCTCACGACAGTTCAAGCGTTGTCTTCAGGCATGGCCACTCTATCCGGACGCCTGGGATGGCCTCGCTGCGGTATGTGAACAGCTCGGTTGGACCGAGGAGGCCGAACAACATCGCCAACAAGCGCAACAGGTCACGCGCACCCTCGCCGAGGAACGGATTCAGGCCGATATTCGAGTCCGCCATCCACTTTGGAGGCGACAATACCGACAAACCACTTGACCTTACGCACACTCGGATTGTGCGAACACTCCCCGAAATACCTCCAACTCCGGCGCACGCCCATGGAACCCCTCACCGGCAAGCACTGGCATCATCTGTCCATCGATGAATCCGTCCGTCTTCTGGAGACCGATCTTTCACGAGGATTGTCTCCCGATGAAGTCCAACGGCGACTAGAGCAATACGGCCCCAACGCCGTTCCCGCTCAGGAGGGCCCCGGCGTGCTGATCCGCTTCCTTCTCCAGTTTCATCAGCCGCTGATATACATTCTCCTGGCCGCAACGATGGTCACCCTAGTGCTGCAAGAGTACCTGGAAGCCGGCGTCATTTTCGGCGTCGTGTTGATCAACGCCGTCATCGGATTCATTCAGGAGACGCGCGCTGTCCAAGCCCTGGAAGCCTTGGCCAAGACCATGACCACTCAGGCAACGGCTGTTCGTGAGGGACAGAAGCAACAACTCCCGTCCGAAGGACTGGTTCCTGGCGACGTCGTTCTTGTCCAGTCCGGAGACAAGGTTCCCGCCGACCTGCGGCTGGTTCGCGTCCGTGATCTCCAAGTGGACGAGTCGGCACTCACCGGTGAGTCGCTGCCTGTCGCGAAGTCGACTGAGCCTTTACCTGCCGAGACTCTATTGGCCGATCGCACGAATCTGGCCTATTCCTCCTCCCTGGTGACTTATGGCCAAGCAACGGGCGTGGTGATCGCAACTGGTCTCCAGACGGAAGTGGGGCGTATCTCCGAGATGATTGCGGGGACTGCCGAGTTGGAGACCCCCTTGACCCGCCAGATTACGCGTTTCAGTCACCTGCTGCTCTACTCCATTCTTCTGTTTGCCGCTGCAACCGTGGCAATTGGGACCTGGCGAGGTGAACCGTGGTTTGATATGTTCATGGCCGCCGTGGCGTTAGCGGTGGCTGCCATTCCCGAAGGACTGCCTGCGGCCATCACGATCACCCTGGCAATCGGCGTGGCTCGCATGGCACGGCGACGAGCCATCATCCGCAAGCTTCCGGCTGTCGAGACCCTCGGGAGTACCACTGTCATCTGTTCCGACAAGACCGGCACGCTCACCGAGAACCAGATGACGGTTCAGGCGATTTACGCCGGCGGTCTCGCGTATCATGTCTCCGGGGCTGGTTATGCACCGGGGGGAGAGATCAATGCCCTCGATGATCAGGCAGAATCGCCCGAAACGAACTTGGCATTGTACGAGTGTCTCCGTGCGGGACTCCTGTGCAACGACTCGCGGCTCGAGTGGCACGACGGCCGCTGGGTGGTCCACGGCGATCCAACCGAGGGGGCCTTGCTCGTGTCGGCGGCAAAGGCTGGCCTGACCCCGGATGACTTACACGCGGAATTGCCTCGCGTCGATGCAATTCCTTTTGAGTCGGAACACCAGTACATGGCCACGCTCCATGACCACGGTCCCAACCATCGCCGCACGGTCTACGTCAAAGGCGCCGTCGAAGCGATCCTCAATCGCTGTGATCAGACGCTCAGTTCCCGGGGAGAAGACGAAGCCTTGGACCGTGACACGATTCATCAGGTCGCTGCAGATCTCGCCTCGCGAGGCTTGCGGGTTCTCGCCTTCGCCCGCGACCACCGTCCCGCAGACAGTGAACGGCTTGAGCACGATATGGTCGCCTCGGGACTGGTGTTTCTCGGGTTGCAAGGAATGATCGACCCGCCTCGTGCCGAGGCAATCACGGCCGTGAAGCAGTGTCACACGGCGGGGATTCAGGTCAAGATGATCACGGGCGATCATGCCCTGACGGCCGCCGCCATCGCCCGACAGATCGGTATCGCCCGGCATCCCAACGGTGATCGGCTCCCCGAGGCGATGTCAGGCCGGGATCTCGCAATGCTCAGCGACGAAGCACTGCCCGATGTAGCCGAACAGGTCAGTGTCTTCGCGAGGGTGACGCCGGAACAGAAGCTACGTCTTGTCCGGGCCCTGCAAGGCCGCGGCCATGTCGTGGCGATGACCGGCGATGGCGTCAACGACGCCCCGGCGCTAAAACAAGCTGACATCGGCGTCGCGATGGGAATCACCGGGACCGAGGTGGCCAAAGACGCCGCCGACATGGTGCTGACCGACGACAACTTCGCCAGCATCGAGTCAGCCATTGAAGAAGGACGTGGCATCTTCGACAACCTCACGAAGTTCATCGTCTGGACGCTTCCGACGAATCTGGGGGAAGGACTGGTGATCCTTGCCGCCATCCTCGCCGCAACTACGCTGCCGATCCTCCCCCTGCAGATTCTCTGGATCAACATGACCACGGCCGTTCTCTTGGGGCTAATGCTCGCCTTTGAGCCCAAAGAGCCAGGGATCATGACCCGGGCGCCCCGTAATCCGCAACAGCCAATCCTCACTAAGGAGCTGATCATCCGGATCTTTCTCGTCGGCGGAATCCTCTTGGCAGCCGCGTTCGGCTTCTTCGAGCTGGCCCTCGTCCGCGGAATGAGTGATGCTGAAGCCCGTACCGTCGCCGTCAACGTCTTCGTATTCGTCGAGATGTTCTACCTTTTCAACAGCCGCTCGTTGACCTACTCAATGTTCCACGTGGGCCTGCTGTCTAATTTCTGGATCATCGTTGGCGTATCCACGATGATTCTACTTCAGATGCTCTTCACCTATTCTTCGGTGATGAATAGGCTGTTCAACACGGCTCCGATTGGTTGGCAACAGTGGGGCTGGGTCCTCGCGGCCTCGCTGCTGACGTATCTGGTGATTGAACTGGAAAAGTTCCTCCGCCGCCGTTTCAGCCGGTCAGAAAGACACCATGGTGCGTCGCCGAATCGGGAGGCATAGAAAGGGCTCGCACACATCCAGGTGCAACTCCACGGATACTGTTCGAGAAGCCTCTCACAAGCTGATCGAAAGACCCAGCCGCGATCCGGCCCGCACCGAATACGTCGGCCCTTACGTCCTCGAATCGCTCATCGATCGTGCGGAGGAGAGGGCGGGCACGGTCTACCGGGTTGAAATCGCCGCGCAACAACGCACCTGCCTCAGCTACTATCAAGTAGCCGACGAATACTACCTGAATCCGTGAACTTCCAATCGTATGTGTTTGGGGTAAATTAACCGGTCTGATGTGCAGACGGTGCGAGGAAGCAGGCGTAGACACGCGCCCAGACCGATCGCCACGGATTGCGACGCCACAGCGAGGGGCTCCAGCGGTTCGCATGGCGGGTCAGGCGGGCGACAAAGTACTTCTAGTCCTGGATCATGCTCCGCAGACGGCGGCGGAAGACCGGCTTGGAAAGCGGCATCTTTGCCTCCGGCGGCAGCGATTCGTTTTCGGCCAGCGTCCGCTGGCCGCACAGCCGCAGGAGGTTGTAGACCGCCCGCCCCAGCGAGAACATCAGGGCATTGGTGGCAGACTCCCCGCTCCGGTCCAGGTCCATGTCGCTGTTGAGTTCCGAGTGGGACTGTTCGCTCGTGCCATGCTGGGGATCGCGTTCGATGACCTGCTTGGCCGAAAGCTTGAGGCTCGTCCACCAGGTGGCAATCGCGGTCTCCGGCACCAGCAGCCGCTGGCCGTCAGCAGTGAGCGTTCGCTGGATGACCTCGAAGACCACCCGGTACATTTTCCCGTCCCGTTCCCGCCAGGTCTCGCCCGTGGAGACCTCCTTGCCCTTCCGGGGCGATTCCCACTCGCCATGGGCCTCCTCCAGCCAGTCCGCCTCCGATTCCTTCCGCAGGTTGGGCTTGATGATCCAGTCCACTTGCTTCTTTTTCTGCAACCGGCGGAGGTTCTCCACAGGGAATCCAGGCGCCATGGCCGGGCGTCAAGGCCGGAGCGTGCCGGGCGACCAGGCGGGCCGATTCGTCGTGCAAGGTTGCTATCGCCGTGGTCCTCACCCGGGTCCAGCCGCTGCCGCAGCGTTTCCTCGGAAGGAAGCTTCGTCAGCCCCAACGCTCGACGGAAGAACTCCTCCTGGCGATAGGCCTCAATGGCAGCGTAGTCGCCATTGCCCAGGCACCAGCCCGATCATCGCCACGAGCACGTCGCCGTGCGGCAGCTCCGGACGCTTTCGCTCTCCCAGGCGGATCTCTTTGAGCCGCTTGCGAAGCGGCCACGACTGCAAGATCGCTCCGATCAGGGCCAGTCCGGAGTGCGAAACGAGGACTTTGTCGGTCTACGTGATGGTGAAACCCATGGGGCTCCTTACCTCACCTTGCGGATGGACTCCACTTGCCCACGATCCTCCACGAAATCCTCGGGAAAACAAGACCGTTTCACAATTCTGCTCAAAACAAGTTCACAGACTCAGACTTTCCCTATGGAAGCTTTTCTCCTCCCAGGTGTGGGTTTCATGGCGAATGCCCTGTTTGTTGGAGGTTGCTCTTTGGCGTAATGGTTTGTCACGAGGTCACGGCTTCTCGCCGAGGAACACGGCGTTCGCACGCTTCAACCGCTCGGGATACTCGTGCCAGACCGGGTCGTCCGGTCCGCTATTCGTGCGTGGCACGGCGCCCACCAGTCCGTGTTGTCGGTAGGCACGGGCGGCGTGTTCCACCACTTCCCAGTAGGCGTCGGAACGCTCCTCCCAGCGGAGCCGGTGATCCGCGCAGTAACTGGCGCCCTCGCCCAGGATCAGCGGGATACCGGGCAGAACGCTGTCGCGCGTTTTCACAAGTTGCTCCACCGCGTTTGTCGCGCGCTGCTTGAATTCGTCGATGCGATTCTCCAGATCCTCCTGCAGCAGACGCTCCAATTCCGGCATCGCGTTCGGATCGAGGTTGCGATACAGCCAGATGCGACGATACCAGTTGCGTGCGATGGGAGGACGCCCCCCGCGACTGTCGAGGATCGCCTGAAACGGCACGAGATCCCGGCGCAGGAAGCGACGGACTGGGGCGTAAGCCGCGGGATCGTTCAGGTCCTTGTCGCCATTGATCAGGTCTTGCTCGAGAAGTCCGTAGATGGGCCACAGATAGTAGCTGTGGTACGTCCACACCTGCGCGTTGCGCGGTATCCTCGCGGTATCGAAATTGTCGGTGTCCAGGGAAAACCGAATACCCGGGTGACGCGTTTTCAGGAAATCCAACGCTTCCTCGTGATCGACGGTTCTGCCGTGGTAACTAGGGGTCACCTCGTTGAAGATTTCTGCGGTGGCGATGGTGTCGGCCAAGCCCCGTTGTTCCAACTCCTCGAGGATCCGGTCCAGCCCACGGGCGAAAACCATGAATCGTTTCTCCACGGGCAGCCCCAACAACTCGGCCGTCAGGTTCTTGTCAGTAAACCAGAACGTGTGCAGGTAATACCAACTCGACAGGATCAGCTTGACATTATAGCGTTTGGCGACCGTGCACAGCTCGATCAGGCGTTTGAGCAGATCGACACGACCGCCGGTCATGTGCTGCTGCCCGCGAGTAAGCAGATCATGGCCCGGCAGGACGGGGTAGAACTCCAGTTCGCCGCGCGGCCGGCCTTTGGCGTCATGCGTGATTCCCGCACCGCCCTCGATCCGGAAGCAGTTGAAGCCGCGCTCCACCGCCTCCGCCACGCGCACTTCGAAGTCGTTGACGATGCGGTTGGATCCCGTGTTCCACAACGCCCAGATCCAAAACGAAATAGCCAGACGCTTTTGTTCGGTTGCCTCCGTCGCCGCTTTGCCTTCCTCCGCGCGCGTGCCGCTCGCGGCAACTGCCGAGCTGAGAAGGGTTCCGACTCCGAGTTTGATTGCCTCGCGGCGAGAAAGACTGCTGGTCCCTTGCTTGCCATCGTTCATGTCGTTGTTCCATTCGGTATGACTGTTCACGGGGTCTGTACCTTTTTTCGTGGCCACTGGGTTCTCACAGCAGCAGCCCGACTTAACGAAAATCTCGTTGCGGGACGAGGCCATGTCAAGCGTCCCCCCCAAGCAATTGCCAAGAAAGCCAACTTGTTTGGGAGCGGAAGCAGGGCGTCCAGCCGGGACTCGACCAACACTTGCGGTCCGCCTTCCCGCCCGAGGCCGTCGATCATTTCGAGCCCCACACACTCGACCGCTGCTCGGACGCGAAGCATGCCCGGAACTTGGCGACACGGTTCCGCGAGAACGGAGAAGCCTACTTCCGCTTCATCACGACGCCGGGCATCGATCCGACGAACAATCTTGCGGAGCAGGCGATTCGTTTCGTGGTGATCGACCGGCACATCACGCAAGGGACACGGAGCGAGAAAGGCCGCCGGTGGTGCGAGCGGATCTGGACGGTGATCGCTACCAATCGACATAGGTAAGCCCTCGCGGGCTGTCCCTGTCACACCACCGTGCGTAC
>CAZLDQ010000138.1:0-15570 GCA_964558295.1 uncultured Planctomycetaceae bacterium | reverse complement strand
AGCGGTGGGGTTTGGCAAAATAGAACGGGCGGGGGACGGCCCTTCGTCTTCTGTCCGTTGTCTTTAGATTGTCGCCCTTGCTGAATTGTGGAAATCGATCACAATGAATTGGTTTGAGTGACGTTTGACAACGGTTTTGAGGTGTTTTCTGAATATTTGAGCCATGAGAATCGTTCTTTGTTATCCCGTAGAATCCCAGCACATCGCGAGAATCGCGGCCGCTGCGCCAAAGGATGAGATCGTTGACGCGGGCCAGGAGCGGATCGCTGAAGAACTGTTTCAGGCCGATATTTTCTGTGGCCATGCCAAGGTGCCGGTGGATTGGGACGGGGTTATCAAGCAGGGACGTTTGCGGTGGATTCAGTCTTCGGCCGCAGGCATGGATCACTGTCTGGTCCCCTCGGTGATCGCGTCGGATGTGGTGGTGACGAGTGCCTCGGGAGTGCTCGCCAACCAAGTGGGCGAACATACGATCGCTCTCATTATGGGCTGGTTGCGCAGCCTGCCGGTCTTTTTTCGCGCTCAGCAGAAGAAGGAGTTCATCCGCCGGCCGACGCGAGATTTGCATAATACGACGGTCGGCATTGTCGGCCTTGGGGGCAATGGTCGCCGGCTGGCCCAGCTGCTTCGTCCGTTTCATACGCGGATCATCGCCACCGACCTGTTCCCCACGGACAAGCCGGATTGCGTTGACGCTCTATGGCCGGCCGAGGGGCTCGACAGGCTGCTGACCGAGTCGGACATTGTGGTTCTCGCAGCCCCGCTCAATGCGGATACCCGAGGGATGATTAATCGGACGACCTTGGCCCGGATGAAGTCCACAGCCCTGCTGGTCAACATGGCCCGGGGGGCGCTGGTAGTGACCGACGACCTGATTGCTGCCCTAGAGTCGGGGCGACTCGCCGGAGCAGTCATGGATGTGACCGATCCAGAGCCACTCCCCCCGGAGAATAGGCTCTGGGACCTACCGAATGTGATTATTACCCCTCATGTTGGAGGTCAGGCGAAGACGCGGATTGACGACATGACCGACCTATTCTGCGAGAATCTGCGTCGGTGGCAGGCTGGAGAGACATTGATTAACCTATTGACCGATAAGGCGTTAGGTTTTCCGATTCGCGGCTCGGGTGTGCCATTGTGGGTGCCATGAGACGGAGGTATGGGCGAAGGACGGAAAAGACAGCATGGCGAAATGCGAAATCAGAAATAGGATGGTGGCCCATTCAGGCTTCTGATTTCGTCATTCCATGGAGTTTTTGGTTTTTTGGTTTTTGACATTCGACATTGAGCTATTTCACCCGAGCTGCGATCTTACGAGCTGAACCCTCTATGGGATGTCCCGTATCCCCATGCAGAGGTCGTAGCGCTCTGGACGAATAGGCCATCACGAGCCTAAGATATGCAGCGTTTCTGATTCCGGGGCAGCTTGGCTTAGTAGGCCAAGTCCTGATGAGGCATTCTGATGTGTAGCACCACGTTCCATGACGAAAGCGCGACCCAGCCCTGGGGGGAACAGCCGCCTTGTCGCTGCTCGGAGAAATTGTTGGGGCAGTACCGCTCGATCCTCCACAACCAGCGGCTCAGTTGGACGGAGCATCACCGGCTGTTGCGGCCCTTGGGATCGGGAGGCCAAGGCGTGGTCTTTCTGAGCGAGCGCCGCGGTACGGACAGTTTTACCTTGCCGGTGGCCCTGAAGATTTTCTCGCCTGAACGCTACGAGAACGAGCAGGCGTATGACGACGCGATGGGCCGGATCGCCCAGGTGGCTGCCCATATCGCCCAGATTCAACAAGACAACCTGTTGGATGTTCATAACTGGGTCGATCGCCATCGGATCCGCGTAATGGAGATGGAATGGGTCGACGGCTATGATCTGAGTCGCCTGTTGAACCAAGTGATGCTCGACTTGCTGCAACGGAGGGTGACCTCTTGGCGTTGGGAGTATATCAACCGGGTGATCGTCACGGCGGGTCCGGTGCAACCACGGTTGAAGCCGGGGATTGCGATTGCGGTGATCCGCGATTGTTTGGCGGCGCTGGCGGCGTTGCATCGTGAGGGGATTGTTCACTGCGACGTCAAACCTTCGAACATCATGCTCAAGCGGACGGGGAATGCCAAGATCGTCGACATGGGATCGGCCGTGGAATTGGACAACTTGCCGAAGCGGCGGACCTGCACCCCGGCCTACGCCGCGCCCGAGGTGCTTGAAGGGGGGGAGTTCTCGCCGCGCTCGGATCTGGCCAGCCTCGGATATGTGTTGGTGGAAATGCTGGCCGGCGTGCCGCCGTTCGAGGGCAAGAAGAGTTTCCGCGAACTGCTTGAGGCCAAACTCACGCTGGCCCAGCGTTTGCCGACAATTCTGCCTCGCGAAGTCGTGTCGAGTGAGCTTCTGATGTCGTTTTGCAGGGGCCTGATCGCTCCTGATCCGATGCGACGTTTCCCCAGTGCCGAAGCCGCCGACTTGGTCAAAGAAGGGGCGGCCAGTTTCCATCGCCAACTGGTCAAAGGCGATTTGGCGAGCGAATACGACAGCGAGATTCGTAGTTGGCTTGGTGAGATCGGGGAACTGCCGTGAAATAGTGGATGGCAACCAGTTCTGAATGCAAGATCACGTGGAGTTGCGAAGAATCACGGTTCTGCACCATCCACGCTTCCCGACACACGATCTACTACAACTCAATCCGCCGGCCTTCGCGGAAGCTTTGTTGGGCTTGCTCGACGATGTAGAGGGCCAAGTAGGCATCTTCCAGGTCGCAGGTCTTGGCGACCAGACTGGTCACCGCGCGGTAGAACTGGGTCAGAAGCAATTCACCGACGGGGCGTTCGCTTTCCAGGGATTCCTGGTGGCGACCGGCTTCATCGAACCAGATAAGGGTGGCCGGCAGGTCAATGAAGGCAATCCCATGGTCGCAAGTGACCTGGAGTGAGGCCAGCGGTCGGTAGCTGATGGCTTCGGACCAGCGTTTGGGGATGTAGCGGCCGCAACTGATCTGAGCCAGTGGGCCGGCTCCCGGATGGACGCCATCAGAAAAGCCGATACTCATCATCTGGTAGTCTTCACGGGAGCGATCGCCTATTCCCTCGTACACGATTCCCGTGACCCACTTGGGCTCTTGGCCGACCACATAGCGGCACCAGTCGACCTGTTCGACCAATTCCTGCCGGGTCGAGCGCTCCTGGCGGGGCCGGTTACGTGAGCCATCGTCCCAGAGGGGCAGACGCCGGTGGCAGAAGAGGAGCCGGGGAGGGCCAAGATTGGTGGCGATCAGCTCCTTGAGTCGCAAGGTGGCGGGCGAGTGGCGGCGAGGAAACTCGGCCATGAAGGCCACGCCCGCCTGTTGGACCCGCTCTTTGATGTGTCGGGCTTGTTCGGCGGCCAACTCCAAGCCTGCGCCAAAATAAACCGCCTTGCCTGCTTCGCAGGCGGCCAGGATTGGCAAGGCGGAATACCACTGGTCGGAGAGAATCAGGACGGCGTCGATATCTTCGCGACGACTCAGAGCGCGAAACCCATCGACGACCGAGGCTCCAAACTCCCGGGCTGCCAACTCGGCCCGATGGCTCACCTGATCACAGACCGCGCGAACCTCGAAACGGTCGGCCAGGGCACGCAGTGCTGGCCGGTGGCGTTTTTCCCAGGCATCTCCTAGTCCAATCAGGCCGACGCGAAGTCTCATCAAGCTCAACCACCGGGGGGTGTTTGGGGGCCGTTGGGCTGGTGAGGAGGGGCGGCTCGTTGACGACTACCAACCAGCAAACTGGTTATTATATCGGAGAACCCCGGGGGGGCTCAATTGGAACAAACCCGAAGTTCGTGGGAAATTTAGACTTGTGTTAGGAATTGCATTGGGCCTATTGATTTGGCTGCTGCGTATTGGGAGGGGTGGGCAGGTTGTCAAGTAGGGTAAGAAAAATGGTTGCAAAAGTAGTCCTCGGCTCTGCTTCCTGGTGGCCCCTTGAACTGGTTCGAGTGGTGATTACACTGAGGAGTCCTGGTCTCGGCGGCGCAAGTTGTCCGGCGAGACGAAAGCTCGAAAAAGCACGGGTATCTGTAGACGCAAAGGAGATCGTGGTGACGAGCCTGAGCCTTGCTGCCCTCATTCAAGTGTCGCTTCTGACGATGGGAGCAGAGACGTACGCGGATGCCTATCGGGCAACGGTGGAGACCGGACGACCGCTGGTCGTGCTGGTCGGTGCGGATTGGTGTGCCGCATGTCGGGCGATGGAGCAAACCGTGCTTCCGGAGATACGCCAGCGGGGGATTTTGGGCAAGGTGGCTTTTGCCATGGTCAACTTGGACCGGGATCGCGAATTAGGAGATCAGTTGACGGCTCACGGACCGATCCCGCAATTGCTTCTGTTCCGCAAGGCGGAAGACGGCTGGAAACTGCGCCGACTGATTGGTGGACAGACCGTGGAAACGGTGGAGAGCTTCATTCAAGAAGGGGTGAAAGCGGAGTTGGTCGGTCAGAAGGCCAAGGCCGACGTCGCGCAGGCGCCTCCGGCGACTGGTGCCCCAATGGGCACGCAGAGGGGTGACGAGAAGAGCGGAATGCAGTAAGCTGGCCTCCCTACTGGGTGGGGAAAGTTGGGTTTGACCGTTGTTGCCCTGGGGAATACATTGTTCAGGGGTCAGGGTTCAGAGGGGACCGGAGCTGATAATGTGGTTCGGTTGATCCCTGATTGGCCAGACGAGCATGAAATGGAGTTCTGGAGCCCGCCTTGTGAACGCTAGCGTCTACTTCTTGCTAGCTGTGTTTGTCGGTTGCGGCGTGTGGTCTTCTTAACGACAGGGATGTCGACGATGTTTGCAGGAAAATCTGTCCTGATTACTGGGGGGACCGGCTCCTTCGGGCAGAAGTTCGTGGAAACCGTTTTGCAGCGGGATCCGCCGAAACGGTTGGTTGTCTTCAGTCGCGACGAGTTGAAGCAGTCGGAGATGGGGCAGCGGTTCAGCCCTCAAGTCTATCCTTGTCTGCGTTATTTTATCGGTGACATCCGGGATCGTGACCGGCTCTATCGGGCGCTGGATGGGGTGGATGTGGTTGTTCATGCGGCTGCGTTGAAGCAGGTTCCCAGTTGTGAATACAATCCGTTGGAAGCAGTGAAGACCAATGTTCTCGGGGCGGCCAATCTGATCGACGCGGCCATTGATCGGAATGTGGAGAAAGTGATCGCCCTGAGTACAGACAAGGCGTCGAACCCGATCAATCTTTATGGTGCCACCAAGCTGTGCTCGGACAAGCTGTTTACCAGTGCCAACAACTACAGCGGGCCCCATCGAACGCGTTTTGCTGTGGTCCGTTACGGCAACGTGGTGGGGAGTCGGGGGAGCGTGGTGCCTTTGTTTTTGAAGATGCGCTCACGCGGCGTGATTCCAATCACCGATCCGCGCATGACTCGCTTTTGGATCACGCTCGAACAGGGCGTCGATTTCGTGCTCAAGAGTCTTGCTTGGATGCGGGGCGGGGAGATTTTTGTGCCGAAGATTCCCTCGATGAGCCTGGTGGACCTTGCTCGGGCGATTGCCCCCGAGTGTCGGCTGGAGACTGTCGGCATCCGGCCGGGCGAGAAACTGCATGAGACGATGATTTCCGAGGACGACGCCCGGCAGACGTTGGAGTATGACGATCACTTCGTTATCCTTCCCGATCCACAGGCCCTCCTCTTTGCCCGCAAGACCGACCAGGACACCGGTACGCCATGTCCGGACGGATTCTGCTACAGCAGCGACAAGAATCCCGATCGGTTGTCGATTGGGCAGATGTGTCAGATCTTGGGGGTAGAGGAGATGAAAGGGGTAGCGTGAGGGCAATGACGAATGACGAACCCGCCGAGAGTCCAGGTCTTCCCTGAACATCGCCATGATCCCCTACGGCCGGCAAACGATCAGCGAGGATGATATTCGGGCAGTGGTGGAGGTGTTGCGCTCGGATTGGCTGACGACGGGTCCGATGGTGGAGCGGTTCGAGCAGGCGGTGGCCCAACGTGTGGGGGTGGCTGAGGCGGTGGCGGTCAGCAGTGGGACGGCGGCTTTGCATGCGGCGATGTTCGCCTTGGGCGTCGGGCCGGGAGATGAAGTGATCGTACCGGCGATGACCTTCGCGGCCACGGCCAATTGCGTGGTCTATCAGGGGGGAACGCCCGTGTTCGCCGATGTTGATCCGGAGACCTTGCTGTTGGGGCCTGAGCAGGTCGAGGCCCGGCTTTCATCGCGCACGCGGGCGATTATCGCTGTCGACTATGCAGGGCAGCCGTGTGATTATGCGGGTTTGCGGGCGGTTGCCAGGCGGCATGGGCTAGCACTGGTGGCCGATGCGTCGCATGCCTTGGGTGCGGCCGATTGCGGGCGACCGGTGGGAAGTCTGGCCGATTTAAGCACATTTAGCCTCCACCCGGTTAAGCCAATTACTAGTGGTGAAGGGGGGCTGATCACGACGGATGATTCGAACTTGGCCCTGCACATGCGGCAGTTTCGCAACCATGGGATCACGACGGATCATCGGCAGCGAGCCGCGGCAGGTTCATGGCACTATGAGATGATCACGCTGGGTTACAACTACCGGCTCACTGACCTGCAATGTGCACTCGGGCTGAGCCAGTTGGCGAGACTCGAGGCTTGGACCACTCGGCGGCAGGAGATCGCCGCAATGTATGATCGCCGATTGGCCGCCTTGGCCGGTGTGCGTCCGTTGGCTGTGCGGGATGGAGTTGTGCACGCCCGGCACTTGTACGTGGTTCGCGTGGATCGGAAGGCCGTGGGACTTGACCGGGCGGAAGTGTTTGCCGCTTTGCGGGACGCCGGGATTGGGGCCGCCGTACACTATATCCCGGTGCACTTGCATCCCTTCTATCGCGAGCGGTTTGGCACCGAGCCTGGATTATGCCCAGTGGCGGAAGCGGCCTATGAAGAGATTCTTTCGCTTCCCATTTTTCCGACGATGAGTGACGCAGAGATTGAGATGGTTGTGGCGTCGCTCGAACAGGTGATTGGCGGTGGCCGCCATAACGCGGCGAGCGCACTCGCCGGCTGAACGAATGATGCATGACGAGCCGAGCGGCAGAGTTCTATGAAGACTGTTGCCATCATCCAAGCACGCATGGGAAGCACGCGACTGCCGAACAAGGTGCTGTTGGACTTGATCGGTGAGCCAATGTTGGTGCGCGTGGTCGGGCGAGTTCAGCGGGCGAGGACGGTTGACGTGGTCGTGGTCGCCACCACGTCGGACCCGGCCGATGAGGCGATTGTTCGGTGCAGTGTCTCGCACGGTTGGCCTTATTTTTGTGGAAGTCGCGAAGACGTGTTGGATCGCTACTATCAAGCGGCCCGGCAGTATCAGGCCGATGCGATTATCCGGATCACGGGCGACTGCCCGATGATTGACCCCGGGTTGATCGATCGCGTGGTGGGAGAATTCCTCCAGCGACAGCCGGAGGTGCAGTATGCCTGCAATTCCATGCCGGTGAAGACCTATCCGCGGGGATTGGACACCGAAGTGGTGCGCATGGATGCTTTGGAACAGGCGTGGCGTGAGGATCAGAATCCGGCTTGGCGCGAGCACGCCACTCCGTACATTTACCGCCATCCCGAGCTGTTCACGCTGCATCCGGTGATCCATTCCGTCGACTATTCGTCGATGCGTTGGACAGTCGATACGCCGGAGGATTGGGCGTTTGTCCGCCGCGTGTACGAGCATTTTGGGCATGACCGGTTTTCCTGGGAGGACGTGGTGCGAGTGCTTGACGAGCATCCGGATTGGATGGCCCTCAACGCTCACGTCCGGCAAAAGGTGTACGGATGTCGGCCGCGGGCGATGTGTTGGTGATTCGTGCCGATGCGGATACCCGCATGGGGACGGGACACGTAATGCGCTGTGTGGCCGTAGCGCAGGCATGGGAAGAGCAGGGGGGCCGGGCGGTGTTTGTTGCGGCCTCTGTTCCCCGAACCGTGCGAGCCCGGTTGGACCACGAGGGGTTTGCCGTGACCACTTTGCCCCAGTCATCTGGCAGTCTGGAAGATGCCAGGAGAACGGCCGAGATCGCTCGTCGTGAGAAAGCCGCGTGGGTTTTGGTCGATGGGTACCAGTTTGACACAGAGTATCATCGGGCAATCAAAGCGGCGGGGCACCGGTTGTTGGTGATCGACGACTATGGCCATGCCGTCGCCTACGTGGCCGATTTGGTCTTGAATCAGAACGCTCATGCTGACGAATCGTTCTATCAGAAACGCGATAGCGACACTCGTTTGCTTCTGGGCACACGCTATGCGATGCTTCGCCGCGAGTTCTGGCCGTGGCGGGGATGGCGACGGCCGATTCGGACGGTGGCTAACCGGCTGTTGGTTACGCTCGGCGGTTCGGATCCCGACAACGTGACGCGGCAGGTGATCGAGGCGGTAGCGGGGATCGATGTGGAGGGGTTGGAAGTCGCGGTCCTTGTTGGCGGGAGCAATCCACACCGGCTTTCGCTGGAGACTGCCGCGCGGGACGCCTGTCGGCCGATTCGCTTGGAGGCGAATGTTCTCGACATGCCGTCGTGGATGATCTGGGCGGATGCGGCGGTAACGGCGGCCGGCGGGACCTTGTGGGAATTGGCGTTTTTCGCTGTCCCGAGTGTCACGATCGTATTGGCCGACAATCAGGAACCGGCCGCTGCGTGGCTGGCCGGGCGGGGCGTTTTTCCCACGCTCGGTTGGGGAACAGCTTTGAGCGTGGAGACGATCCGCAGAGAGTTACGTGGGTTGCTGCTTGGCCGGGATTGTCGCCAGAAGCAGAGCGACGCAGCGTCGCAGCTAGTCGACGGCAATGGCGTGTTTCGGGTCGTCGCGATGATGAAGGGGAGCCAACCATAGCAATCGTGAGTCATCCAGCCGGCGAGCTTGTTCATCGGGTTTTCACGGCGTGCAAGATGAGCTGGCGAAACGGTATTTGCTGTCATTGACTTATCGGAAGACACTGTCCATGATCAGGCTTCGTCCGATGACTGTTGCCGACAAGCAGATGGTCCACACTTGGCGGAACGAGCCGGAGGTGGCTCGCTACATGTATACGGACCATACGATCACGGTCGAGGAACATGAGCGGTGGTTCACCAGCACGCTCCAGGATTCGCGGAAACGCTATTGGATCATTGTGCACGACGGGGGGGACGTGGGGCTGGCGTGCCTCACCGAAATTGACTGGCGGAATCGTCGCGCGTCGTGGGCGTTCTATCTGGCTGAGCCGAACTCGCGAGGCAAGGCATTGGGCGGTTTTGTGGAATATGCCGTGTTGGAGTGTGTGTTCGACGAAATGGGGTTGCACAAGCTCTGCTGTGAGGTACTGGCGTCTAACCGCACGGTGCTTGGATTGCACGAGCGGTTTGGGTTTTGCCAGGAGGGCGTGTTGCGGGAACACATCTTCAAAGGGGGTGAGTTTCACGACGTGATTTTATTGGCGGTCACCCGACGGGAGTGGGAGGCGAAGCGGGGGGAGTTGGCCGACTTGCTTCGGCGGATCGAAGCCCGGCGGTTGCGCAAGGAAGGAGGCCCACGCCATGACTGAGCTGGGGTTTTCGATTGCGGGGCGTCCGATTGGCCCACAGTACTTGCCCTATATCGTGGCTGAGATGTCGGCCAATCACCGGCAGGACTTCGACGAAGCGGTGCGGATCATCGAAGCAGCGGCGGCGGCCGGGGCTGACGCGGTGAAACTCCAGACCTATACGCCCGATACAATCACCGTTCGCGGCGACCATTCCTGTTTTCGCATCAAGGGGACGATCTGGGACGGTCGCGATTTGTACGAACTGTTCCAGGAAGCATTTACGCCCTGGGAATGGCAGCCGAAGCTCAAGCGGATCGCCGAGCAGTTCGGGCTGCAACTGTTTTCCACGCCTTTTGATGCGACGGCTGTCGATTTCCTGGAACGGATGGAGGTACCAGCTTACAAGATCGCATCGTTCGAACTGGTCGATTTGCCCCTGTTGCGTAAAGTGGCCAAGACGGGTAAACCGATCATTCTGTCGACCGGGATGGCCACCCTCGATGAGATCGAAGAAGCGGTGGGCACGATCCGCGAGGCGGGCGGACGGCAGGTGGCCCTCCTGAAGTGCACCAGTGCCTATCCGGCGCCGTTGGATCAGATGAATCTCCGAGCTATCGGCGAATTGGCCAGAGTCTTTCGCGTGCCGGTCGGCTTGTCGGACCATACGCTGGAGTTAGCTGTGCCGGTGGCTTCCGTGGCCTTAGGAGCATCGATCATCGAGAAGCACCTGACGCTTTCCCGGGCGGTGGGAGGGTGTGACTGCCAGTTCTCGCTTGAACCGGACGAATTTCGGACGATGGTCCACGCTGTACGACAAGCCCACGAGGCCCTCGGTGACGTCTCGCTTGGCACCGCGCGAGACGAAGAGGGGATGCGGCGATTCCGCCGCTCGCTGTTTGTGGTCAAGGACATCAAGGCTGGCGAGCCGTTCACCGAGGAGAACGTCCGTTCGATCCGACCGGCCGATGGGTTGCACCCGCGTTACTACGACGAGATCCTCGGTTGTTCGGCCGAGTGTGATCTCTCTGCTGGCACGCCGTTGGAGTGGCGGCACGTCGGGCGTTAGGCGCGGGGAGGTGGTTGGGATCTGATGCAGCCTGATCCTAACCTCCGAATCCTGGCGTATGCTGCTCGTCGCCGAAGTGGGACTACAGCCGAATCAACGAGATGGCGACTTGGAGGAGCCGGTCCGAGAGGAGGAGGGCTTCGACGTTCTGTTGTTCGAAAGTCACGCAGAGGTAGTCGAGTCCTTTGGCGTAGGCGATTTGGTAGTTTTGGCCGATAATCACTGAGGGGACTGTTACGTTGCCAAAGGCCCAAGGTGAGCCAAAGAGTCCCTTTTTGATTCCACCGGCGATGATGTTGGCGATTTCTCCCACGCCGTCGACAACTTGGTGGGTCAAGACTTCGAAGTGATCCTGGAGCAGACCGGAGACCAGGGTCTTAGCCACCGGTTCGGGCATATTGATCGTGACAAAGCCGGAGACATTCCCGTGTACTCCAATAATCCCGGTGATGGCTCCTTGGTCACGGACAGGCACCGTCGAGACGCCCACGCATTTGACGGACATGTCACACATTGTCAAGCAGCTATCCACCGCGTCGGTGATGGCTTTCAACTGCACCGGATCGGCGCCCAGTCCTTGAATCCTTTCGGGGGTGGCTACGGTTGCCATGCAACGGTTCCTGATCGGTCTGTTGGGGCGAATTCGGGAAGACGTACTAACAATTTATGGTTTATGGAACGGCCTTAGGTCGCTGAGGTCAGAGATTTTCGCCGTCTGCTGAGGGAATCGCGTTGGAAGACCGTGATAGATTCGGTCTATTCGTTACAACGCGGCCTTTTGCCGGAGGATGGCGTTCCACAGCCGGGCGGAGAGGGGGATGGCCGAGAGGTGGGAAATCGGCAGGGGGCAGACGTCTATTCGCCGCCGTTTCCCGGGCGTCGTGGAGAGTTGGCATGGTCGTCCAACTCGTAGCGGCGGATTTTCCGGTCGAGCGTCGACCGTTCAATTCCCAGAATGGTGGCCGTGCGGCTCTTATTCCAGCCGGTGAAGTTGAGGGTGGCCAGGATGTGCTGCCGTTCGATTTCGTCGAGCGAGCAGGGGCGGAATTCCTGTTCCGGCGGCTTCAGCTCGTTGGTATCGCCCATCGTTGACAGATTGGAAAGCACCAAGTCTTCCGGCTCGATGTAATCGGTGCGGCAGAGGACCACGGCTCGTTCCACCATGTTTTTCAATTCACGTACGTTTCCTGGCCAGCGATAGTTCATCAATCGTTCTAGGGCCGCCGGGCTGAAACCGAGGATTTTCCGGCCGGTCTCGGTGCGGAAACGGTTGAGGAAATAGTTGGCTAGTTCCGGAATATCTTCGGGTCGTTTCCGCAGCGGCGGTACGATGATCTCCAGCACGCGCAGACGGAAGAACAGGTCGTGACGAAAACGGCCTTCGGCTACGTCCTTTTCCAGATCACGGTTCGTGGCGGCGATCACGCGCACGTCGACCTTCACGGGCTTGCTGCCGCCGACACGTTCGAAGGGATGCCCCTCAAGGACGCGGAGGAACTTGGCCTGGATACTGGGGCTCATTTCGCCGATTTCGTCGAGCATCAGTGTGCCACCGTGGGCGGCTTCAAACTTGCCGATCTTGCGGTCGGTGGCTCCGGTGAACGCGCCGCGTTCATGGCCGAACAACTCGCTAGCCAGGAGGTCTTCGGAGAGCGCTGCGCAGTTGAGGCAGACAAAGACGTTTTTGCGCCGAGGACTGGAATAGTGGACAGCCCGGGCGACCAGCTCCTTGCCCACGCCGCTTTCTCCACGGATCAACACGGTGGCCCGACTGTTGGCGGCTCGGGCGATCTCTTCGGTCAGCTGCCGGGCAACGTTGCTGATGCCGACGATTTCACTCTGGACGCCCAGCTGCTCGCGGAGCTGGACGTTTTCGATGCGAACCTGGGTGAGGTTTTCGGCCAGTTCCTGACGGCGGTTGAGGTTGGACAGGGCGACGGCCACGGTGTCGGCGACGGCCAGGGTGAATTCGAGGTCGTCGGGATCGGGTACGCGGTTGGGGTCGGTCGAATAGAGATGAATCAGCCCGAGCACGCGTTTCCCCCGTCGTACCGGGGCGCAAATCACGCTGGTCGCGAGGATCTCGCCTTTGCTGTCGCGACTGCCGAGCGTACTGTCGTCCAGCACATTCCGCGCCAGCACGGCTTCGCCTTCACGCATGACTGTTGTGGCGAGGAAATTCGACACTCGATGGTAACGGTTATTCGAGGTGGTCTGCGAGGCGACAACTTCGAGGTTGGCGCCCGCGGGAGCTCCCTGGAAGTCTCGGGGCAAGAGGAGCAAGGCGCCGGCGTCGACTTGTGTGCCTTCGAACAGGCCGCTCAGAGCGATGGTGGCCAAGTTGACGGCGTCGGGAGCCTTACCTAATTCGAAGGCCAGCCGGCAGAGCTTGGCTGCCGCCCGGCTCACCTTGGAGGCCGGTTCTTCGTCCGCCTGTTCCGACGATTCGAGGAAACGCGTCTGGCCGCGGCGGTGGGTAATGGTCGTCGGTTCGTAGGTTCCCAAGACGTTGGAGTCGTCTTCGCCAGGCAGTTGCGAGGCCTCTTGCTCATCCTCGACACGGCGCGTCACGACGGCCGAATCCGAGGAAAAGGCCTGGCTGAGGTTGTTGACGAAGACCAGTTGGGAGTGCCCGATGCGAATTACGTCGCCGGGGCGCAAGACCCAGTCGCCGGTAAGCAGTTGGTCGCCGACGACTGTGCCGTTGCGGCTGTCCAAGTCGCGCAGGGTCCATTGGCCTTCCGACATGAACAACTCGGCGTGGTTGCGGCTGCATCGTTCGTCCTTGATGACGATCTGATTGGTCGGTGCACGGCCAATGGTGACCGTATGCCCCGGGATCAAGCGGAACACGTCGGTCCATTTGGTGCCTTCGCGAATAACCAGATACGCCAGATCGGGCACAGGTGACTCCGGACGATGACGAGGAGGTGTTGGGTATGGGGGGGATGGTTTCCCCTGATGACGCAACTTGCAGAACGCCATTATCCTTTAACTTATCCGCGCCCCCCGCTAGTCGGCAAGGAGATTCCTGAAGGGGAAGAGTGCGGGCATACGGGGCATGACCGCACCTGTGGAGGGGGACGCGAGATGTGATGGCTATTTTTCTGGTGTAAATCCTTATCGGATAAGAACCTAGGAACGACAACGCCGTTGTGGCCACCGCTTGGGTTGAGTCCGATAGCCCTGCTCGCTGGAAGGGCAAGGGTGGGATATTGTGGCAGGTTTTCCGTCGAGAAGTCATTGGGGCGGAAGGCAGAGGAGAGCTGCCCGCGGATGGTGGCTTTGTCAGCCAGACTCTTGCAAAAGGCGACTGTCGAACTACACTAAATCTTGTATGGCTTTCGCGTTGCGCGTAGTCTGCCTAATCTTCCCAGTTGGGTCCGTCTCGCAACCAGCCGACTCTTCCCTGTCCCTGCGGCGGCTCGCAAAGCAGAGAAGAACCACGGTCGGGGGCTCCGCAAATTACTTCCGCTGCCATTGGCAACCAGGAGATTCGTCATGCCGAGTCGTCTTCATCCATGCCTTTCTGCCATCTGTCGGGCAACGATTCTGCTTGCTGTCCTGACATCGGCGATCAGTTTGTGCTCATCGCTTCAGGCTCAGGACTACACTCGCAATAGTGCCGTGGGGGGTGTGTGGCTCGACACCGATGGAATGTTGCGCGATGCCACCGTGGATGAAGTGGGCAAGTTCCGCCAACTACGCATGGGACTGAAGGCAGCTCCGGAAGGTCTTGCGGGCAAGACTGAGATGCGCAGGGTCTCGCTACGGCGGTTGGATGAGGCGATCCGCCAATGTTTGGACAGCGGTAAGGCCTTGCCGGAAGAAATGGCTTTCTTGGCCGGTCTGCAAAAGATTGACTATGTGTTCGTGTATCCGGAACAGAACGACATCGTTCTGGCCGGACCGGCGGAAGGTTGGAAGGTCGATGCGAAGGGGAACGTCGTCGGCGTCAGCACGGGCCGGCCGGTGATGTTGCTTGACGACCTGGTCGTGGCCTTGCGGGCCGCTAGGGCGCCGAATCCGAGTACCTTTAGTTGTTCGATCGATCCGACAGAGGAAGGGCTTCAACGGCTTAGCGCCCATGCTAAGACCCTGAAGACGATCGGCAATCCGCAAACGACGGCAATGGGGATCGAGGAAAAGCTCGGTCCGCAGAAGATCACCGTGGGCGGGTTGCCCGACACGAGTCATTTTGCCCGGGTGATGGTGGCAGCCGACTATCGGATGAAACGCGTTTCGATGGGGCTGGAAGCGGCCCCGGTGGCGGCCTTGCCCAGCTTCGTCGATATGACGAAGGCCAGCGGCCAGGGGATGCGCAATATGCTTCCCCGTTGGTGGCTGGCGCCAAATTATGAGCCGATGCTCCGTGATGAAGAAGGGCTGAGCTGGCAGTTACGGGGTGGTTCGGTGAAGACGATGGCTGAAAACGATTTCGTTTCGTCGACCGGCGTCAAGCAGCAGACGGGCCAGACGGATGTGATCTCGCAACGTTGGGCCGACACGTTCACCGCTCGCTATGACGATCTCTCGCTGGCCGAGCCGATCTTTGGCCAATTGCGTAATTGCATGGATCTGGCCGTGGTGGCGGCTTTGTTCGTCCGGCACGACTTACCCCAAAAGGCCCAGGCGGACTTCCCCTCGCTGATGAACCCCAGTGGCATGGAGACGATTCAGTTGCCGGCGCCGAAGCAGATCGCCAGCAAGGCCGCAGTCGTCCACAAAGGTCGCAAGTGGATGATCGCCGCGGGCGGGGTTCAGATCGACCCCTGGGAGATTGTCGGGAAGAGCGAGACGAACGCAAAGGTGGCGGCCGTGCGCAGCAAAGCGACATTTGAAGACAACTCGCATTGGTGGGCCAACTGAGCATCGCACTCAGATTGATCCGAAGACTCAAAGAGCCGCGACAGATTGTCTCGGCTCTTTTTTGTATGCCGAGCATGTTTGACGGTTTGGAGGTGCAAGTCCTCTCCCAAC
>CAZLDQ010000137.1:5587-15827 GCA_964558295.1 uncultured Planctomycetaceae bacterium | reverse complement strand
CGATGCGCCGGAGCCCCGGATACTACCACTGCCACGCGACACTAATTTCGGAAAATAGTTGTCTCAAACCCATTGACACGTTCCGGATATCTTGTGACCGTGCCAAAGATCCGCATGTTGAGAGAACCGAAGAAGATTCCACGCTACGTCACGGCAGAGGACTTCGCCAAGATCTATACGGCTTGCGAGTGCGCTACACGGCCAGTAAGTGACGTCTACGCGACTGCCGATTGGTGGCGAGCGCTGTTGACGTTCGCCTACCTGAGCGGTTGGAGAATCGGCGAGATCCTCGCGCTGAGGTGGAGCGATGTTAGCTTGGACGAGGGCTATGCCCTTACAAGGGCTGCCGACAACAAGGGCGGTCGTGACGACAGGACTCCATTACACTCCGTGGTGGTGGAGCACTTGCGAAAGATCGTCAGCTTTGGCGAACTAGTCTTCCCTTGGGACTGGTCCGAGAAGACCCTCTATGAGCAGTTCGCAATGATCCAGGACGCGGCCGGGATCGACTTGCCTTGCCATGAGAACCACGAGCACACCCCAGCTTGTGGCCGGTATGGGTTTCACGATTACCGGAGGGCATTTGCGTCAATGAACGCTGATAAATTGAGCGCCGAAGCGATCCAAACGCTCATGAGGCACAAAAGCTATCAAACCACCCAAAAGTATATCAACTACGCCCGGCAATTGAATCAGGCGGTGGAGGGCCTGTATGTGCCAGAGTTCTTGAGGCCCAAAACCGGCAATTGAGTGTTTATGGAGTGTTGGTGGCGGTTTGGCGGTAACAAGCTTTTGGGGGCGTTTCGTAAGTCGTTTGTTATCTTCTACTTGCAAAGCACGCCCGGCAGGATTCGAACCTGCAACCAGCGGATTAGAAATCCGCTGCTCTATCCTTTGAGCTACGGGCGCTTGGTTGATGCTCGACGAATGACCAGCTCCTAACCCCAATGGAGAACTGAGCCTACCCCCGAAAAGATAAGGCATGTTACTCAGCCTCTCCTAGGCTATAAGGCTTGGGGAGAGAAGCCAACGTACTACTACTGTAAGCCTACCAAAACCATCGCGGGCAGCAAGTCCGCTGTTCAGCTCTGGTGTCCGGGGAAGATGCTTCATGCGACGAGTGGTCCGGGCGAAGTTCGTCGTCCGGGAAGACTCTTCCTGGCGTTTGCGACGACGCAACCAAAAACGTACTTCTCCGGCGGACGCATTCCTCGGCTGGCCCAGTCTTGCCCAAAAGGCCTCTCGCTCCGGTGGCTCAATTTCGGCTCCCTCGTGTGTCAACGACAACCAGAGGGCAGGCCAAGAATTCGAGAAGAGGGTTGCGTTGAATTGATCGGGTGGCGGACTTAGACTGGAATCCATTCTGTGCCCTGGGATTCAGCTATCAGCGCTCCTTGAAGAGGCCTGCCATGAACTCAAGTCGTTTGTCCTTGCGTTGCGTCCTTCCGGTTGGCTGGTGCCTTCTGTTCGCGATGCTCCTGCTAGCTGAAACGAGGACTCCTGCACAAGAGCCAGCCAGACGCAAGTCCCGTGATCTTCTTCAGCGACTTAAGACCGAGCACCCTCGCCTGTTGATCGATCAAGCAGGCTTCCAGTCGCTGAGCCAGCGGATCACAACCGATGCGACCCTGAAGGCTTGGAACGAGGCGGTGCGTCGCGAGGCCGACAAGCTTCTCCAGGCCCCGCTGCCCCAGCATGAGCTACGCGATGGTTTACGCCTGTTGAGCACCAGTCGCTCGGTGCTTCATCGCAGCTACACTCTGGCACTGATGTACCGGCTACACGGGGACCGGCGTTATGCGGAGCGGCTTTGGCGGGAATTGGAGACCGTAGCTGCGTTCCCCGACTTCAACCCCAAGCATTTCCTCGACACGGCCGAGATGACCCACGCTTTGGCGATCGCCTACGACTGGCTCTATGACACCTGGACAGAGCCCCAACGGGCGACGATCCGTGAGGCGATCGTCCGACATGGTCTTCGCCCGGGGCTCGAAGTCTACAAGAACAACAAGGGCTGGTGGCCCAAGTGCACGCACAACTGGAATCAGGTCTGCAATGGCGGCCTGACTGCCGGGGCGCTGGCCATCGCCGAGGAGGAGCCGGCCCTGGCCCGGGAGACCCTCCAGTACGCCCTCGCGAGTCTCCCCTTGGCCATGGCCAGCTATGCGCCGGATGGCGCCTGGAACGAGGGGCCCGGCTACTGGGCCTATGCCACGACGTACAGTGTCCTTATGCTGGCCACGTTGCAGTCCGCCTTGGGCAGTGATTTTGGTTTGGCAAACAGCAAGGGGTTCGATCAGACGGGGCTCTTTCCGCTGTACATGACCGGGCCCACCGAGCAGGCCTTCAACTTTGCGGACAGCGGCGAGCGCATCGGCCGGGTCGACTGCCTGTTCTGGCTGGCCGAGCGGTTTCAACAGCCGACGTGCACTTGGTTTGCTCTCCGAGGCAAGCCCTCGGCGGTCGGAATGGTCTTCTATCGAACTGCCGGCACGGACCCGGTTACTGCCGGTCTGCCCTTGGACAAGTACTGGCGGGGCGTCGAGGTCGCCACCCTGCGAAGCCACTGGACTGACCCCAAAGCCCTCTTTGTCGGCCTCCAGGCCGGCTCGAATCGCGTCAACCATAACCATCTCGACCTCGGCTCTTTTGTGCTCGATGCCTTGGGCCAACGTTTCGCCGTGGACTTGGGGGGCGACAATTACAACCTGCCCGGCTACTTTGGCAGCAAACGGTACACCTACTACCGCCTGCGTGCCGAAGGACACAATACGCTCGTGCTCAATCCGGGCGAAGGCCCCGATCAGGATCGCAAGGCCGACTGCCGGATCCGTCGCTTCAAGTCGGCCGATGCATGGGCCTCGGCCGTCGCCGATCTCACCCCCGCTTACGCCGCCCAGGCCCGCCGTGTCGAACGGGGCGTGGCGATGCTCCATCGTCGCCAGGTGCTCGTTCAGGATGAAGTCCAGGCCGCCCAGCCGGTCTCGCTGTGGTGGTTTATGCACACGCCGGCGTCGGTCACATTGGGCGAGGACGCCCGCAGCGCGGTGCTTGAATTGAAAGGAGTGAAACTGGCCGCCCAAATCCTCGGACCGGAGGGGGCGCGGTTCGAAGTCCGTCCGGCCGAGCCGCTCCCGTCATCGCCCAACCCCGAGGGACAACAACGCAACAAGGACGTGCGCAAGCTGACGATCCAATTGTCCAACGTGAGCGAGGTTTGTCTGGCAGTCGTCTTCACGCCCCTGGCGGGTAAAGACAACGGCCAGCCACTGCCGGAACTCAAGCCCTTGGCCAAGTGGTGATGCGGTGAAGCGGCGCTAGCGGCGCAAGCAGCGGCAGCGGACCATCGTCCACCGGCTCCCTCGATTGCCCCAGGCAAACGCCCCAATTGCAGAGGCTTTCTTCCACATCTCACTGGAGTGGTAACCCGTCTCTGGTCGCAATTGCCGAGTTCTGCCATTGGTTATCTGGCAATCATCCGATAAAAGCACTGGTCGTTCCTATGAACTCCAAGGAGGCGATTCCAGTGAACCGCAGAACTCTCTCCCGATTCACGCTGTCAGCCGGTGTCTGGCTGACCTTTGGGGCTGCCGTGCTGCAGGCCCAACAGACTCCGACCACCGAGACGCGGCTGCCACCGCCGATCAACATGGAAGATCCCACTTGGCTGCCAGACAATCCGCTCTCCACCACTCCGATCCCCGAGCCGATCACGCCGGATCGGTCTCAAGTCCCGAATTCCCAACCCGACGGCACACCACTCCGGCAACAGGAAAGGACGTTCAGCGGGACGGATCCCTACAACTGGCAGTGGGAGAATCGGATCACTCTCCGCGATGGTCGCACCATCGAGCACACCTACACACAAAGCTGGGACGGCTCCACCTTCCAAAGCGAGCGATCCTTCGCAGGCCCCAACGGCCAAACGCACAACAGGCAGCGCACCTGGACGATGCCCAGCGATGGCGGTCTGCCAACGGAGTCCGCGATACCAACTGAGTCCCAGTTATCCGCTCCAACCCCGGAGACTGTGGCCTCGCCGGAACCCGAGGGCTCGCTGCTTGAAAAGCTCAATCCGTTTGCATCCAAGACGAAGATGAGCCGTAGTGAGACTTCCTCGTCATTGTCCGCAAGCCGTCCTTCGGGCTTCACGCTTGGAGCCTCGGCTAAGGGAACCCTCGCTGCCGGAAACCGCAGCCTGAGCAAGGGACCGCCGGGACAAGCCGAGTCGAAGGCCCGTCATCAGCAAATCAAACAGCATCTCCAGCAGACCCAAACGTCTCGGCTGGCCGGACGCGGCTCGCATTCCCGCTGACGTCACGAACTCACCCTCTGTCCGCCTCCTCCAGGGCGCAACAAGCGGAGAACCCTTGTTCCCCGAACGCCATCCTCTTACTGATCCGAGACTTCGGCCAGGAAATCGGTACCATCCACCATCCCATGCGTCTCCTCCCCGTCCTCTGCTTGCTCGCGTTTGCCTGCTCCTTGGCCGCTGGCCAAGAGTTGGTGTTCGACGATCCGATTGTGCCTGCTCCGGTCACGGAGCATTTCGCTCTGGCCGATCGAATTACGTCCGTCACGCAAGGACGCGTGCAGCTTGAAGGGGGATACGTGTTTGTCCACGATCGGGTTGATGAGACGACGGTCGATCAGCATATCCTTCCCGACATGCTCCTACGGATCGGCCTGACCGAGCGGTTGGAGTTGCGGATCGGGTGGCCCGGGTATGTGTCGACCAACTATGACGATTCCTTGGGGTGCGCCACAGAGAGCGACACGCTCAACCCGAATGTCGGCTTCATGCTCGACCTGTTCCCCCAGGAAGGCTGGCGTCCACAAACGGCCGTCCTCGCGGCAGTCCCGATTACGCTCGACGGCAATCCGTTGACGATGGCCGGGATGCAGCCGCTCGCCGAGGTTCTCTACTGCTGGTATCCTCGCGAACGCTGGACCGTCGGCGGTTCGACAGGCTTTGGGCTGATCGAGCAGGCCGGGGACCATTATCTCCAACTGGAGCAGGTGGTAAACGTCGACTACCTGCTCACGCCCCGACTGGGTACGTTCATGGAATGGGCGGTCCTCGTCGACCATGCCTCGGTCGACGACGGGGTCCAACATCTGTTGAGTTTGGGGACTAGTCTCTTGTGGACCGACACTGTTCAGGTCAGTTGGCGTGCTGGATTGGGCCTCAACGAGCGAGCCCCCGATTTCCTGACGGGGGTTCGGGTCGCGGTGCGCTTCTGAGGCGACGCCCTGCTTGCCCCACCCCTCGGAGCCCCATCTCCCCTTGCCGTGCGGTCGCTTTTTCGCTAATTAGGGCCGCCGACACTGGACGGATCGTCCCTGGGGAGAGCGACGGTCGGATTACCGCTACGCAAACCCCTTAGTTTACGCATCTTCTCGGTGGCGGCGGGTTCCTGCCCCAAAGACCGTGTGACCATTGCGCTAAGTCTCCCTCCGATGACCACGACCTCGATCGTCCTGGCCTTCCGGTGGCTGTTCGTGGCCGGCAGTCTTGCCCTGGCCGTGGGGTGTGCTACGCCGTCGAATTACCGCAACTGGACCCCGGATTTGGCCACGATGCCCTATGTCGACCTGGACGGCACTCGGGTCACCGTCCATAACGTACGCAACTGTACTTATCTGACTGACGAGGAATACGTCGTCAACCACTACACCAAGTCGTTCGATCTGAACGATCTGCAATCGGTCGATTTTCTGGTGGTTCCCTTTGAAGGCCTGCCGATGATCGCCCACACGATGCTCAGTTTCGGCCTGCGGGACGGGAGCCATCTGGCCCTCTCCGTCGAGATCCGCCGGGAACGGAACGAAGAGTATCGGACGCTCAACGGAATGTTCAACCAGTATGAGTTGATGTACGTTTTTGGCGATGAACGCGACTTGATCAAGCTTCGCACCGAGTATCGCAAGTCAGACGTCTATCTCTACCATGCCACAGCCACCCCCGAACAGGTCCGCAATCTGTTTGTCGACGTCGCCCGCCGCGCCAATAAGCTGGCCAAAGAGCCGGAGTTCTATAACACGTTGACAAATAACTGCACGACGAACATCGCCCAGCACATCAACCACCTCGCCCCGAACACGATCCCCTACAGCATCCGCGTCCTATTGCCCGGCTACTCCGACCGCCTGGCCTATGACCTGGGCCTGATCGAAAAGCATGGCACCTTCGAAGAAACCCGTCGCCGCGCCTACATCAACGGCCAAGCCGCCCTCCATCGCGACGATCCTGACTTCTCGAAAATGATTCGTCGGTAATCGCCCGATGGGAACTCGCTCCGGGCGTTTGAGACGACGGAACGCCACAGCCGCGCGTTCTGTTCCACCAGAAACGGAGCGATGCCGCTTGGAGAGGCACCGCTCGACATGCACAGGCAAGAATATGCACAGGCAAGAAAGGGACCGGAGCGACCCCGCTTCCGGTCACACATGTGTATTGATACTGGTTTCCGCGAACGTGGCGCTGGGCGTGCCCGACATGCTGATCGCGTAGTTTGCGGAAAACCTGGCCGAGACCCGCAAGCTCGACTGGGGGCCCCTCAGGCTCGAAGTCTCTGTACGGAACTCGCTTACTAGGCTCTTGAGCGATTGGATCATCTGAAAACGCAGCTTAAGCAGCAGCGAACTTCCCACCATCTGGACAGACGCCGCCGGTGCCGACGCAACGGGGGCGGATTCGACGGGAGGCGGTTCAACCGTCTCCGCCTCCGCGACCGAGCTCTTGCTAGCCGTTTCTTCCTCGACCACCTCGCTCTCGGGCGTTGACGCCATCGCCACGGCAGACGCATCAAGCAGATCGAGATTCTCCACCAAGGGGCTTTCCGCCTCGCCCGACGAACCTGTCTCTTCCAACGGCGCCTCGACCTCCGCCGGTGCAGTGGCTTCCAGCTGCTCCGGCTCGGTCGCCACGACTTCGCCCGATTTCACAGGGGCTGGTTCGGCGAGAAGCTCGCCCACGTCGCTGGCGGCAACCGTTTCAGGAGCCGGCAGAGATGGCAAGAAAAGCGAGTTGACCGATTCCGACAGCCCGTTGAACGCATCAACCAGACCGACAATCAGGCGGTCGCCGTCCAGCGTATCGCTTTCCATAAACGCCGAGGTCAGCGTCTTGGCCGCCTCGTTGAACAGGTCGAGCGCCTGGGAGACGGCGCTCTGGATGTCTTCCGATGTCTCGGAACCGTCCACCAGCGGCGAGAGCCCCGAGGTCACGTCCTCTTGAAGGACAGAGACGCGAATCGCCGCCCGGAGCTTCAGCGATTGTGTTTGCTCGTCGTCACTGCTGGCCGCCGCGTAATGCAGATTGGCTTGGGCACGAATCTGGATCTTCGTACCGTCCGCCGCCTCGAATGTATAGTGGAAGCGAAGCTTGGTCGTGGACATCGTCCACGTCGAACCGTCCGCAGCGATTCCGGTGTGGGACTGCGAACGGACTTGCAACGCGGTACGCTGATTGGATCCTTTATTGAAGGGGGAGGATTCATCCTCCGACAGCGACAGCACGTCAGTCTGGCGGAGATTCACACTGCTGGCCAGTCGAGGCTTGGTCGGCGAGGGGGACGAGTGGGAGGGATTTGGAACAAGCGGTCGATGATACACTGCAGGCTGCTGGATACCGAACATCATGGGGCCTTGCCCTCACTTGGAGTGCTCCGCCCCGCAGTCCTTCAGTTATATCGGCCGACCTCCCGCAAGGCTGAATCGGAATATGGCAACTGTATCCCCATGCCAGCAAAACCTTTGAGTGACAGCGTGGGGGGGGATACCCTAACTTTGTCCCGCCGTTGCTGACCCTTGCCCAACAAATCGAAAAAAGCCTCCGCATCCTCGCCCTCGGCGGCGGCGACGTACTGGCCCGCGTTTACAGCCTCCAGGCCAATGTCTCCCCGGAGAACCGCATCGCTCTATTCGACGCCGCCCTGGCCGCCGGCCGGTATCCGAGCTGAGGCGATCGATCTACCCGATTCCATAGCCCGGACGGTAGTCACGCTTCAGGTATTGGTTGGCTTCTGGGCAGTTGGTGATTTTCAGCCCCACGGGATCCCATTCGATGCGGCGGCCGACTTTCAGGGCGATGTTGCCTAAGAGATAGGCCTCGGTCATCGGACCAGCGTAGCCGAAGTGGCAGCCGGTCTGGCCCCCTTCCTTGATCACGCGAAGCCAATCGGCGTGGATGTCGGCCCGGCGGGGCAGACTGGGCGCGGGCGGTTTGTAGTCGGCAAAATCCTTCTTGGGATAGAGCTTGCCCCCTTCCACTAAGAGCCGGCCTTTGCGCCCGACGAACAGCGTCCCGTTGTCGGGAAGCGGCTCGCCATCGACCAGGTCGGCCGGCGGTCGCTTGCCCCCGTCGTACCAGACAAGCTTCACCGGCGGCTGAGTGCCGCGCGCGGGGAAATCGAAACGAATCACGCTCCAACTGGGGAACGTCTCGGGCTTCATCCCCGAACACTCGGCTTCGACACTCGTCGGCGCCCCAAGGTTCAACGCCCAGAAAACCACATTGGTGATATGCGGGGCGATGTCGCCCAAAGCGCCGGTGCCAAAATCCCACCAGCCGCGCCAGACGAACGAATGATAAACCGGCTTCCCCTTGAGCGGACCTTCGGCATACTTGTCCTTGAAGGGACGCATCGGCGCCGGACCAATCCAGAGATCCCAATTCAAATGGGCCGGCACCGGATCTTCACCCGACGGTCGGTCTTGCCCTTGCGGCCAGATCGGCCGATTGGTCCAGCAGTGAGCCTCGACCACGTCGCCGATCGCCCCTGACTGGATCATCTCCACCGAGCGGATATGGGGTTCACTGCTCTGCGCCCCGGTCCCCATCTGGGTGACGACCTTCTTCTCGGCCGCCACTTGAGTCATCACCCGGGCTTCGTAGACCGAATGGGTCAGCGGCTTTTCGCAGTAGACGTGCAACCCCCGCTTCATGGCCATCACGCTGGCCGCGGCGTGGCAGTGGTCGGGCGTGCTCACCACGGCCCCGTCGAGGTCTTTCTCCTTGTCCAACAACTCGCGGAAATCGGCATACTTCCGCGCCTGAGGAAAGAGCCTCGCAGCCGTTTCCAGGTGATTGCGGTCCACATCGCACAGGGCAACCACCTGTTCGCCGGCCATGGCCATCAGGTTCGCCCGGCCGCGGCCGCCCACACCGATAACGGCCAGATTCAGTCTCGAATTCGCCGATTGAGCCCGGGCCGAGACAACAAAGGGACCAAGATGTGCCGCACCGACCGTTAGCGCGGCTTGACGCAAAAACCGGCGGCGAGTCAAATTACCCATAGATGGGCTCCTTGCAAAGCGAGGGAGGCGGGAAGAAGCAAGGCGGGATGGTCAGGGATGGTTGACTCCTCCATCCTACCCCCACGTGGAACACGCTGCAATTGCCTGTCAACGAAATTGAACTCCCCAGACGCGGTGGGCAATCCACCGACTAAATGGGTAAGCCAACTCAAGGGGTTGGCTGGCCACTTTCCTTCGAAAAACCTGAAACGACCTGAGTGTGAACGAAACGAACGAGACGCTTGCCGCCTTGATAGCCCGACAGGGATTCCAGTTGCCCGACGAGCAGATCGCTCTGCTCGATCGCTACTGCACGCTCCTTTGGGACTGGAACACGAAACTGAATCTGACACGTCACACCGACTACGAGAAGTTTGTTACTCGCGATTTGGCTGACAGCTTGGCCTTTGCCCAGTTTCTGGAGCCGCAAGAGCGGGTTTTGGACGTGGGGACGGGTGGCGGCGTGCCTGGCGTGATCTTGGCGATTGTACGCCCCGATTTGACTATCGAACTCTGCGAATCAGTGGGCAAAAAGGCCCGGGCCGTCAGCGACATCCTCAGCCAACTGGGGCTCCAAACGCCGATGCACACAGTCCGCGTGGAGCAGCTCTTGGAATCGCGACGCTACAATACCCTCGTGGTCCGCGCCGTGGCTCGGCTGGCCAAGCTCCTCGAATGGTTCCGCCCGCATTGGGAACGCTTTGATCGGCTCTTGGTGCTCAAGGGGCCGGCTTGGGTCGACGAGCGGGGAGAAGCCCGCCATGTCGGCTTGCTCCGTGACTTGGCCTTGCGCAAGCTGCATTCCTATCCGATGCCGGGCACGGAGTCGGAGAGTGTGCTCTTGCAGATTTGTCCCAAAGACCGCCTCCAAGAAGAAAAGCACTGCCGGTTGACGGAACTCGGTCCCCTGCCGCCGCCCAAGCAACGGACGGCTGCGCGT
>CAZLDQ010000137.1:3248-5577 GCA_964558295.1 uncultured Planctomycetaceae bacterium | reverse complement strand
CGCCCCAAAAAAATCGGCCGAAAAAAGGCCCGCCCCGAAAACGCCGCTAGATCCACCAGGAAAACAGCAACAGGACCACGAACACGATCGCCATGAAGCTGAGAATCCAGGCCCCAATTCGCAAGGCATGGTGCAAGATCGGCCCCATGGCCTCGTGGCGGGTCGCCGCGTAGACCAGACTGACCGCGATTATCAGCGGCAAGGCATACCAGAGGTCGTTTACCAGGAGACTGGCCAACAGGCTATGCATGGATCTTCTGACTGGTTGGAATGCGAAATGAGGGAGTCGGCGAGCCGGGGGCCTTGCTTTCGCCGTTAGGTTTCCGTGTTCTCCGTTGCCTTGCCGTCCTTGTCCTTCTCGTCTTCCTTTTCCAGGAAGACCGGACCGCCATAGGCGTCGTAGATCGCCAGGATATTCAAGAGGCCGGCGATCAACGTGTAGACCGTCCCCAGCTCAAAATAGCGGTGGAGCTTCTTGTGGAGCACATCGAGGGTCGGCTGGTTGAACGGATTCGGGGCAAAGGCCGGTTGCGGCGGGGCCATGAAGCCGCCGAGCAAGGGCGGCTTGTCGCTGCGAACTCGCAGCGTCTGCACCAGAGCCGGCAGGGCGGGTAGACCGATCCCGACTTGGCCCAGATACGGGAGTCGCTTGTCGTCGGCGGTCCACGAGGCGTACACCACACGACCCCATCCGAGTTCACGACTCCCCCCCAGATAGACGCCATAAAAGAACGTCCCGAGGATACACACGAAAAAGAGGACCGCCTTGGCCGTACGCCCTTGGTAATAATGCCCCAGCCCGGGGAGCAACCAGGCCAAGAAGGCCGCCAGGACCGGATCTTTCAAATCCACCGACTGTTCTTCTTCGGCTTGTCGCGGGTTGTCAACCACGAGCGTTTTACCTCTCCAGAGTTCCCTACCGGTTGCCTCCTCCCGTTATTCTAGTCCCCCAAGCCAAAGTTACCAGGGCAGTTGCGCGGGGGACTTAGGCCGAACGATCGACCGGCACCGCGTCAATCGGGACTTCCACCATGAGAATTCGGCCGCGTCGTTCGACCAACAGGCGGATCGGACCGGGCAAGGTCTTGGCCAATTGGGCAAACTCAGCGTCATCCGCAAAATCACGCCCCGCGATCTGATAGATCCGATCCCCCACTTCCAAACCCGCTTGCGCGGCCGGTGATTCAGGGGCAACGTAGGTTAGAATAACCACCCCTGGCTCGGCTTCGTCGACCTGCCAGCTAACCCCCAGTCGCATCGGCCCCCCTGCCAGATTCACCGTCAGCCTTACCGGTTCCGCTCGTCCCGGACGCTCGATAACGACGGGGACGGGGTTCTCCGCCCCCATGACGGCAAGAACCAACTCCCCCGTGGTCTGAATCTCCTGGCCGGCGAACTGGACGATGCGGTCATCGGGCTGGAGGCCGCTCTTCTGTGCCGGCGAGCCAGGATTGATCTGAGTCACCAGCACACCCCGAGCCGGGGTAGTTTGTCGTTGGCAGGCGATTCCCAATCGATCGGGCATCCGCGCCCCTTGACCAAAACCCGTATGCTGCGGTTCTTGGGTCTCTTGTTTCGCTTGAGGACGGTAGCGGAGTGTTTGCGGGCTATCGGCCAGCCCGTAGGCCACGGCAAACATCAGCCGTGAGACCTGCTGCATCCCCTCATTGTTGATCAGGTTCGCGTCGTCCGTGGCCCGATGGTACTGCCCATGCAGGTCGGTGTTGAACATCAATACGGGAATGCCCCGTTCGAAGAACGGATAATGGTCCGCCTCAGGGGCCATTTTCCAGGGAAAATCCAACAACAGGCCCGATTCCCGGTTGCTCAACGAGGCAAACCGCCGCAACCCATAGGCGCTGCGCGTTCCTAAAACCAGGAGCCGGTCGTTGCGCAGCCGGCCGATCATATCCAAGTTGAGCATGGTCACGACCTGCGCCAGCGGCACGGTCGGATGATTCACCCAATGCTTGGAACCCAGGAGGCCTTTTTCTTCTGCGTCCCAGAAGGCAAACAGGATCGAGCGACGGGGCGGTTCCGGCAGCGTGGCAAAGGCGTCGGCCAACTCCAAAAGCCCCGCCGTGCCACTGGCATTGTCGTCCGCCCCGTTGTGCACCTGACCGTAGCCGTCGAGGCTTGCCCGGGCACCGTAGCCGATGTGATCGTAGTGGGCGCCGATGACGAGGTACTGGTGCTTCAGCGCAGGATCGCTCCCCTCGAGTCGCACGAGCACATTGCGGAAATTGGGGCCAAAGGGCTGAAAAAAGCCGCCGTCGACCCCACCGGGCTGAAACGGTTTACGACGGAGCCGGCCCATCAGGTACTCGGC
>CAZLDQ010000137.1:0-3238 GCA_964558295.1 uncultured Planctomycetaceae bacterium | reverse complement strand
CGCCTCACGTCCTTCCAACGCATCCGACGCGAGATACTCGACGTGCTCTTGCAATTCCAGCTTCGTGATCGACTCCAAAGCAGCACGATACGCCGAGCTCTTTTCGGCCCCCACGGCGACCAGGAAGCCAACGCTTGACCAGACAATCGCAACAAGCATTGGCCGAAACAGGCGGGCGGATCGATTCACTGACAGGCAACTCCGCGCAGATTGGCTGGAACAACAAGAAGGACAAAGGTCGCTCAGAACCGACCACCGCTACAGATGTACTATAGCGTAAACCGAGGGAGCGAGGCCATGTGAGATTGCCGCGTCCACCTTTGCTCCTACGCCCCCCTGCTCCGTCCAGGAATAATTGCCGGTCCTGGTTGCCAAAACCAACCTCCCCTTCGGTCACCGTGAGCACCCCCTAATGGGTTTGCTAAACAAAACCTGTAGCGAACGCGCTGCCGTGGCGTTCCGTCGTTTCTGTTCCCCGAACCCCACAGCTGCGCGTTCGCCACAGAATCGACTACCGGTTTTGTTCGTCAAAATCCATCAGAGAGAAATGCGGGCTAGAAATTGGGCCAGTCGATCGGTTAAGCTCATCGGTGGTGAAGTGCCCTGTGGCGGCAGTTGTTGTTTGCCAACTGCGTCGAGGGCGAGATGGAAGAGGATCATGGATCATGCGTCTGAGAGACCCCTTGCCTGGGTAGTTCACTCCCCCTGCAGAATTTATCCCGCAACCGACAAACAGCATCTGTTGATGAAAACGTGCGTCTGCGGGCGACTCTAGCGATGGTAGCGACGACGTCGGACGTGCGCCTTCCCGCTCGCTCGGAATCGGTTGCGGCCGGGAAATTGCCGGCCGCAGGCGTCGACAAGGCCTGGAGGCTGAATTAGGCTAGTAAGACTGTACTTTTCGTGGGCCCGCCCATGATCTCTTGTAGTCGCATGAGGAAAAAGCGATGAGTTCCAAGCGAATATTCTTGAGTCAGAGTGAACTGCCAACCGCCTGGTACAACATTCAGGCCGACCTGCCCGAGCCGCTTCCCCCGCCGTTGCACCCGGGCACCCGGCAGCCTCTGACAGCCGCCGACTTGGAACCGATCTTCCCGAAGAGCCTGATCCAACAGGAAATGAGCCTGGAACGTTGGATCGAGATCCCCGACGAAGTCCGCGAGGTCTACAAGATCTGGCGTCCCTCGCCCCTGGTCCGGGCCACCGGCTTGGAACGCGCCTTGAAGACTCCGGCGCGAATCTACTTCAAAGACGAAAGCGTCAGTCCGCCGGGAAGCCACAAGCCGAACACGGCCGTCCCTCAGGCCTACTACAACAAGATCGAAGGCGTCAAGCGTCTTTCCACCGAGACCGGCGCCGGCCAATGGGGCTGCTCGCTCGGCTTTGCCTGCTCCTTCTTCGACATGGAGTGCAAGGTCTACATGGTCAAGGTCAGCTACCAGCAGAAGCCCTACCGCCGTTCGATGATGCAGGTCTGGGGGGCGAAGGTCGTGGCCAGCCCCTCGACTGAAACCGAGGCCGGCCGCCACATCCTTGCCACCGACGCGAACTGTCCGGGCAGCCTGGGCATCGCCATCAGCGAGGCGGTCGAAGCGGCCGTCCGTTGCCCCGAGACCAAGTACGCCCTGGGCAGCGTGCTCAACCATGTGCTGATGCACCAGACCGTAATCGGCTTGGAGGCGGAAAAGCAGATGGCTCTCGTCGGTGATACCCCCGACGTGGTCATTGGCTGCGTCGGCGGCGGCAGCAACTTCGCCGGCTTGGCCTTCCCCTTCCTCCGTCAGAAGATAGCCGGCAAGGAAATCCGCTTCCTTGCCGTCGAACCACGGGCCTGCCCGACCATCAGCCGCGGTCAGTATCGCTACGACTTCGGCGACACCACGAAGCTTACCCCCCTGATCAAGATGTACACGCTCGGCCACAGTTTCATGCCGGCTGGGATTCATGCCGGTGGGCTTCGCTACCATGGCATGGCGCCGTTGGTCAGCCTCTGCGCCAAGCTCGGCTTGATCGAGCCTGCCGCGTTCCATCAGATCGAGTGCTTCGAGGCCGCCAAGCTCTTTGCCACCACCGAAGGGATTATTCCTGCCCCGGAAAGCTCACATGCCGTGCGGGCCGCGATCAATGAGGCCGTCCGTTGCCGCGAAACGGGCCAAGCGAAGTGCATCCTCTTCAACCTCAGCGGCCACGGAATCTGCGATCTCCCCTCGTACGACAAGTTCCTCAACGGCGAACTGGAAGACTACGAATATCCGCAAGACCGGATCGAGGCCGCCATCGCCGAGTTGCCCGATATCCAGTAACCACGTGACCACTCGGGCGGTATAGAGATTACGGTTACTTGGTACGAGCAACGACCAACGGCCGGCATTGCGCCGGCCGTTGGTTGCCGCGGAGTCGTATCGCAGCTCAGCTGGCCTTGAACTTCACGCGAAAAGCCCTTTCCTCCTCGGTTTCCTGATCGCGGCGGAGTTTGAGCGTCGCCCCTGGCGGCAAGCGGCGCTCGGAGACAATTCCGCGCGTGGTTGTCGAGAGAAACTGGTAGAACAAGGCCGCCGGCCCTTCTGTGTACTCTTCCTGCAAACGGGCGAGAATCTGACTCCAGGTCAGTCCGGAGCGGTAGATCACTCGATACGCTTCTTTCAACTGCCGCACGTCATCCTGGCTGTAGCCGGCACGACGCAGGCCGATCTGATTGATGCCCACGGCATAGCTGCTCAGGCCATCAATCGTGACGTATGGCGGCACGTCCTTGACGATGTGCGACTGTCCGCCGACCATCGCCAGCGAACCAATGCGGCAAAACTGATGCACAGCCACTGCGCCAGAGACGTTGGCCCGGTCACCAACCGTCACATGTCCGGCCAGCATCGCATTATTAGCAAAGATGATGTTATTGCCGACGCGGCAGTCGTGGGCCACATGGACATTGACCATCAACAGGTTGTTGTCGCCAATCAGCGTGGCGTCGTCCGCTTCCAAGGCGCGGTGGATCGTGACATTCTCCCGGATCACGTTCCCCGAGCCGACAATCACTTTGCCGGCTTGCTCGGGCATGTGGGCGTGCTGCGGCATCCCCCCGAGCACGGCCCCGTCGAAAATCCAGTTATTGGGACCGAGTACCGTGCCATTCTTGATGACGACGCGACTTTCCAGTCTGCAGCCGTCGCCAATCGTGACGTTCGGCTCAATCACACAGAACGGACCGATCTCCACATCTTGACCTATTTGAGCCATC
>CAZLDQ010000136.1:0-16012 GCA_964558295.1 uncultured Planctomycetaceae bacterium | reverse complement strand
TGGGCGGCGACGGGACCGGCGCTGGAGGCGTACAGCAAGCACCCCGTGGTGCGCAAGGCGAACGCGCCTGGCGAGATCATGACCGTCGGCGAGTTCCTCAATCACGTCCGCCGCATGGTGGTGGATTATGTTGTCGGCCAGGTATTGACCGGTGAGCACGGTTCGGATCTGGCAGCGGCGGACCGGCTGGACGAGGTGACCGCCTATTACCTGCTGCACCGCCATGACTTCGGCATGGACGAAGCGCCTGCCGGCGCGTGCATCCTGTATGCCACAGCGTGCAGCCTGTCGGACAGCGAACTGGAACGAACATGGGACATTCTCACCCGTACCGGCGGCGATTCCGCCGCTGCCGAAGAGGAACCAGATGAGGAGCCGAACGAGGACGATGCAGAGCCGTCCGAAGACACCGGCGGCGGAAGCAAGGTCAAGCTGAAGGCGTGGAACCAGCGCAAGAGCAAGAGCATGGGATATGAGGCCCCCGAGGGCCGAGTCGTGCCGCTGATCGACCGCATTCACCGTGTCATGCACCTGTGGAAAGAAGGCGATGTGCAGAAGGTGGACGAATACCTCGATCAGCACGCCCTTCGGCGAAACGAGCTGTTCAAGCGGGTGGTGCAGTCGCTGATCGAGCTTTCGACCAACAGCGAGCGTTCACTGCTGGAGAGCATCAGCAACCATATCGGCGCGAAGGGCGCGGTGAAAGATCGCGGGCCTACGTTGTTTGAGGAAGCAGGTGATGAATGATCAGGCTGATTGAAGCCCTCAATTACCGGTGTCTGCGGTACGTTCGGCAACCGCTTGAGGAATTCCAGATTCTGATTGGTCCCAATGCCAGCGGGAAGACAACGTTCTTAGATGTCGTTGGCTTTCTCAGCGATCTACTGTCAAAGGGGCTGGATGAAGCGATTACCGAGCGCTCTACAGATATTCACGATTTGTTCTTCCTCCGGCAAGGTGACCGTTTCGAGTTGGCAGTGGAACTCCAGGTTCCTAAGGATCGGGTCTCGCGGTTACAGGAAGAGCAGCCATTGTCGTTCATTCGATATGAAATCGCCATTGGCATCGACGCATCCACGGGCGAGTACCACATCATGGATGAGCAGGTGATCCTCCTGCGGAAATTGTCCAAGCCAAAGGAAACTGAAGAACAACGGACACTTTTCCCAGCGCCGCCTGAACCTCCGACAACCATTATGCATGGACGCAGCGTGGGCAGCGGAAAGAAGCGTACCGTTCGCAAGGTCTATGCGGGCAACGATAACTTCTATTCAGAGATTGAAACTCGCAAGGGCAAGGGTGGATGGGCTCCCTCCATTCGGCTGGGGCCACGCAAATCAGCGTTAGCGAATATGCCCGAGGACGAGAGCCGCTTCCCGATCTCAATTTGGCTGCGAGAGACTCTGATCAACGGCACGCAGAAGTTGATGCTAAATAGTCTGGCTCTCCGACAGAGTAGCCGCCCCGGCCAGGGACGCCTTTTCAAACCCGATGGAAGCAACCTTCCTTGGGTCATTGAAGGATTACGAGAGACGGATACGGGGCGGTATGGTCAATGGATTGAGCATTTACGGACGGCACTACCGGACATCGAAGATGTCATTACGGTAGAACTGCCGGACACCAAGCACAGGTTCCTGCAGATCGTGTATCGAGGGGGACTCAAGGTTCCTTCGTGGACAGCATCGGATGGAACGTTGCGAATGCTGGCCTTGACGTTACCTGCCTTTTTGCCGGACTTTAAGGGTATCTACCTCATCGAAGAGCCAGAGAATGGCATCCATCCGATGGCGATGGAAACGGTCTACCAGGCGCTCCGGTCGGTCTACAACGCTCAGATTCTGCTGGCGACACACTCGCCGGTCATCCTCAGTTGCGCCACACCTAAAGAGGTGTTGTGCTTCAAGAAGGACGACAGAGGCGCAACCGATGTGGTGTCCGGTCGGGACCATCCCGCATTACGCACATGGCAGGACAACCTTAACTTGAGCGACCTCTATGCCTCGGGGGTGCTGGGATGAACAAGCGCGATCTATTTGTTGTCGTGGCTGACCTTGATGCGGAAAACGCGGTCAAGACGTTGTTGGTTGATCGACAGTGTGCCCTCGGAATTCAGTTGAACTTCAATCCCGACCGACCTTCGCAGGGTGACCTGCTGCGATACTCGGGACGTGATTCGGGATGCTATAAGAAAGCGGTTGACCTGCTCCGAACACCTCAGCGCACACATCGCCACGCCATGTTGTTATTTGACCGAGATGGCAGTGGTGCGGAGAGGGAAGATCGTGTCGCCATCGAATGCGAGATCGAACAACAATTGCAGTCAAGTGGATGGGCCGCCGATAGCGCATCGGTGATCGTGATCGAGCCAGAGCTTGAGGTGTGGGTATGGTCCACATCTCCACGGGTGCCTGATGTTCTTGGTTGGTGTGATGATCGCGAAGGACTGCGGAATTTCTTAGCTCAATCAAACCTTTGGGATGCTGGAGCACCAAAGCCGAACGATCCAAAGATGGCGATGGAAGTCGCGCTGAGGAAGAAGCAGAAGCCTCTTGGGGCGCGGCTGTTCGCTGACCTCGCTTCTCGCGTGAGCGTCGATAGATGTCAAGACCCGGCGTTCTGCAAGTTCAGAGAGGTCTTGCAGCGTTGGTTTCCACGATGAAAGCGCAGCAAACAACAAACATGTACTGACTACCAGTCAGTAAACAATGAGGACGCATACAATGGCAAAGCAACCCTGGAAGGCATGGCACGAGGTCGTGAAGCTGCGCGATGACCTCCGCAGCGGCGATCTGCCCCTGCACATGTTCGCGGCAGATCTCTATGAGGTCATGATGCAGAACGGCAAGCGGCCAATCTACGAGCGGCCGGAAGAGTTCTTCGCACTGACCTACCCCACGCACAACCTCCGCGCCCTGGTGCGGGATGTGATGTTGCGTCTGGCGGGCAAGAGCGACAAGGCGATCCGGCAGCTCGAGCTGACCTACGGCGGCGGCAAGACGCACACGCTCATCACCATGCGCCATCTGGTGAACGATCCGGACAACCTGCCGGATGTTCCGGCGGTGAAGGAGTTTGAGCAGACCATCGGCCAAACACCGCCGAGGGCCCGCGTGGCGGCGCTGTGCTTCGACAAGCTGGATGTGGAAACCGGTTGCGACGTGCGGTCGCCGGACGGCCAGGTGAGACGACTCAAGCAGCCTTGGAGCCTGCTGGCATACCAGGTGGCCGGGGATGACGGGCTGAAACTGCTGCATGCCGACGGCAAGGCGGAGGAGCGCAGCACGCCGCCGGCCGAGAACACGCTGACGCAACTGCTGTCCATGCCGCTCAAGCAAGGCATGGGTACGCTGATCCTGCTGGACGAGGTGCTGCTGTATGCGAAAGTGCGCTGCCATACGGAACCGGGCTTCCTGGATGTGTTGATCGGGTTCTTCCAGTACCTGACGCAGGCGGCTGCCAAGGTCGAGAAGTGCTGCATCGTGGCATCGCTGCTCTCGAGCGAACCGAAAGACCAGGCAGACAACCTGGGCAAGAAGATTGTCGCAGACCTGTACGACATCTTTCAGCGGCAGCGGGAGGAAGCGGTGCAGCCCGTTGAGAAGGACGACGTAGCCGAGGTGCTGCGGCGTCGTTTGTTCGATCCCAAGTCGGTCGAGTTGCGGGGCCAGTGGCCGCAGCATGTGATCGCGGCCCTCAAAGGCATCGCCGCCCTGGACGATCAGACGGCGAAGCAAGGCGGGGCTGCGGAGGAGCGGTATCTCAAGAGCTATCCCTTCCACCCCGAGCTAACGGAGGTCTTCTACAGCAAGTGGTCGGCGGGCATTGAGCGGTTCCAGAAGACGCGCGGCGTGTTGCGGACGTTCGCATTGGCTTTGCGCGAAGCGGAGAAGTGGGACGAGTGTCCGCTTGTCGGTCCGGCGGTGTTCCTGAACGCACCCAAGAAGGAAGGTCTGTCGGAAGCGGCTCGGGAGCTGGTGGCGATTGCTGACACCATCGTTACGGATGGCCAGGCGACACGCTGGACGGGTATTCTCGAAAACGAACTGGAGAGTGCCCGACGCGTGCAGTCGGAATCGGTAGGCTTGAAGCTGCGTGAGATCGAACAGGCGGCGATGGCGACGTTCCTGCATTCGCAGCCGACTGGACGCAGCGCGAAGACGCGCGATCTGATGTTGCTAGTCGGGCCGTGCCGGCCGGACCGGATCGAACTGGAGAAAGGCTTGGGCCGGTGGGCCAGGAACAGCTACTGGCTGGATGACGCCAACATGCCGGAGAAGGAGGGCCAACTGCCCGCGGAATGGCGGCTGGGGAACCGGCCGAACCTGAACCAGATGCAATCGGCCGCCGCGGCGCAGATCTCGGATGACATCGTGCGTGCCCGCCTGCTGGAGGAGATCGGCAGGACCAAGTCGCTGACCAGCGGCGCATCGGCGGCGGGTGTGCGCGTGCATACGCTGCCGGCCAAGCCGCGAGATATCGAGGATGATGGCCTGTTCCATTACGCCATCATGCCGCCCAGTGCTGCATCGGATTCCGGCAAGCCGAGCCCTGAAGCCAAGCGGTTCCTCGACGAAACGACGGGGCCGGAGAAGCCGCGCGTGTTCCGCAATGCGGTGTTGCTTCTGACGCCGTCGAAGGATGGCCTGAGTGCGGCTGAGGCCCGCGTGCGCGACCACCTGGCGTGGGAACGCGTCATGGACGAGCTGACGCCCAGGAACGAAGAGGAGAAGAAGCAGAAAGGCTCGGTGGATGTCGCCCGCCTGCAGACGTTGAAGATCAACATCGACAAGGCCAAGGCTCGTGTGCCGGAGGCGATCCGCCAGGCCTACTGCATCGTGGTAACGGTTTCCGACAAGGACGAGGTTCAGGCTTTCAAGCTGACGATCACCGAGGATGCTCACTTTGAGACAATCAAGCGGGATTCGCGATCGCGCGTGCAGGATACGGCCATCACGGCCGAGGCGTTGCTGCCTGATGGGCCGTACAACCTGTGGAAAGGCGGGGAAACCAGTCGGCGGGTGAAGGATCTAGCCGGAGCATTCGCGCAGCTGCCCCACCTTCCGAAGATGCTCAAGTCGCAGGCCATCGTCGAGACGCTGGTCGAAGGATGCGTACAAGGGACGTTTGTCCTGAAGCTCACGCGTCCTGACCGGACGTTCCGCACCTGGTGGCGCACGCGGCCCGATGACGCGGCCCTGAACGATCCGGCGATGGAACTGGTGTTGCCCGAAGCGGCGGAATTGGCGGAGATTGCCGGGGATCTGCTCGCGCCTGGGACGCTGCCAGACCTGTGGACTGGCGACGAGATCACCGTGCAGGCCGTGATGGACTATTTCAGCGGCAAGAAGGTTGTCCAGGTTGACCGGGGCGGTTTCACCGAACCGGTGCCAGTGCCCAAGGCATCAGCAGAAGTCGTCGCAGCCGCCGTGAACAACGCAGTGGAAGCGGGCAAGGTGTGGCTGCTCTCGGGGCCGGCAAGCTTGCTGGCGGAGCCGATCCCGACTGGGGTTCTGTCACCGGCTGCGACTTTACGTGTGCCGCCGACGCCCATCTCGGCTGCATCCATCCTGCCGGAGAACTTGCCGGCGGCGTGGCAGAACGGTGCCACCACTGCGATGGCAATTGCCACAACGCTTTCTCAGCAGGCTGGCCGCACACTGCCTTGGAAGACGGTACGGGACGTCATAACGGGCGCGCTCTCCGCTCGATTCATTGCCCTGGCCGAGGATTCTGCGGCATGGCCTTGCGAGTTATCGGCGGCGAACGCCGTGAAGATCAAAGGAGCGCCGGCGGAAACAGGCGGTGCAGGTGGAGGCACTGCTGGCGGAACGGGAGGCGGTGCCAAAGCCGGTGTCCGCACCGCCGCTGCCGATTTCGAGCCCTCGCAGATTCAGGACCTCAGCGATCTCATTCCGGCACTACTGGAGATTAAGGCCAAGGCCAAGATTGGGATGAAGTTCCATGTGCGCCTGGAGATCGGCGACGGATCGACGCCACCCGGCGAAGACGTGGTCAACGACATAAACACGCTGTTGAAGGAATTGGGCGATGAGTTCATGGTGAGCTAGGTGTGTACTGGCGAGTCGATCCGCTGAGAAGGAGCATCGATGGCAGCATCCAATCAGGCAAAACTGATCGTATGGACAAAAGCTGCCGGCCTATGTTCTTTTCCGGAGTGCCGCAGGGAGCTTGTCCAGGAACCTAGCCGAGATGGTTCCGTTCCCGTCGGAGAGATCGCGCACATTGTCGCCGAACAGCCGGATGGGCCACGAGGGCAAAGTCCACTCTCGCTGGAACAGCGCAACCACCCTCCAAATCTGATGTTGCTGTGCCCGACTCATCACACTGAGATCGATAAGGCCCCGCAAACATATACCGTGGAGCGGCTCATTGAGTTCAAGCGTCGTCACGAGATGTGGGTCCGATTGCAGTTGGCAAAGCCGAATCTCGCCGGTAAGCGAGCGATGCCGGCCCCGGAGATGCTTACCGAGACGGTCCACAGCACCGTCTTGCCCGTGCTGCAGGTTCCTCGCCACGTCTACCTAGCTCCGCCGAAGACATTCGATCACGAAGAGATCCGCAAGGAAGCCATCCGACGCGCGCCGTACATCATCCACAACAAACAGCTCGTGACGTTCGAGGATTTGATTGGAAAAGACAATGCTTTTTCGACAATCACCAATCGCCTGCAGGCCAAGCGCGAGGACGCATCCGACTGGTGGCGCGATCCTGACAAACACCGTCTCTATGTGTATCTGTTAGGACGGTGCCTGAACAAGATCACCGGTGCTCGCGGCCTAATGTTGGATCGTAAGCGTGACCGCTACTACTTTCTTGCAGACAAGCCGAACACGGAGCGGAAAGAAAAGTACCGCCCATTGAACATGGGTGTGTCTGAACTCAGCGTGGTGTGGCAGCCTATCCAGAAGAGTCGTGGTGAACCTTATGGCCATTGGCTGCACCGCGCGATCAGCTTTCGGTTCATGCTTGTTTCCCATCATCAGTGGCTGATCGCTCTGCGACCCGAGTTTCACGTTACGACGAATGGGCGCGACGACTATGAAGCCTCGGAGGTTGGCTCCAAGGTCACGCGGAAGAAGAGTCGGATGTACAACTACAACATCTTGAGTGAACTCAACTTCTGGCGTGACTTCCTTTCCGATGGACGACCTCGGATTGTGCTGAGCCTCGGGGAACAGCGCTTGGTGATCGGTACGACGTTGTTGCAGACGGAGATAACTTGGCCAGGTGTGCCGGGCGATACGCGCCCATTTAGGAATGTCGCGATACCCGAAAATCTCTTTTCCTCCCACGAACTTGCCGAATTGGAGGAGGACGAGAACGACGAGGAAGAATGGCAAGAAGAGGAGGATTTTGATGGCTTCCTCTAAGCGTCGCCGCCGCACGTTTGCCGGAGGCGTGTCTGACAGCTTCCGCTTCACCTCGAAGTACTTGGGCGAACCCCAGCTCTTGTTTGCCGATGGCGGCGAATGTGTGGACCCACGCCTGGGCATTAGCACGTTTGGCCCTGAATCGCTTGGGACCTTCCGGCATCCATCGTCCATCAAGATCGGCTTCATTGGAACTCCCGAAACCGTAGAAGCTGCGCGAGCGTGGATGAGCCATGTATCTGCCGGTATTGCAACCAATGAGGGAGAACAGCCGTTCCCCGGAATTCAGGCCGATAGGGGCTACTTCACCGACCTGCGCTTCTCAACCGACTGGGACGAAACCTTCACGCGAACGGAACTCAAGGATCTCAAGTCCCTAAGTAGTGAGCGTGAAGTGTTTGAGGCCAGCCACGCACTACTGCGTGAGAAAACGCGCCTCGTATGCGAGCGCGACGCCGTGCCCGATGTGTTGGTGTTGGCACTCCCTCAGGCCATGGTCGACGGCGCACGCGTCGCGGATTACTGGGAGAAGGGCCGCGGACAGGTCCATCGTGACCTTAGACGCGCTTTCAAGGCAGCGGCGATGGCCTTTGGCATGCCCACTCAGATCATGCTGTCTCGCACGGTGAAAGGTGGCAGAGGTGTTGATTTAGAGGAGCGACGTGCTTGGAACCTTCTGACGGCAATGTACTTCAAAGCCGGCGGAATCCCATGGAAGCCACAGGGTTTGACCGAGGGCACCTGCTACATCGGAATCAGTTTTTACCGGCCGTTAGGAACCCTCACGAACACACTCCGCACGAGCATCGCGATGGCCTTCGATGAAAGCGGCGAGGGCCTTATCCTGCGGGGCCAGGAGTTTTCCTGGTCCGAAGACGATGGCCCCAGCCCCCATCTCAATGCGGCACAGGCGGAGAGCCTCCTATCGGCCACGTTGTCTCGATATCGGAAGGAACGAAAGACGACGCCACGGCGCGTGGTTGTTCACAAGACAAGTGTCTTCTGGCCGGGGGAACGCGAAGGCTTCGAGGCGGCGTTGTCCAAACATGTGACGTCATTTGATCTGCTGGCCTTTACGCCCTTTTCACATACTCGCCTGATCCGGCAGGGCCAGTACCCGGCACTTCGTGGTACATGGTTCAGCGCTGAAGATCTGGACTTTTTGTATACGACGGGATACGTGCCTGATCTTGGGGCCTATACGCACGGTCATGTCCCATCTCCGTTGCGGATTTCAGACCATGTTGGAGGGGATACGCCGCGTGAGCAGTTGCTGCGCGAGATATTGATTCTGACGAAACTGAATTGGAATAGTGCCAATTTGGGCGGTCTGATGCCCATTACTCTAAGGTTCAGCCGCCTGGTCGGTGATGTGTTGCGTGAGATGCCTGATGGCGCAGTTCCCAGGCCGCAGTTCAAGTTCTATGTTTGAAGTTCGTATCGAGTGCGCTAATGACAGTGTGGTGCGCCAGCTACGGTGTGAGACCATACCTGCCATACCTGGCGAGTAACGTTGGATGGATGATTCGGGCTATGGCGAGAGGCGATTCACTATTCCGGCAGTGGGAGCTGATCAAGGTGCTCCAAGCTCATCGCTTTGGCGTCGCCTTGGATGAACTCTGCGCCCGTCTGGAGTGCAACAAGCGGACGATTCAGCGCGATCTGGGCGTGCTTCAGGACATCTTCCCCCTCATCTACGAACAGCGAGATCGCGGCAAACGATTCTGGAAGTTGGAGCACGACACCCTCGTCGCCGGTCAGCTACAGCTAACGATGACGGAGATGCTGAGTCTGTTTCTCTCGCAACAGCTTCTGTTGCCGCTGGCTGGCACGCAGTTCGGCGATGGACTCCAGACGGCGATCCAGAAGATCCGCACCCTGCTGCCGGCCAGGGCGCTGACCCATTTTGAAGGGTTGGGCGATTCGTTCGTCATCAAGCATGTCGCCAATCACGACCACTCCGGCAAGGACAAGGAGATCCGCATCCTCAACGAGGCGATCCTCAACCACAAGTGCGTGAAGGTCGTCTACCACTCGGCAAGCAAGGGGCGGGAGACGATCAGCGAATTCCACCCGTACGGCATGGTGCTGCTGCACGCATCGCTGTACTGCGTCGGCTATCTGGCCTGCCACGGCGAGGTTCGCACGCTGAAGGTCGCCCGCATCAAACGCCTCACACCCCTTGTCAAGTGCTTCGAGAAGCCATCCGAGTTCTCGCTGGCCAGTCATCTCAAGGGCGCGTTCGGCGTCTTTCGGACGCAGAAGCCGCAGAAAATCCGCGTGGCGTTCACGGACTGGGCGGCGACAAGTGTCCGCGAAGTCCAGTGGCACCCCAGTCAGCGTATCGCCGGCAACAAGAACGGCACGGTCGTCGCCACATTCGAACTCGGCAGCACCGTCGAGTTCAAGCGCTGGCTGCTGGGTTTCGGACGACACGCGCGCGTGCTCGCCCCGGAGGAGCTGGCAGCGGAATTGCGCGACGAACTCAAACAGGCATACTCCAGGTATTAATTCCGCCTGTTGGGCCGGTCCATGATTTTTTCAACTTCCGCTCCAGGTGCGACCAACCCTGTCGCACCTGCCCCTTACGCTGATCCTGGAGCCATGGGTCTTTTGCGTAAGGGAATGAGGAAATGATCGATAGCAAGCGTTGCCACCGGCTCAAATCCCTGTCGGTGGTTGGTGGGTTCCTGGACGGCATGAACATTGAGTTCGTCGATGGGCTCAATTGCCTAATCGGCCACCGGGGCACGGGCAAGACGACGGTGCTGGAGTTCATCCGCTACGCCCTGGATGAATTTCCCCGGGACGATGGCGGGCAAGCCCGCAGGCGGGTCGAGGCGCTGGTTCGCAGCAATCTGGGCGACGGACGCATTCGCTTGGCCGTCCAGACCCGGGATGGGCTGGAGTACATCGTCGACCGCAGCGCCAGCGGCGAGCCGATGGTGCTCACGGCCGACGGCCAGCCCACGGACGTGCGGATCAACTCGGCGGGCATTTTCAGCGCCGATATCTTCAGCCAGAATGAGGTCGAGAACATCGCCGACAGCCCGCAGTCGCAATTGGAACTGATCGACCGGTTCGCAGCCAGCGAGATCGCCGAGATCAACCATAAGGTCGCCGACCTGCGATCCAAGCTGGACGCCAACACCAACGCCATCGTCACGCATACCCAGCAGTTCAGCGGGCTGGCCAACGAGGTCAGCGAGCTGGAAGTCATCAATGCCAAGATCAAGACGCTGGCGGAAGACGAGAGCGCGCAGGCTGATGGCGAGATCAATCTGGCCCAGCAGCACCGTGCCCAGCGCGGACGCGAGGAGCAAGCGCTGAAGGAAGCCGGGGAACTGATCCGGAAGTACATGCAGTGGCTGCATGACGCCGCAGGCCGGTTCATACAGGACATTGAGCCCGCCTTTGACGAGGGCATGTTCAGTGGGCCTAACGGCATGCTGATGGGGCGTATCCACGAGACGCTCAAGCGGATCGGCGGCAAGCTCGACCGGCTGTTCGACCAGGCCGCCGCTGAGATCGACTCTGGCGCTCGGGACCTGGAGGACCTGGGTCGGCAGCTCAAGGAGGCCCACCAGCAGCAGGAATTGATGTTTCGGGAACTGATCGCCAGGCACAACCACGCGCGCGGTGTGGCCACCGAACGGGCGGAGCTGGAGAAGAAGCGCAACGACATCCTGGCCAAGGATCGACGGAAGGTCGAGCTGCAGCGAAAGCTCGATCAGCTCTATCTCGAACGCGAGACGGTGGCCAGGCAGCTGAGGAATCTGTGGGACCAGCGATTCGCGATTCGTCAGCGGGTGGCCACCTGGATCAGCGAGCGTGCGAATTCATCGATCCGCGTTCGGATCGACCAGTGCGGCGACCGATCCGACTACACGCAGGCCCTGGTCGGATGGCTAAAGGGTTTTGTGGGCCACTACAACCCGGTGGCCAAGAAGATTGCCGACTACATCCCGCCGGCCGAGTTGCTGCGGATCGTGCGGGAAGGACGGATCAACGACCTCCAGTCCCAGGCCGATCTCAGCGACACCCAAGCGGCCAAAGCGCTGGAATCGCTGCGCCGGTTGGAAATCCAGTTGCAACTTGACGCCATCGAACTGGCTGATCTGCCGCGCATCGAACTGCTCGAGGGAGAGCAATGGCGCAATTCCCTGGAGCTGTCCACGGGCCAGAAGTGCACGACCATCCTGCCGATTCTGCTGCTGGAGAGCCACAACCCGCTGCTCGTCGACCAGCCCGAGGACAACCTGGACAACCGTTATATCTACGACACGGTGGTCAACGCCATCCATCGGGTGAAGCAGAACCGGCAGATCATTCTGATCACGCACAATCCCAATATCCCGGTCCTGGGCGAGGCGTCGGCCGTGTACGTGCTGACCAGCGACGGCGAGCGAGCGCGGCTGGCCAAACAGGGCTCGGTGGATAACTGCAAGACCGAGATCATCAATCTGCTCGAGGGCGGCAAGGAGGCCTTCATCCGGCGAAAGGACAGGTACAACTACTGATGATCGAATGGACTCGATCCAATCTGGATAGCGCCCTCGCCACGCTTCGCCAGTGTCCCGACGCAATGCCGGTCGATGATCGGCGGAACCTGGCGAAGGCCATAGAGGATGCGATTCTCTGCCGCAGCGCAGAAGATGAGCAGGTCGTCCTCGATCTGCTGGACGTTCTGGCCCGCGACCCTGACTGGTCGGTCCGGCTGGAGGTGGCGCGGCTGCTGCACCTGCTCGACGACGATGCGTGCAGCCGGCTGGCGGCCGTCTTCCGCCAGGACCCCAACAGCTATGTTCGAAGCCATGCCGAACGCGGCCTGGCGCGCCAGCGCAGGACCCGACGCACCGTCAGCCGCAAGCGTCATGATAGCCGCGGCTACGCCGAGCGGCTGGACGAACTGGCCCGCCAGTACGGCAGGAAGGTGGCCGCTGCGGTCCAGACCCTGGCTGATCAGCGCTTTGCCATGCTGGCCAGCGGTGTCACCCACAATGCCCGCAGCATACTGACCACATTGCTGCCCAATGTGACCGCACTGGCCAGTGAGCATGGGATCGAGCGAGCCGTCTCAATCCTTGAGGATGTCAAGTTCCTTAAGCGGACCATCGAAGCGATGGAGCAGTTCAGCAAACCGCTGCCCGACCAGCGCCATCCCGAAAGCCTGCAGGAGATGATCCACCAGGCTGTCGAGAAGGCCAAGGCCGGTGTTGTCGAACAGGGCTACGACGTGTCCGCCATAGCGGTGGACGTGGGCGAGGTGCCCACCATTCACCTTCGCGTCGCCCGCCGTCTGATCGTCCTGGCCCTGACCAACGTGATCCAGAATGCCATCGAATCCTTCGCCGATCGCAAGCACGACGTGATCCGCTCCGGCCGCATCGAGGTGCAGGTGGTCGTGGATGGTTACGAGACGCGGATTTTCGTCCGCGACAACGGCCCGGGCATGGAACCGGAGGTGCTCAAAGAACTGAACACGTTTCTGCCTACGGGGCCGAACAACTCCAAGCGATGCAGCAGCGGCTGGGGACTGAGCCTTGTCCACAAGTACATCACGGCCCACGGCGGCTCGGTGGCCATCGACAGTGAAATGGATAAGGGCACCACCGTGGTGCTCGCTTTGCCCATGCGTTCAACAGTCGGGGGCGATGACGAATGAAGCTGTTGGTAGTTGAGGACGAGCCGAAGATCAAGACCGAGACCATCGATGACTGCCTGGGCTCCCTGGGGCATGTCAGCGACTGGGCGGAGAATCAGCAGGACGCCATACGCCTGTTGGAGGCGAACGACTACGACCTGGTCCTGCTGGACCTGCAGATTCCGTCGCGCCCAAATGGCAAGGCGTCGCCGGAGTTCGGTAAGAATTTGCTCAAGCAGATTCGCGCCAGAAAAGGTCGCGACGGCATCCCCGTGATCTTGATGACGGCCCAGCACCAGCACTGCGTGGACCTGCTGACCGACCTCCAGGAAATCGGCATCGACGGCAGTATTTCCAAGCCGTTCCCGACGACGGGCCGGACGCTGGCGGCGGTGATCGAAGAGGTGCTCGAGAAGCACCGGCGCTTCCGTGTCGCGGCCAGGGGCACAGTGACGTCAGAGCCGTTAGCGCCGTTCCCGGGCGGCGTATTGGCTTATCACCCTCGTCACATCGAGCTGTGTGGCGAAACCATCGCCGAGAAGAGCCGGCGAGGGTACGCCTGGCAGATCCTGCATGTGCTCCGGGAATCGACCGGTCGCGGTAAGCCCGTCCATCTGGGCAGCCGTGCCTTGGCCAGGAAGCTGACACCTGAGCCGGAGCAGAATACGCTGATCCGGGCCATCTGCTCGCTGCGCTGCCGCATTGCCAGGATCGTCCACGACCGTCTGGGCCACGAGTGCGGCCAAGAGGATGTCATTGCCAATGACGAACATGGGTACCACCTCGCCGATGGAATCGTCGTCGAGGTATATGACGATTCTGGCACCCTGTTGGGTCATGCCAACGGTTCCGGCAATGGAACGTCACAAACAACCAATGGCAAGCCGAAGCTGGCACTGAATGACAAGCAGCGCTGGGTTCTGGCACGTCTGGCCGACAACGGCACGCTCACGCGCCGGGAGGTTGAACTGGAGTTTGGCATCAGCGACCGGACGGCCAAGCGCGTTCTGGGCGAGCTGTCGGATGTTGGCCTGATCGAGTTCGACCGCACCACGCATCCGGGCTTCTACCGACTCAAGAAGGGATGACTCCATCCATGGCAACCGCATCGGAATCTGCAACAACCAGGCTCGCGCGGAAGGCTCCAGTCGCGATGGAGGTGGAATGGATCACCAACACGGTACTTGTTGCTGCCAATGTTGAAGACGGTCAACGTGCCGCTTGACGTTCTTACGCCATCCGCGTGCGGGTAGGTATGCCGAATGTCCGACAGGTTCGACCATGTCGCCTCCTGCGCCATCTTATACCAGAGCCGAAGCGGCTCCTCGGCGTCTGAATGGCGCTGCCAGAACTCCCGCAGTGGTTTCAAGCTGATCATGGGGGCCAGTGGCGTCGACGTCATTCGGCCTTATCGCGTTGAGATCTGGCGATTGTGTTGCGACCAAGCTCCTTTAACAGGTCAGGATGGCACAGCCTGTAGAAGCCAGGCCTTGGGTCGGCACAGAATTCAATCAACCCGCGCTTGGTGAGCGTGGAGAGAATCCGTTTTGCTGTTCGCTCACTGTACCCGTAGTGAGCCATCACGTGGTGCTTGGTGAGCTTGACGTTCTGGGCGAGTTGGCTGAGCACCCAGTAGTGGCGGTCGTTCAGCGACTCGCCGTCTTCGCTTGGCTCCATCCCCAATGCGGTCTCTATGGCGTGGGCCATGCCGACCTCCGGGGCCGGCGGTCCAAGCTGGCTTTCGATCCAGTCGAGGATCGGCAGCAGATGCCGTCGAAGCTCTCGAACGTGCCTGGCGATGTGGGCCCGTTGATTGTCGTTGCCCATGATCACGGCTCCTTTCGTAAACGCGTCGTGTTGCGTGAACAGGGAGCCGTCGGGGCGGCGAAACGTCAAGGGGAAACCGGCCTGCCCAAGAGGGACATTGTCGCCCGGTGACACGTCACCCGGTGACGGCGTACCAGGGCCATTCAGCGACACCGGTGACGGCATTGGTAGACCATTGGGATTCACCGGTGACGGCGTGGGAGTGCCTTCCGCTGGTGCTGGTGACGGCGTAGGTGGCCCATTGGCGTGGTGCCGATGCCAAACCGGTGACAAGATGGCACTGCGGAGCGGCCTTCACCGGTGAAGCTTTCGGGACTATTTTGCTGCTTGCAGTGCCAGCGCAATGCTATGTCACCCCGTCACCGGGACATCACCGGCTGTCACCGGTTGGCACCGGTGCCATTCGTCTCTGTCTGGCGTTTTGAGACGCCTTTTTCGCTTCACCAAACTACGCAGCTTGCCACGTCGATACCTAGCGCTTGGCGAACATTTCGGGTCCTTAGCTGTCCCGCCAAAAGCCTCCACTTGGCCGACTTGCTAATGACGCAAGTCGGCTTTTTTCATGGACTTGCACCGCCATGGTTGCTGCGGCGAATTCCCGGCTCTTTCATGATATCTGGAATTCTCTGCGGAATTCCCTGAGATGGCTGCCAACGTTGGGAGGGACGAGGGTGGCAGAAACTCGGCGAATCCGTCGCTTGCGGCCCCGATCGAGCCAATTGTACCCGATTGGCAACACAGCGCGAATTCACAATGTCTTTCCCCCGGTTGCTTTTGGGCCTCAAAGGCAACCGGCTTGTTCACTCAGAGGGTATGTTAACCAGAGATCTGGGGGTTTTGACGCGAGATTCTGGGGTTCGATCGCAACCTTGAAGGTTGATTTCGAACCCTGGTTTATTTCTCCCGAAACAGAGATAATTGAGTCGCCGCCCGGAATGACGTAACTCGTTGCCAGAAAGCCAGTTAAACGCAAAACACCCGGCGGCCGAAATCTCGGCGTTGGGCGTCAATTGGATGGTCGCGTAAGTCCGCTATTTTACCGAAAGCTCCTTGGTTATTACAGTAGAGGGAAAGGAGGTAGAGGAAGGATGGAGAAAGCGAGGATGTTAGGAATGAGAGAGGTGGTGGGGCGGGCGGAACGGAAGAA
>CAZLDQ010000135.1:0-16053 GCA_964558295.1 uncultured Planctomycetaceae bacterium | reverse complement strand
GGTCCTCCGTCACCTCGCCCACCCCCCAATTCGCCGCAACAACGCAAGCGGCTCGCCACAGCCGGTCAACAAGGCCATCATCGCCGCCAGGCAAACACCTCGCATCCTTATTTTCTGGAACGATTGCTCTCTGGATTTGTCCGTGTGCTCTTTTTTCGAGTCTCTGTAGCGTGATACCGAATCGCTGCGATCCACGATCTGTGGACGGTGGAAAAGTGATGTCACAAGTTTTTTGCTATAAATGACTTACGACGCGAATTTTTCTGTGGGTGGCGTTGTGGACACGAACGAGAATCGGTATACTGAAGGCAATCGCGTTTATGTGCATGAAACAATGCTGAAACCCCTTATTTGGTAAGGGGTTTCGTCGTTTCCATGGCAATATCTGGCGAAAGGATTATCGTTGTCTACCGATTCGAATCTGCCTCCTGATTTACCTAATCCCGAGGACAATTTACCTGACGACGAGTTTCCCGAGGTGAATGGTTCTCCAGAGGGAACTATTGATACCCATAGCGGGAAGATGGTGGCTCTCCCGATCGAGGATGAGCTGAAAGGGAGTTACCTGACCTATGCGATGAGTGTGATCGTCAGTCGCGCGCTGCCGGATGCCCGCGACGGGCTCAAGCCGTCGCAGCGGCGGATCCTGGTGGCGATGAACGACCTGAATCTCTCGCCTGGGGCCTCGCGGATCAAGTGTGCCAAGATCTCCGGCGACACGAGTGGTAACTACCACCCCCACGGCGAAAGTGTGATCTATCCGACCCTGGTGCGCATGGCCCAAGAATGGAACATGCGCTATGTGCTCATCGACAAGCAAGGAAACTTCGGTTCGATTGCCGGGCTACCTGCGGCCGCCATGCGGTATACGGAAGCCCGTATGTCGCCGTTTGCCGCGTTGATGTTGGACGACCTGAAGCTCGACACGGTCGATTTCGTGCCAACGTACGATGAACGCAATACGGAACCAACCGTGTTGCCATCGCGGTTTCCCAACCTACTGGTCAACGGCTCGCAAGGAATCGCGGTGGGGATGGCTACCTCGATTCCGCCGCATAACTTGGGGGAGATCTGTGACTCGCTCGTCCGTGTGATCGACGATCCGGAAGTCTCGATCGATGAGTTGCTGGAGATCTGTCCGGGCCCGGATTTCCCGACCGGCGGGGTCATCTGTGGACGGGCCGGCATTCGGCAGGCTTATCACTCGGGACGCGGCAACGTGGTGGTCCGGGCTCGGGCGCGGATCGAAGAGGTTGGCCGGCGTCACCGGATTGTGGTCAACGAGATTCCCTACCAGGCGGCCCGCGACGCGGTCCACAAGCGAATCGCTGAACTGATCGCCGAAGACCGGATCAAGGGCGTCTCCGCGATTCGCGACGAGAGCGATCTGAAAGAACCGGTCCGACTGGTGTTGGAGCTCAAACGCGATGCCGATCCGGACGTCGTCCTCAATCAGCTCTACGAGTTCTCGCAACTGCAAGATACCTTCTCGCTGATCTTCCTGGCGCTGGTGGACGGCAAACCGCGGGTGATGTCGTTCAAGGCGTTGTTGGAGGAGTTCTTACGCCATCGGGTAACGGTGATCCGCCGGCGCACGCAGTTCTTGTTGAACAAAGCCCGACAGCGGAAGCACACGGTGGAAGGGCTTCTCTTGGCCCATGTGAACATCGACGAGGTGATCCGCGTGATCCGTACGTCGAAGACACAGGCCGAAGCCAAGCAGCGGTTGATGCAGATCGAGTGTCCCGCGGCGATGCTCCAACGGGCCTTGGGCGATGCGGGATTTGCCGTGCTCCAATCGGAGCGGGGCGTGGCCGAGAATTACACGCTGACTCCCGTTCAATCCGACGCGATCCTCCGCATGACGCTCGGCCAGTTGGTGAACCTCGAACAGGAAAAGCTGGCCGAGGAGTATCGCAACCTCCTGAGCGACATCAACGAGTATCACCGGATCCTTTCCGACGAACGGAACATCTACGCGATCATCCGCGAAGACTTACTGGACCTGAAACGCCGCTACGGCGACGCACGGCGGACCGAGATCAGCGGCGAAGAACTGGGCGATGTGGACCTCGACGACCTGATCGCCGAGGAGACGATGGTCGTTTCGATCAGCTCCAACGGCTACATCAAGCGCACGCCGGCTTCGGCCTATCGGGCCCAACGCCGCGGCGGTAAAGGGCTCAAGGGGGCCAAGACGGAGGATGAGGACCCGATCCAACACCTCTTCGTGGCCAGCACCCACGACTACCTGCTGTTCTTCACTAACCTGGGAAAAGTCTACTGGCGCAAGGTCTACGACCTGCCGCAGTTGGCCCGCGATAGCCGCGGCCGAGCGATCGTCAACCTGCTCAACTTGGCCGAAGGGGAGCGAATCGCCGACTGCCGCGAGGTGCGCAACTTCGACGAGCCCGATTGCTACCTGATGATGGCCACCAGCCGGGGCCTGGTGAAAAAGACTGATCTGGCCGCCTTCCGACGGCCGCAAAAGAAGGGAATCATCGCGATCAAGCTCCGCGAGGGGGACGAACTGGTCGACGTGGTCATCACTCGCAAAGGAGACGAGGTGGTCCTGTCCACCGCGGGGGGAATGGCAATTCGCTTCAAGGAATCGGATGTCCGCTCAATGGGGCGTGACTCCAGCGGCGTAAAGGGGATCTCGCTGATCGGTGAAGACCGCGTGGTCGGCATGGTCGTGGCCGATCCTGAGGCTACGCTCCTGACCGCTTGTGCCAACGGTTACGGCAAACGCACGCCTTTTGGGCCGAACCTGGAAGCCGCCGACGCACGTGGCAACGACGAGGCCGACGTGTCGGAAGCTGACGACATGGCCGTGGAGGCTGACGGCGACGAAGAGAACGACGAAGGCCATTCCTCGCAACACAGCTACCGTACCCAGCGGCGCGGCGGCAAGGGACTCCGCGACATCAAGACCACGGAACGCAACGGGCCGGTGGTCAGCGTGGTTCGGGTTGACGACAAGGACGAGTTGATGATGATCACCGCCCGAGGCAAGATCCAGCGGATCGCTGCCAAGGAGATCGGCATCATCGGGCGCAACACTCAAGGTGTGCGAATCATGAGCCTCGACGACGACGACCTGCTGGTCGCCGTCAAGTGCGTACCGCCGGAGGACGAAGAAAATGCTGAAGGATGAAGGAAGGAGGGCAGGAAAGCGTCTTCTTACCACATAGCTTGTTTGGTATCCGTGCTTCAGCATTGAGCCTTCAGCCTTCATCATTTGCCTTATGAGTTGCCGTGCGCTGATTACTGGGGTTTCTGGCTTTGTGGGCGGTTTTTTGGCCGAACACTTGCTGGCGTGTGGGGAGGCCGTATTGGGAACCTCGCCCGATGGGCAGTGGTTGCCGGCGTCGCCCAAAGGGATTCGTGATCGAGTCGGGATGCTGGCCTGGGATCTGGGAGCTCCTGAAGAACCGCGCGACGACGTGCGTCGTGCCATCGAACAGTTTGCGCCCACGGTCATCTATCACTTGGCAGCGCTGAGCGTACCGGACGACTGCGGCCAGGACGAGCCCACGCCGCAGGCAGTACGGATCAATGTCGACGGTACGCGACGAGTGCTTCAGTTGGCCGCGTCGCTTTCTTCCGCCCCGCGCGTGCTGTTTGTCAGTAGCAGCTACGTCTATGCCCCGGTGACGGCCGCGTCTCCCTGTATCGACGAACTGGCCCCTGTGGCCCCCAAACGAGGGTACGGACGGACGAAACTTGCCGCCGAGGGGGAAGTGCAGCAAATGGTGGCTCGTGGGCAAGTCGACGCGCTGATCGCCCGGGCGTTTCAGCACACCGGCCCGGGACAGAGTCCGCGGATGATGCTTCCCGAGTGGGCCGAACAGTTCGCCCGAGGAGGCGAGGGGCCGATTCAGGTGCAAACCCTGGACGCTTGGATCGATCTGAGCGATGTGCGCGACGTGGTTCGGGCCTACCGGCTCTTAGCCCAACGGGGCGAGCGGGGGGCGATCTACAATGTGGGTTCGGGCATCGCCCGGCGGAGTGGCGACATTCTTGAATTGTTGCGTCAAGCCGCCGCTTCTTTGCGCCCCGTGGTCGAGCGCCGGCCCGGTTTCAAGCAAGATCCGATCGCCAGAATTGACCGATTGACGCAAGCCACCGGCTGGCAGCCGCAGATATCCCTGGAGCAGACCGTCCGGGATACGTACGCGTGGTGGTCTGAGCGGCGGTAGCAACCATTGCTTCTCGCGAACACGCAAGCGTGGTCCAATGTGTGGCGGAGGGTGTTTCGGCGAGGGAGCTGACGGGGAGCGTGCGTGGCCCAAAAACGTCTGTTTCCGGTCGTCCCTGTCGGTGGAATAATGGGGAAAGCTGACGGCAAATCGCTGACAGCAGAGACGACATCTTCTCGTACAAAAAGGAAAACGTGCTGTGAAAATCGCCATCGTGGGGACCGGCTATGTGGGCTTGGTCACCGGGACATGTCTGGCTGAAACGGGGAACGATGTCACCTGTGTGGACTGCGATCAGGCCAAGGTGGAGAAGCTACGCCAGGGGCAAGTGCCCATCTACGAACCAGGGCTGTCGGAATTGGTCCGGCGGAACGTCTCTTCCGGCCGGCTCCAGTTCACCACGGATTTGTGCGAGGCGGCCCGCACGGCAAGGCTGATCTTCCTGGCCGTGGGAACGCCGCCGAAGGAGGACGGAAATGTGGATCTCTCGGCGGTGTGGGCTGCGGTCGATACGATTGCGCCGTGCCTCTGGCCGGAGACGATCCTGGTGCTCAAGAGCACGGTGCCAGTGGGGACGAATGCCGCCGTAACGGCGAGGCTGGCGAGACAGCTCGGCCGACCGTGCAACGTGGCCAGCAATCCCGAGTTTCTCAAGGAAGGCACGGCGATCGACGACTTCATGAAGCCCGACCGGATCGTGATCGGTGCACGATCTGAAGAAGTCGTGGAGGTTCTCCGGGACCTTTATCAGCCCTATCTGCGGACCGACAAACCGTTGCTAGCCATGACGCCCGAGAGTGCCGAAATGACGAAGTATGTGGCCAACGCCCTGTTGTCGACCAAGATCAGCTTCATCAACGAGGTGGCCAATCTCTGCGAGTGCACCGGGGCGGACATCAATGACGTGCGGCGTGGGATTGGTCACGACAGCCGGATCGGGTTTGCGTTCCTCTTCCCCGGTTGCGGATATGGGGGGAGTTGTTTTCCGAAGGATGTCCGCGCCCTGGCGGCCTTGGCCCGACAGTGCGGAGTAAGGCCCCAGATCCTCGATGCGGTTCACGAGGTCAACGAGCATCAGAAGACCGTGCTGACCGCGAAGATCGAAAAGCATTTCCAAGGGCAACTCCAAGATCGCGTGATCGCCGTGTGGGGGCTGTCCTACAAACCGGGGACCGACGACATCCGCGAGGCACCGTCGCTGGTGCTTTTGGAGCGTCTACTGGCCCTGGGAGCGAAGCTCCGCGTCTATGATCCGGAGGCGATGGAAAACGTGCGTCAGCGGTTCGGTTCGCAACTGACCTACTGTGCCGGACGTGACGAGGCGCTCGAGGGAGCCGATGCCCTGGCGATTATGACTGAATGGAAGCAATTCGTTCATCCCGACTTCCCGCGGATGCGAGAACGCATGCGCACCCCCGTCGTCTTCGACGGTCGCAATCTCTTCAACCCCCAACGGATGCGCGAGGCGGGGTTCACCTATTACAGCATCGGGCGACCGGCAGTCGCTCCTTAGCCGGCATTTCGCACCGTGGGGTCCGTGCAACACGGAACTCGAGAGGAAATGCGAGTTAGTCAAACGTAGGCTGGATGCCTGCAGCCATGGCGAGTGAGAGTATCAGGCCAGCGCCACCCAGACAGCCAGCCATCTTGCCTAAGGCTGTGGTCACCGGTTCCCGGGACGCGTCGATGCCATGGTCGTGAAGCCACTCGGCGATTCCCCCTTCAACGAAACCGGCGATCGCATCGGTCAGGGCATCGCCAATCACACCTCCGGCGATGGCGCCGGCGACGCCAAAGAGCGCGCCGCCCCACAAGGCCGGAATCGTCAGCAGTCCGGTGTCAATCGCGCCGAAGACGAGATCCGGCATGGCCCCTTTGAACGATCGGCTTGCGCCCCACAGTCCGGCAATCGGGGCCAACGCCAGCAGGAGCACGACCGGTCCGATTGGCAGACGCTGGCGAAGCATGATCACGCTAAGGATAGCCACGAGAAGGCTGACGACGGTGACATAACTGGCTTGGCGAAACATGGTAAGTCACTCGTTCTTTTTCTCGATCGCCAGCAGATGACTCTTCGTGGAAACGTAGAGTGTCCCGCCGAGAGCCGCGGGACTGCTGTAGACGGAGTTGTTCATGGCGTTTTCGGCCAAGAGTCTCTTCTGGGCTGAACAGGCGAAGACGGCCACATCACCATCCTCGTCGCCGAGGTAGATCTTGCCGTCGGCAATCAGCGGCGAACCCCAGACCGCCGCCAACATGTCGTGGGTCCAGTGGACTCGCCCTGTAGTGGCGTCAAGACAATGAACCAATCCGGAAAAATCACCGGCGATCAACAATCCGTTGTGGATCGCGACCATGGCAATCGTCCGGTGCATGGTTTCTTCGAAGTCAAGGGTGCCGTCGCCGTTGGCATCGTATCCCCGATAGTGCCAGAGAGCGGCCGAATTGGGGTTGGGACGGACCTGTTCGCCCGCTTCGGGATCCACGGCGCGGAAGCGTCGCGGAGGGACGGGCTGGCCCTGACGGTCGACGACCAACTCCGCGCTGACGTCGCCGCGTCGCGTCGGGTCGATACACCAGAGGTCGGCCGGGCCTTCGCCAGCCTCCGGGTCTTGGCCGGTGGCCAGATAGACCCGGCCTTTCCAGACCACCGGGGTGGCGATCAGTTCATTACGGTCCCCCTGGCCGTTGCCTTCCCAGACCGAGGTCTTCGGGTTGCAATCGAACTTCCAGAGCAGCTTGGGCCGCCCGTCCGAAGTGGCTTTGGCCAGGAAGCTGTAGAGCCAGCCATCGCCGCCGGGGAAAAGCACCTGAGGCACTCCGCCGAGCACGGCAAACGCCGGCGAGCCCCACTGCCCATGGAGGATGTTCTTGCCGGGCGAGTTGTCGGCCCAGACGAGCTTGCCGGATCGTTTGTCGAGGGCAATGAAACTCGGCGCGTCGGGGGCGGGAATCGTCTCGTGCGCCCCGTCAACTCCATTCGAGGTGCAAACGAACAATAGATCACCGGCCGCCGTGACCGAGCAACTGCACATATTGTGTTGCACACTGCCGAGTTGGCGCATCATATTGAAACGCCAAACCAGATCGGCCTCGCAGGCGTTGTCAGACGGCTCGTCAGTGATCGGGCCATCGTTTTCGTGGTCTGTAAATCCTTCGGTGTCGAGACAGACAACCTCTCCCCGGTTGGTAACAATCCAGAGCCGCTCACCCTCCACCAAGGGCGAGCAACAGATGCCCTGCATGGGCCAGTCGATCTCGCGGCCAGCCTTAAGCTTCTCGCTGGAGAACTGCCAGAGGAACTGTCCATCGGTCTGACGAAAGGCCAACAGGCACCCCAGATCGACGGAGGCGGGATAGCGCTTCAAATAGCCGGCGCCATTGTTCGTCGCGCAAAACACCTTGCCGGCAGCGATCACCGGGCTGCCGTAGCTTTCGCTCCCCAATCGGGCAACCCACTTGACGTGCTTGGCGGTTTGCGACTGCCAACTGCCCGTGGCTTCGTCAAACTCGCCGACGCACCACGTTGTCGCCAGGCCCGTGGCGTCCGAGACATTGTTGCGGGCTGCGGAGCCGCCCCATTGCGGCCAAGAGGCTGAGGGCCCCGCTGTTGGCTCCACCGCATCTGTACGCGCGATGCGACCAACGGCAAGTAGTATGAGACAGAGGAGAACAGACAACCTTGGCATGGAACCTCCTGATAACTGCACGGCTCGGCGCCGTGGCGTAGAGTGTCGCAACAGCCGGACGCGACCCCCCCGGGGGGACGGGAGGCGGGCCAGCCGCCAGCGGGGCAGCATCCGGGGGAGTGCGTAAAAAACTTTTTGTTAACCCAGGCGAGCACGAGAAGATTTGCCGGTTGGCGGATATCTCCCGCGAAAAATATCGCAATCTGACGCCGTACAGATGCCGCAGCTTCACCAGTCTTTGCATGCGGCAAGGTTTGCGCAACAGGAGTCTTAACCTGTTGTGCGAAAATCACTTCCGTGCATTCAAGGGGCCCAGATAAGGCAGCCGATACCGAATTTGACCCTTGAAAAGACCACCATACAAAAGTGGCGATTCAGGGGTGCGCCAGTGAAAGCCGCACCGGGAGAGTTCGAGTCAAGGAGTGGCTCGACGGCTCTGGCGCGAGACCCATGTGAACTGGAGGGTAGCGACCCACCTTCCCCACCTGCGACCGGCAAACCACTGCCGAGTCGGTTCTAACCCATGGGAGAACCCACCACGGAAGTCAGCGAACGACGCGCTTCAAGCGTGTGCGGGGCCCTGGTTTGAGGTCGTGAGAAAACGGGATGCAAGCTACCTCGGTTCAAGGTAAAGGAGAGTTTGCTCAATGAAAGTCAAGATGGTTTTCGGAGCGCTCATGCTGAGCGTCGCCCTCTGTAGCCAAGGAATGGCCTTGGAATTGCTGGACAGCATGGCGGGAATGAATGCGGGTGGCTGCGCCGCCTGCGCCGCCCCAGCTCCTTGTGCCCCGGCTGTGAAGTGCTGTGCTCCCGAGCCGACCTGCTGTGATCCGTGCGCCAAGCGCTGCGATCTGTTTGCAGGTTTGAAAGACCTGTTCGCCTGCAAGCGTTGCTGCGACACCTGTGCCCCGTGCGCTGAGTGCAAGACCTGCGCTCCGGAGCCGGCCCCGTGTGCTCCGGCCTGTGGTGGCTGCGGTGATTGCTGCGAGTGCCGCCCCGTGCGGAACCTGCTCAAGGCGGCTGTGGAGCCGATCCAGGACCTGAAGTGCGCTTTGGTCTGCCGCCCCTGCTGCGAAGCCCCGAAGTGCTGTGAAGCGCCGAAGTGCTGCGAAGCCCCCAAGGCCTGCGCCCCGGTCTGCAAGCCCTGCAAAGTCAAGGTCTGCAAGCCGGCTTGCTGCGAAGCCCCGAAGTGCTGCGAAGCCCCGAAGTGCTGTGACTGTGGCAAGTGCTGCCATTGCCGTCCGGTTCTGACCTTCCTTGACAACCTGTTCAGCGCTCTGAAGCCCTGCTGCAGCTGCAATGCCTGCTGCGGCGAGCCGACCTGCTGTGGCGCGACGGTTGTCCCGGGTCCGGCTCCGGCCGCGGCTCCCGCTCCGGCCCCCGCTCCGGCTGAGGCTGCTCCGCTGCCCGCCGCCCCGAAGGCTGATCCGTCGGCCTCGTTGATGCGTAGCCGCAGCATCTATCAGGCGACCGCCAGCATCGTGCAGAACTAAGCACCCGCTGGTCCTAACCTATAGCGTCAGAGGAGTCTGCCCGGGTCCACCCGGGCAGACTTGTTTCTTGCGCCCTCAAAGACACAGTCTCAATCTGCAATTTGAGATTTTCGATTTGCAATTCCCCCGGGAATCCCCAAGAATAGATCGTTAGCCCCTGAAACCCAAGTGCCTCCCACTGACATGCCCGACCAATCGCAACCCTGGTACCATAGCCCGTTCATGAAAGCCGCGCGCCGGGAGCCGACCGAACGCGTGCCGATTTGGCTGATGCGTCAGGCAGGCCGCTACATGGCCGAGTATCGGGCGATCCGCCAACGGATGAGTTTTTTGGAACTGTGCAAGAACCCAGCCCTCTGCGCCGAGGTGATGCTGATGGCGGTCGAGCGACTCGGCGTCGATGCGGCGATCATCTTTGCCGATTTGCTGCCGATCCTCGAACCAATGGGGCTGACGCTGGAGTTCACCGCCGACGAGGGGCCGGTGATCCACAATCCGATCCGGGAACCGGCTGATGTCCGCCGGGTCTGCGAACTGGATGACCTCAGCACGCTGGAGTTCGTCTTCGACACCGTTCGGCTGACGCGGGCGGGACTGGCCGACGACCTTCCGCTAATCGGCTTTGCCGGGGCTCCGTTTACCCTGGCCGCCTACGCGATTGAAGGCGGGGCAAGCTCGCATTATCGGCGCACGAAGATGCTCATGTATCGCGATCCCGGGGCCTGGGATGCTCTGTTGGACCGTTTCGCCCGAGGGATTGCCCGATATCTTAATGCGCAGATCGCCGCGGGGGCGCAAGTCGTACAGGTGTTTGATAGCTGGGTAGGATGCTTGGGACCCGAGGATTATCGGCGCTATGTGCTCCCGCACAGCCGCACCGTCTTCGCCCACCTCACGCCCGACGTGCCAGCGATCCACTTTGCCACGGGCAATCCGGCACTTCTGCCCCTGTTGAGCGAGGCGGGAGGCCAAGTGATCGGCGTCGATTGGCGAGTCCGCCTGGACGATGCCTGGCAAGCGATCGGTCCGCAAAAGGCCATTCAAGGCAACCTGGATCCGGTGATTCTGTTGACCAACCCGGATGAGATCCACCGCCGGGCCCACGAAATTCTCGCCCAGGCCGGCGGTCGCCCGGGGCACATCTTCAATCTTGGCCACGGTGTGTTGCCGCAAACGCCCGTGGAAAACGCCCTCGCCTTGGTCGACGTGGTCCACGCATGGAAGCCGCAGGGATAGCGTAGGGCCCGCGCAGAAATAAGTCGGGTAAACAGGAAAAAGCAAGGACTCGCAGCAGTCCTTGGTTCTTCATTCCTCCGAATGAGCGCGAGACGCTTCCGGTTGTTCTTCAGCGGCCACGAAGCCACGGTTCAAGGCATTGATCAACTGCCGGAGACGTCCGAAGTCGCGGCGGTTGAAGTGGAAGACTAGTCGTGGCAACTCGGCCAATTCCGGCTCGTCGCGTTCTTCCGGAAGCGGACCATCGGTGACGATCTGCCCGCTGGTCAGGATATCGGCGAAGCAGGTGTTCAACTGGTCCAGTAGTTCCGGGCGGGGCCTCTCGCTGAGGCGAAGCACGAGTTGATTTCGCACATACCGCATCCCCTGATAGACTCGGAAAAATCCCAGGATCTCCTGGACCGCGTCCTCCACGCGCGTGGTCAGCTTATAGAGCGACAGGTCGTCGGGGCTGATCATTCCCCGTTTCAAGAGTTTGTCAACTATGAACTGTTGGAATTGGGTCCAATAGTCGCCCCCCGGTTGGTCGAGGAAGACGACCGGGACCATGTCGCGTTTGCCCGTCTGCAGGAGCGTGAGCACTTCGAGTCCTTCGTCCAAGGTGCCGAAGCCGCCGGGGAACAGGCACATCGCATGGCTTTCCTTGACGAACATCAGCTTCCGAGTGAAGAAGTACTTCATGTGGACCAGCTTAGGGTCGCCAGCGATCACCGAATTGGACATCTGCTCGAAGGGGAGCATGATGTTCAGGCCCATCGAGTGCTCGCGACCAGCACCAACATGGCCGGCCTCCATGATCCCGCTGGCAGCTCCCGTGACAACCATCCATCCGTGGGAGGCCATCGCCTGACCAAACCGGACCGCTTGCTGGTAGCAAGGATCGTCGGGCGGAGTTCGGGCAGAACCGAAAACCGTCACCTTCCGGTGATGGCGATAGGGGGAGAAGACCTTGAAGGCATAGCGGAGTTCTTTGAGCGTGCGGTTGAGGATCTTCAAATCGCCACGGCTGGTTTTGTCATGGACCAACTTGTCGGCCGATTCCTTGATCTGGTTAATCAAATCGGCGATATGGTGGGGCGGGACAAAAGATTGATCATCCCCCCGGCCAGCTAGGTCGTGGAACTCTGGCGAAGCCAACGGATCAAGACGCGACGACTTCTCAGGCTTAGGGGTACTCACAGGCAACCTCCATGGTTCAGCAGAGGGGAGGCTCTTCATTATAAGAGTTCCGCCTAGCCTGTACCCTGACTACCGTGAGGGGCTTGCCACTTGGTTGGGCCGCCTCCCCCTGGTGGTAATCAAAACCGGGACCGGAGCAACTGTGAGTGAGAAGCAACGATCAGGCTGAGGGGCGTCGATAAAATTGGTAAGCCAGGATGACTTCGTAAAGATCCATCGAGATCGTCACCTCGTCGTTGGCGAAGTCCCGTAACCAAGTCCGATCCGATTGAATCGCATCAACCAACAGCGGCAAGACCTCATTGAGGGGTACCGTGACGGTTTGGCGGGCATCCTCGACGTCGGGAAGCTTCGCGCCAGCCGGATCTTCTTGGGGCCCATAGTAGATTCGGAGGGGGATTCGACTCATCGCGGACCACTCCTTGACTTGAGAACCTGTCGGGAAACCGGGCTTCAGTCGTTCAAACACTGGGGTGTATACGGTTGGCCGCCAGGGTCTAAGGAAAGACCTTCTTTCGTATCGGCTGGTATCGCCTTGCGGGTTTGGCGAATTTATTTGAAAATAAGCGTTTTCCCGGTAATGACGCTGACGCAGCTCACATCGGCTGTCCGATGTAATACTAGCGCCATCAGGGAGTGTCTGCAGGGGAACCTGAGGGCCGGTTGCTTGACAGCGTCCGCGGAATGACCTAGAGTGCGATTTCACGGAAAACCTGTCCAAACTCCAAACGCTGTCAGCGGTTGGGCGGTTTTGTTACTGGTCGTGACCCAGGTTTTCCAGCCTTTACCCTCCTGAATTTTGCGTCAACCACGAGTTGATGCATGCCAACCACTTATGGGCGACCCTGTCACCATCAACCTGCGGCATTTGGCACGCGGCCTGGGGATTCCACTCCGGCAAATCGAAGCGGTCCTGGAACTCTTGGATGAAGGGAATACGATTCCTTTCATTACACGCTATCGAAAGGATCAGACTGGCGGTCTGGATGAAGAACAGATCCGCCAAATCCAGGCCCGGCTGACGAAGCTGCGTCTGCTGACCGATCGGAAACAGACGATCTTGCGTTCAATCGAGGCGCAAGGGAAACTGACGGAGGCGTTGGCCAAGCAGATCCAAAGCGCCAGTACGACCAAACGGCTCGAAGATCTCTATTTGCCCTACAAGCCGAAGAAGCAGACTCTGGCCACGCTGGCCCGGTCGCGGGGGCTGGAGACGCTGGCGACAGAGATTCTCGCGGCCGATCCGTTGGCCAACGATCTGGACCGCCGCGCGGCTGACTACGCCAATCCCGACCGTCAGGTGCCCACGGCCGCCGATGCCCTCTTGGGTGCCGGCCATATCCTGGCCGAACAGTTCAGCGAATCGGCCGAACTGCGGCAGCGGTTGCGAGAAATCCTCCAGCGAACTGGCAAGCTGATTAGCTCGCAAGCCGTCCCCGAAGGGAAACCGGCTGGCGAGAAACCGGCTGCTGAGCCCAAAGCGTCCAAGACGTCGGCCGCCCCGAGCGAACCGGCTGCTGCCGAGACGTCGGAGCCGGCCGCCGAACGTACCTCACCTGGAGCGGTGGGGGCTCCCGAGCCCGAAGCGTCGCTAGCCCCGTTGGTCGAAGTGACCGAGCCTCCGGCGCCGGCCGTTGAAGAAGTTCCGGTTACGGAAACGCCGATTGAGGCTTCGGGGACCGAAGTAGCTGAAGCGGCCAAACCGACCGCGGAGCCGAGCGAAGTCGCCGAGACGCCGGCCGCCGAACCGATCGAAGTGGCTGCGCCAAGCGAAACGCCGGCCGAAGCGTCGGCGGCCGAGGTTCCCCCTGCCCCGGCCAAGCTGCCGCGGCAGAAGCAGGCCAAGAGCGAACAGAAACGGGCCAAGAAAGAGGCCAAGAAGAAGAAGGCCGAGGAGAAGAAGCAAAAGGCCTTTTCCGACTACTTCAACTACAGTGAAGAGATCCGTAAGATTCCGCCACATCGCGTGTTGGCAATCAATCGCGGCGAGCGAGCTAAATATCTTCGTGTGCGGATGGAATGTGACTTGGAGGCGATGTACCAGGCCGTCGAGGAGGTCTGCATCCCGGCCGAGCATCCGCACGCAGCCTTTTTGCGCGGGTGTGCACGCGACGCCCTGACCCGGCTGATTCTGCCGAGCCTGGAACGCGACGTGCGCCGCGAGTTGACCGAACGGGCGGAAACGCATGCCGTCGAGGTGTTTGCCAAGAATCTCCGCAAGTTGCTCCTCCAGCCGCCGGTCCACAACCGCCGGATTCTGGCCGTAGACCCCGGCTTCAAGAGCGGCTGCAAGCTGGCCGCGTTGGACGAGTTTGGCAACCTGCTGGATCATGCAGTAATCTACCTGATCGGCAATCCAGAACGCCGGGCGGAGGCCCAAAAGGTGGTCCGGGAACTGATCGAACGCCACCAGTTGTCGGTCGTGGCGATCGGCAACGGCACGGCCTGCCGGGAGACCGAAGATTTCGTCGCCGAACTGATCAGCAGCGACGATCTGAAAGACCGGATTTGCTACGTGATCGTTAACGAGGCGGGGGCGAGCGTCTATTCGACCAGCCGGGTGGGACGCGAAGAACTCCCGAGTTTCGACGCCTCGATACGCGGGGCGATCTCGATCGGACGCCGCTTGCAGGACCCGTTGAGCGAACTGGTGAAGATCGACCCGGCGAACATCGGTGTTGGACTCTATCAACATGATGTGAAAGCCAACCATCTGCGTGCCTCGCTGGACGACGTGGTTGAGTCGTGCGTCAATTACGTAGGCGTCGACGTGAACACGGCTAGTCCGGCTTTGCTCCGCTACGTGTCGGGGCTCAACCAGCTCACCGCCCGCCGGGTCTACGAGTATCGGCAGGCCAACGGGCCGTTCCGCACGCGCGAGCAGCTCAAGGAGGTGCCTGGGTTTGGCGATGCGACGTTTGTGCAGGCCGCGGGGTTCTTGAAGTTGGTCGGTGGCGACAATCCGCTGGACGCCACCTGGATTCATCCGGAAAGCTATGACCTGGCCACCCGGGTCCTCGAACGGCTCGGCTGCACGGCGGCCGATCTGACCTCAAAAGAGGCGTTGGGCGGACTGGCCGAGCGCATCGGCAAGCTCGACGTGCCGGCCTTGGCCACCGAGTGGCAAGTGGGCGAACTGTTGTTGAAAGACATCTTGGCCCAATTGGCCCGGCCGGGACGCGATCCGCGCGAAGACCTGCCGGCCCCCGTCTTCAAGCATGGGATCATCAAGCTGGAGGATCTTACGGCGGGGATGGAGTTGACCGGGACGGTGCTCAACGTGGTCGACTTCGGGGCGTTTGTCGACATCGGGATGCACGACAGCGGCCTGGTCCACGTGAGCCAGTTGGCCGACAGGTTCGTCCGCGATCCGCACGATGTGGTCGCGGTCGGCGATGTGGTCAAGGTCTGGGTGGTCGAGGTCGACAAGCAGCGGCGTCGGGTCTCGCTGACGATGATTCCCCCGGGCACGCAGCGCAGTGGGGGACGCCGCGACGAGAAGCCGCAAGGGCAGGCACCGCAGGCACGCCCACCGCGGCCGCCGCGGGATCGGAAGCCGCAAGGCCGGTCAGGCCCGCCGCCGAAGCCCCAGCGTCCGCCCAAGCCGGAGTACAAACCCAAGCGTCCGCCCAAGCCGGTCACGCCGATCACCGAGGCGATGAAGACCGGCAAGGCGCCGATGCGAAGTTTCAGTGATTTGGCCCAGTTCCTCGAAGCCCGGCAGGAGGCCGCGTCCACCAACGACGGAGCGAAGAAACCAAACGACGCGGAATGACCGATTTCGAAAAACGTCTCGAACGAGCCATCCAACGGGGACAACGGGCAAGCAACGCTCGGGCGCGGGCGGAAGCCGAGCAAGCGCTCAGCGAACAGGAGCTGCGCCGTCTCCATAGCCAATATCGCCTGGACCTGACCGAGCATATCGAGAGCGTGCTCAAACAGCTCACCGACTACCTCCCCGGCTTCCGCTTCACCAGCCTGGTCTCCGACCGCGGCTGGGGGGGCGCCGTAAGCCGCGACGACCTCGGACTTCGCCGCGGCGCCGGTCACGCGACCGCCTTCAGTCGTCTGGAACTGGCCGTGCGCCCCATCTCCGAATTCTTCGTCCTGGAACTGGTCGCCAAAGGAACCGTCAAAAACCGCGAGATCTTCAACCGCAGCCACTATCAAAAGCTCACCGATGTGGATTTGTCCGCCTTTCGCAAGTTGATTGATGCCTGGGTCTTGGAATTCGCCGAGATTTATACGGCGAAT
>CAZLDQ010000134.1:0-16343 GCA_964558295.1 uncultured Planctomycetaceae bacterium | reverse complement strand
GTCCTCAGATGACACAACTCGCAAAGCTTGCTCTGGAAGACGGAACCGTGTTCACTGGCCGTGCTTTTGGCGCGCCCGGGGAAGTTGACGGAGAGGTCTGTTTCAACACCTCGATGACCGGTTATCAGGAGATTCTCACCGATCCGAGTTATCGGGGCCAGATTGTCACGATGACCTATCCGGAAATCGGCAACTATGGGATCAATGCCGAGGACATGGAGAGTAGCCGCCCCCACCTATCTGGGTTCGTTGTGCGCGAGTTGAGCCGGCGTGTGAGCAACTTTCGTGCAGAAAGTGGCCTGCACGACTACCTGAACCGCCACAGCGTTGTGGCTTTGGAGGGGATCGATACCCGAGCCTTGGTCCGCCGGTTGCGCATCCGGGGGGCAATGAAAGGCGTGTTGTCAACCGTCGATCTGGACGACGCCAGTCTGGTGGCCAAAGCCCAGACGAGTCCGGGCCTAGTGGGCCGCGACTTGGTTCAAGCGGTGATCCCCGACAAACCCCTGGAGTGGCAAAAGCCATTGAGTGCTTGGGCCGACTTGCAGCCGCGCGAGGTTCCGCGCTCCTCCAATGGGGTTCCGCATGTTGTGGCCTTAGACTATGGCATGAAATGGAACATCGCCCGGCATCTGTTCCATAGTGGCTGTCGGGTGACGATCCTCCCCGGAACGGCCACGGCCCAAGAGGTACTGGCCTTGGAGCCGGACGGCGTCTTTTTGTCGAATGGCCCGGGCGATCCTGAACCGTTGACCTACGCCCAAGAGACCATTCGCGGCCTGGTCGGCAAGAAACCCATTTTCGGAATCTGTCTGGGCCACCAGCTTCTCTCTTTGGCTTGCGGGGCCAAGACCTTTAAGCTCAAGTTTGGCCACCGGGGGGCCAACCAGCCGGTGTTGAACAAGGCCACCGGCCGTGTGGAGATTACCTGCCAAAACCATGGCTTTGCCGTCGATCCGGATTCGCTTCCCGCGGATCTCGAAGTGACCCATCTGAACCTGAACGACAACACGATTGAAGGCGTGCGTCACCGTCGTTTCCCCGCCTTCAGCGTTCAATACCACCCTGAAGCCTCGGCCGGCCCTCACGACAGCAGTTACCTGTTCGCCCAATTCCGCGAAATGCTCTAGGGAGGGGGAGAGGGAGACGATCAGAAGCATAAGCCCTGTTTGACACCCACTGCCCACCGCCCCCCGCCCGTTCACTGGCGGGGGAGCTTTCTTGCAACCCCCCGCCGGATGGCGTAGTATTAGATATCTGGGAGCGGGTGAGGCATTATCGCGAGCATCTTTCTCGAAAGCAGGGGCATGTCCGACCCGTTTGATCCCTATTACACCTGGCTGGGGATTCGCCCCGAGCAGCAGCCCCCAAATCACTATCGATTGCTTGGGCTTCAGTTGTTTGAGGGCAATGTCGACACGATCGAACATGCGGTCGATCGTCAGATCGCCTATCTGCGCACCCTTCAGACGGGCCCACACGCGGCTCTGTCGCAGCGTCTGCTCACTGAGGTGACTGCCGCCCGACGCTGTTTGCTGACCCCCTCCGAAAAGGCCGCCTACGACGCGACGCTCTGGAAGCAACTGGCGGAGCAGACCACGGCGCGAGGAAGCAATCCCGCAACCCAGCCAGCAGTCACCCCGCCAATGCCCATTCTCGTCGAGAAATCGCCATCGGTTCGCTCCTCCACGCTGACGTCGCAGCGACACCGTCGGCTGCCAGTCTTCCTGATCGTGGCTGTCTTTCTGGCAATTGGGGGCGTTCTGTCGATGGTTTGGGGAGTACTCTGGGGTGGTTGGTTTGCGACTCCCGCCCCATTGCCGCCCCCTGTCCTCCCTGCACAGCCCACGGCAGCTTCCACAGCCAATCGATCGAGTCTCCCCGCCCAGACGATTCTGCCGGTGGGGGAGTGGACCGATCTGCTCCCACAGCTTGACCTGCCGGCGAACGTAGTCTGCGGTCCGTGGGAACAGCAGGAGGAGGCGATTCATGTAGGGCCTTATCCGCGTCGAGCCGAGCAAGGTCTGTCGCGGATCATGCTCCCGGTGACTCTGACGGACAGTTACGACTTTGAGATGGAGGTCGTCTGCGAGAAGCCTCGGTCTTGGGCCGCAGTGCTTCTGCCGGTCGGTTCGCAACGTTGTACATTATTGCTGGGAGTGGACGAGAGAGTCGCCTTGGCTTTGGTCGATGGGCGCGTCGTTTCGGGGAGCTCCTTCGATCACACAAGTCATGCCGGCGCTCAGCGTCTCTGCGTCGTCCGCGTCAGTGTGCATCTTGATGGCGAAGCGGCTGCCATCGACGCGCTCGCCGACGGCAAGCTGCTGCTCCACTGGACGGGCCCGCAACGTTCGCTTTCGACGACGGCGAATTGGGCTTTGCCAGCAGGATCTTGGCTCGGTCTGGGGGGAGTGCAAACGACTTTTCACCGTGTACGCATTCGCCCAAGCAGCGACCGGGCTTCCGCAACATCGGCCAGCACGAAATGAGCGCATCGATGACTCCGGCGCGAGAAACAATCCCACGGCAAAAACGAAGCACCGCGTTTCTGACCAACGGGCAACGCTATGTTGCGGTTTCTCGGCAAATCGCGTATTATCGCCGTGTAGAGTCCTTTTGGACGCGATACTGACGAGCATTGAGGCTTCATCGCAGGGGGCATTGTGGATTCGTTCGATCCGTACTACACCTGGTTGGGGATTCGGCCCGAGGAGCAGCCGCCGCATCACTATCGGCTGCTGGGGCTCCAACTGTTTGAAGACAACCTCGATGCGATCGAGCACGCGGCCGATCGCCAGATGGCCCATTTGCGCACCCTTCAGACCGGCAAACACGCCGAGTTGTCTCAACGCCTGCTCAATGAAGTTGCCTCGGCCAAGGTTTGTTTGCTCCATGCCGAGAAGAAGGCGGCCTACGACGCCGCGCTGCGCGAGCAATTGGCCGCCCCCTTGGCGGCGATCCCAGTGGCTGAGCCGCTGGCGGCTCCCTTTGAGGCAATCAAAACCGACCGGTCGGGAGCCGCGACGCCGCGCCGAGGCGGCCGTAAGTCGTCACCCCTGACGTTGTATCTTGTGATTGCGGCGGCGGCCGTGGGCGTGGTGATTCTCGGGCTGCTCCTCTGGCCTCGCGCGGCTGACCAGACGCCGTCGCCCACGGTGGTCTCTCAAACGTCGGAAAGCTTCTCGTCCCCATCAGCCAAGCCAAAGCCCAAGGCGGCGTCCAAGCCGATTGCCGTCCCGCCATCACCAGCTGCCCCGCCACCACCAGCCGTCCCGCCATCACCAGCAGCCCCGCCGGCCGCGGAGGCCGAAGCGTCGTCCCCTCCGGTGACGCAAGCCCCGCCAACCTCTGAACCCGAGGGCGAAAGGCTGCCGATCGGCCAGTGGGTCGATCTGCTCCCCTACGCGGACCTGGAATGGGGACGCGTCGATGGCGACTGGAGCCGGCAGGCCGATGGGATCGTTGCAGGGTTGCGGCGGGAGGAGAAAACCCGGTCGCGTTTGGCTCTGCCTGTTGAGATCGACGGGGACTACGACGTCGAGGTGGAGCTTACCCGCACCCAACGTGATCTTACCGTAGGAGTGATCCTTCCCGTGGGACCGAAACGGGTAGTCTTGCGGTGCGACATGAAGAACCGATTCGGAAAACCCGTCTCCGGACTGGAACCGGTGGACGGCAAGTCTGCCATGCACGGCTCGACGGCCCAGGAAAGCGTCGCCTTTACTACTGGGCAACGGGCCAAGCTAACGATCGAAGTGCGGATCCTCCGAGATGAAGTGAGTATTCACGTCTCGATCGACGGCAAGCCCTTCCTTCAGTGGACAGGCCCCCAGGCATCGCTCAGTCTGCCCCAACCGTTCTGGTCCCTGCCGGGCAAAAATCCCTTGGGTTTGACGAACAGTCTCTGCGAGGTCACCTTCCACAGCATCCGACTGCGTCTGATCTCCGGAACGGCAATCGTTACACGCCCCGTTTCCAAAGCTCCGCCGGCGTCGTCCTCGAAGTCGGTAGAGTCCACGCCTGCAAAACCGGAAACGACTCGCGAAAAGCGGCTGCCGCTCCCCTCCGCGGCGGACCAGGAAAAGGCCGCCAAGCAGATCGACGAGCTCTACCAGCTCAAGCAGAACCGATCCGCCGCACAGAAGGTCGCCTTGGCCAGAGAATTGTTGGCCATAGGCCGTCGGGCGGAAACGACGGCGACCGAGCAGTTCGTACTGTTCCACGCCGCACTGGACGCAGCTCGCGAGGGGGGCGACGTGGGCGTGATGCTCCAAGCGATGGACGCCCTCGGCAAGCAGTTCGAAATCGACCTGCTTCCTGTCCGAGTAGCGGCACTCGTCCAGTTTGCCAAAGACGCGCCCGAAGGACCGTCGCTTAAGGGGTTGGTTGAAGCGGCCGATCGGACGATCGCCGAGGCCTTGGCCGACAACCGGTACGATCTGGCAATGGAACTGGCCGAAGAGGTCTATCGCTTGGGCCAGAAGCCGCAGGCCAAGGCTTATCGGAAGCAGACCTACGATCGTCGCAACGAAGTCAAGAGACTCTACGATCGTTGGCAGGCGATCCAGCAGACGATGGCTGCGGTCAAGACCAAGCCGGACGATCCCGAGGCCAATCTGGCGGCGGGACGCTGGTGCTGCTTTGAAAAGGGGGATTGGCGCCAGGGGCTGCCGTATCTAGCCAAGGGGAACGACGACACACTCAAGGCGCTGGCGAGGCAGGAACTCACATCCCCGCCTCGCGAACCGGCCGAGCAGGTCAAGCTGGCCGATGCCTGGCTCCAGTTGGCCCAATCGTTGGACGGACGTTCCAAGGATGAGGTCATGCGACACGCCGGGGCTTGGTATCGCCAAGCCGAGTTGAACGGAGCCGCCGGACTGCTGGCGACCAAGATCGCCAAGGAGCTCAAGGAGATTGCCCGCCTCGGGCAGCCGATTCCCGAACCGCCTACCGGCGAGCCGCAACCTGGCGAAGACTTGCCGCTTGGCGTGTGGGTCGATGTGCTCAAATGGGGCGATGTGGCCTGGGGGCTTGGCCGGGGCGATTGGCGGCGCCAAGGCGAAGAGCTTGTGGCCAACTATACGAAATGGAGCTCTGAAGGCCATTCCCGCATGGCGCTGCCGGTCGTGATCGACGGAAGCTACGATCTCCAGGTAGAATTCACGCGGACCAAGGCACCGTTCATGGTGGGAACGATCCTGCCGGTCGGATTGCGCCAGGTGGCGATGGTCTTTGATCAAGGGGCGAGGAATGACAAAGTCTCGGGGCTCGAATTCCTCGGTGGAAAATGGGTCCGCGACAATCCTTCCGGCAAGCGAGGGCCCCTGGTCTTGCAAGACGGTCAACGAAATGTCGTCCTGCATCAGGTGCGTTTGGAACAAGACCAGGTCCGTATCGAGGTCTTTCTGAACGGCCAGCCGTTTCTCGATTGGCAGGGCAAGCAGGAATTGCTCACGAAGAGCCAAGAGTATGCTTTGCCCATGGCCCGCTTGCCCGGCTTCGTGGCCAGCGGCTGTTGGGCAACCTTCCACGTTGCCCGCCTCCGTCTTGTGTCGGGCAAGGCAACGCGGGTCGACGTTACCCGCCAAGCCTCCCAATAGCAATCCCAGGACTGGTCCAGGGCGACCATGGCGCGAACGGAAAGTGCCATTGAGGAGTCTCCACGCGTTTGGTATAAGACCGGCGACCTCCCCCCTGAGGAGTCTGAATGTTTATCGGCGTGGGAGGGCTACAAACGGAGCCCATCGGATGACCCCCCACATGCAGGAGATCGCTAGCGGACATCGTTTCCGATTTGGCGAGAATTGGCAAAGCTTTCTTCCCAAACTGGACCGCGACCGAATTGCCACCGCCACAACTTCGTTGTGCGACATGCTGGAGTGTACCGATTTGGCGGGGAAACGGTTCTTGGACATTGGTTCTGGGAGCGGCCTGTTCAGTCTCGCTGCACGCCGTCTGGGCGCCACGGTGCATTCGTTCGATTACGACCCGGCGAGCGTGGCTTGTACCCAGCAGTTGAAGGACCGCTTCTATCCCCAGGACCCCTGCTGGACCATCGAGGAAGGCTCCGTCCTGGATCAGCACTATCTGAAGTCGCTGGGCTCATTCGATGTGGTCTATGCATGGGGAGTACTCCATCACACGGGCGACATGTGGCAGGCCATTCGCAATGCCACCGCGCTTGTCGACGAGAATGGCCAGTTCTTTCTGGGCATCTACAACGATCGGGGAATCCGCACAAAATTCTGGCGGAAGGTCAAGCAGTGCTACTGCTCCGGGTGGCTCGGCAGATGGTCGGTCCTCGCCACTTTCCTTCCGTTTTTCGTGACCGAACGCTTCGTCAAGGATATCCTGCGGCTTCGTACTCCATGGCAAGTCTATGTGGAGTACAAGAAGCAGCGGGGAATGTCCTTGGTGACCGACTGGATTGACTGGCTAGGAGGATTTCCCTTTGAAGCGGCCTCTGCCGGCGAGGTGTTCAACTTCTGCCGAGCCGAAGGCTTGGTCCTCAATCGCTTGAAATCCACCAGTGGCAATGGGATCCACGAGTTCGTCTTCCAGCGGACGACAAGCGCTCGTTGATCGGCAAGGCCCTTCTTCTCACTCACTGAGCGGCGTCATCCCTTCGGCGATCAGATGGAGCTGCCGGCGATCGACGATTTGCAAGTTGCCATCGGTCTGGTCGATCACGCCGAGATCGCTCAGACGTCGAAGGCTGCGCGAGAGGGTTTCGCTGGTCAGGTTCAGATGACTGGCGACGTGGCGTTTGAGCGTCGGCAGTTCGATGGTGCCAGCCTCGGTGGTCGGGGAGTGAAGGAGATACCGCGCCAGCCGACCCAGCGCGTCGCGCAGGACGAGGTCTTCCATCAGGCCGACCAGGTGCTTGACCCAGAAGGTCATTCCGACCATCATCCCTAAGCACAACGCGTGGTCCTCTTCGAGGGCCCGACGAAAGGGCTCCAGCGGCAGGAGCACACACGTGCTCGGGGCGACGGCCTCGGCACTGGCCGGAACACGGAAATTGCCGATCGCCGCCACCTCGGCAAAGGTTTGCCCGGGACTGACCATGTGGAGGACATGTTCCTTGCCACTCGGGGCGGTTTTGAACACCCGCACCAGCCCGCTGCCAACGACGTATACCCCGGGACACTCCTGCCCGTCGCGGAAGATCCGCTCGCCCTTGTCAAACTTCACCAGACGGGCCATCGTCACCAGCCGCTGAAAGCTAGAGCTTTCAACCTCAGCAAACAGGCGGCAGTTCTGGAGGATGTCGATGACATTCAACGGCAACGGCTATTCCTCCCTGGCGGCAAAACCATCACGAACCCCCTCGCGCATTATTCAACCCCTTGCTCGCATAGGGGGCGGCAATCCTCGATCCGGTTGATCCAGATCAATGGATCCGCGATTCGACAAAGCTAGATTATAGGGAGGAGCAGGCAAGGCGACCAGCGCCACGTCTTGGTTTCGCGGTTGACGGCCGGAGAGGTTTTGTGACAATGACGTGCAGACCGGAAGCCGACGAGGGATCGCCCATGGTGCGCTGGCTCTCGCCACTCCTGAAGACACTCCTGCTGCTAAGGTTCATTCCGCGCCGCTGGCAAGCGCCTTGCTTTGTCATGCTGGGGGGGATGGGGGGCATGGGGCTGCTGGTCGCTCATCTGTCACGTGCCACGTCCTATCTGAGCGACAACCCGGAAACGTGCATGAACTGCCATGTGATGACCACCCAATACGTCACTTGGCAACATAGCAGCCATGCCAACGTAGCCACCTGTAATGATTGCCACGTGCCCCATGATTCTCTGGGGCACGCCTATCGATTCAAGGCCGAGGACGGATTGCGGCATGCGGCGATCTTCACGCTCCGGCTCGAGCCACAGGCGATCCGCATTTCCGATCGGGCGGTTCCTGTGGTACAGGCCAATTGTCGCCGCTGCCACGCGACGGTGGTTCAAAATGTCTCGCCCAGCCCGCATGGCGAGGAAGATCGGCTCTGCTGGGACTGCCATCGGGAAGTGCCGCACGGCCGCGCGCGGAGTCTCTCGACCGCCTCAAACCTCTTCCGTCCTCAATTAGCGCCATTCCGTTTCCTCGACGAGACTCCCAAGATCCAGGGGCGTCCGGCGAGGGCCAAAGCACCGGTACACTAACCCAACGCCTCATGCCCCGACACGCCCCAATCCATGGGAGGGGAACGATCCGACGATGAGTGACAGCAATCAAGAATTCCGTAGCACCCAACCGCCCGCCTGGCGCGGCTGGGCCCTGTTTTGGGTAACCCTGACCGGGACGATGATCTTGGGCCTCCTGGCCGTCTCGATCTTCCAACGTCGCGAGGAAGCTCGCGTGCAACCGCCATTGACCCCGATCGGCCAGTGGGAGACCGACAGCAGCCGGTGGGGCGTGAACTACCCGCGCGAATACGCCGCCTACGTAAAAATGTCGGACGACACGACGCGCACCAAGTATGGTGGTTCCGATCCACGCGACTATCTGGCCGAAACACCGGCCAACGTGATCCTCTTTGCCGGCTATGGTTTTGCCAAGGAATATCGGCAGGCCCGAGGGCACACGTATGCTGTCGAGGACGTCTCGGAGACCAAACGGATCTCGCCGAAAACGCCGGCCACCTGCTGGACCTGCAAGAGCCCCGACGTGCCGCGGTTGATGGCCAAGCTGGGACCGGAAAAGTTCTACGCCACCCCATTTGCCGAGTTCAAGACGGAGATCACCCATTCGATCGGCTGTCTTGACTGCCATGATCCTCAGACGATGAAGTTGCGGATCACACGCCCCGCCTTGCGGGAAGCGTTCGCGCGGCAGGGGAAGAACATCGACGACGTCTCTCACCAGGAGATGCGCACACTGGTCTGTGCCCAGTGCCATGTCGAGTATTACTTCAAAGGGCCAGGCAATTACCTGACCTTCCCCTGGGACAAGGGAATGAAGCCGGAAGAGATTCAGGCCTACTACGACGCGAACCAATTCGCCGACTGGACCCACGCGATCAGCAAAACGCCGATGCTCAAGATGCAGCATCCCGACTTCGAGATCTATCGCGCGGGAATCCATGCCTACCGCAACGTGGCCTGTGCCGACTGCCACATGCCCTATCGGACCGAGGGAGGCGTGAAGTTCACCGACCATCACGTGCAAAGCCCGCTGGTGAATATCGCCAACAGTTGCGCGGTCTGCCATCGCTGGGGTGAGCAGGAAATCCGCAGCCGGGTCGAGATGATTCAAGACGCGGTGCGCGAGGGACGCACGCGTGCGGAAACGGCCGTTGCCATGGCCCACTTCGACATTGCCGCGGCCATCGAGATCGGGGCTACCGAGGAGGAGCTCAAGGCTCCCCGGCAACTGGTCCGCTCCGCGCAGATGCGTTGGGACTTTGTGGCCGCCAACAACGGTATGGGCTTCCACGCCCCGCAGGAATGCATGCGTACCCTCCAGGCGGCCATCGATCTGGCCGGCCAATGCCGCGTCGAGTGTGCCCGGCTCTTGGCCAAGCACGGCATGACCGAACCGGTCCGGTATCCCGACTTCAGTAGCAAGGAAAAAGCCCAAGCCTTGAACCAGCAGTTCCTCGACGGCAAGCCGCCGAAGCTGATTCCGTGAAGTCTTCGGTAGATTACCCTTGATGGGACGAGAGACTGTTTGCGTCAACAGACCGCGTTTCTCTCCCGCGGAATTTGGCTGCCGGGGGACAACAAACGTTTGGCCCATATGTTGGCCTCCTCTAATTCGGGGAAGAGGATCTTCATCATGGTCCAGCCTACTGGTCGACTCGCCGCATTTCCAGAGGAGTTTTTGGCCACGCAGATCTCTCTTCCAACCAAACCCAGACGCCCTGGCCGCGGGCCCCGATTGGTCGGAAGAGTATCAGAACTGATCGGAAAACGCATTGCAGAGCGTTTGCCCATGACGTTCAATGGAAGGGTTGGGGATGGTGCACTGCCTCCGTCCCCGGATCCCCCCTGAACCGGCCATCCAGCTTCGGAGGAACACCCTATGAGACACTCATCCATCCCGCGGCGTCGATTCCTTCTAATGACCACGGCCGGAGTGACAGCAGGAATGATGGAAGCCATGAGCCACGCTGCGAGCGAGTCTTCTTCCCTGAGGATTCACCAGCCCTTTGACGGCGCCGTACTCAACCGCCGCCACGGCCAGGCAGTCGACGGAGGCCTGAAGATCGAGGTGACCGGCGAGGCCCCGTCAGGCGAGCGCGTGACAGTCAACGGCATCGAAGCCCGACGCGAGGGGAATCGCTTTACGGCGGATCTCGTTTTGCGCGACAAGGAGACGGAGATTGTCGCCGCAACCACCGGAGACTCCCACCCGCAGAAACAACGTTCCCGCGTGGTCTGGGACCAGCACTCGTTTCCTCGTTACCGTGTGACGATCGACGACAACGGCTTCTTCCTGCGCGACATCGCCGAGAAAACCCCCCGGTCGCTCTTTGACTGCCACTATCTCCAAGGGCTTCGCAATCTGAACAAGAAGTACGGGATGAAGGTCTCGCTGAACATCTTCTATCTGACCGGCGAGTTCAAACTCTCGCAGTTTCCCGATCGCTACCGAAGCGAGTGGCGCGATAATGCCGATTGGCTTCGCCTGGCCTTCCATGCCTACACCGAGCATCCCGGCCGGCCCTATCAGAACGCCGCCCCGGAAAAACTGATCGCCGATCTCGATCTGGTCAACGCCGAGATCCTTCGCTTTGCCGGCGAAGAAGCCTTTTCCCCCCCCACGGTGATCCACTTCTGCATGGTCCAGCCGTCCGCCTTCAAACCGCTTTACGAGCGTGGCGTCCGGGCGTTAAGCGGCTACTTCATCCTTCCCAACGGCAAAGGGGACATCAACTACAACCTGGACGACGTCCGGACTCGATACCTCGACAGCCACGACGCCTGGAAAGATTTTGAGAGCGGGATCGTCTTCTCGCATGTCGACATCGTGGTCAACAGTACCCGAATCGACGCGATCATCCCAACCCTCCAGCAGCGCGCGGAAGATCCCAACCAGGCCGAGATCGTTGATATCCTGACGCACGAGCAATACTTTTGGCCGTTCTATCACAACTACATCCCCGACCACTTCCAACGGCTGGAAACGGCGGTGCGCTGGGCCACCGAGCGGGGCTATAAACCGGTCTTCCTGCACGAAGGCTTCCTGGGTGCGCCAGGCTGAGGGGAAAAAGAAACCCGTAGGGAACGCCCTCTGCGGCGTTCGGGGGGGGTGAAAACAGCGGAACGTCACCAAGGGTGTTCCCGACAGAGTCCTTCTTTCCTTTTTCGGTTCTCTCTCCCCTTTCTCCGCTCACTTCTTTTTCTTCTTCGCCTCTTCCATCGGCCACTCGGTAGACTCGGTGCGCGCGGTGGCCAGATAGGCCTCGATCTTAGCGACAATGTCGGGATGTTCGGCCGCAAGGTCATGGGCCTCGGCCGGATCGGTGTTCAAGTTATACAACGAAAGTTTTCCGTTCCAAGGACGCACGGCCTTCCAGGGGCCCATGCGCACAGCCTGTTGGGAGCCGCCTTCATGGAATTCCCAGTAGAGAAACTCATGCTGCTTCTGGGTACCTTTTCCCAGAAGCGTCGGCGCCAGGGAAATCCCGTCGATGCCGGCTGGTGGTTGGACGCCGGCCAGGTCGGCAAGCGTGGGAAGGACATCCCAGAACGCGCACGGCAGGTTGCTGATCGTTCCCGGGGCAATCTGCCCCGGCCAGCGGACGATCATTGGCACGCGGATTCCGCCGTCGTGGAGCGAACGCTTGATTCCCTGCAATGGGCCGGAGCTTTGGGCGAACGTCGGATCAAATCCCCCTTCCTTGTGCGGGCCGTTGTCGCTGGCAAAGAAGACGAGCGTTTTTTGGTCGATCCCCAGTTCGCCCAACCGATCCAACAGTCGGCCGATGTCGCGGTCCATTCGGGTAATCATCGCCGCGTGCCCTTTTTGCGGCGTGGGCCAATCCTTGTCCGTATAGGGCCCCAGGTCGGGCACTTCCATCCCCTCTGGGCCCGCTTCATTGTTGGCGTGCGGAATAGTCAAAGCCAGGTAGAGGAAAAACGGCTCGCTTTTGTGCTGTTCGACGAACTGGAGCGCCTCGGCAGCAAACAGGTCGTGCGAATACACAACCCGCTTGGTCGCCACGCCGCCAAACCCTGCGGCCACGCCCCGCCCCTTCGGCGTCACCTCGTTCGGCAGCCGAACCTTTGCTTCGTTGCGCCAAAGGAAATCCGGATAATAGTTGTGGGCGTGGCACTGGTTGAGATAGCCGAAGAAGTAGTCAAACCCTTGCCGGGTCGGGATACCGGTCGTGGCCTCCTCGCCCAGCCCCCACTTGCCCACGAGCCCCGTGGCGTAGCCCGCCGGCTTGAGCACTTCGGCCACCGTCACGTCGGCCGGCTCCAGCGGCACCAGGGCATTACCCCGCACGCGGGAATGGCCCGTGTGCAGCCCGGTCATCAAGCAGCATCGCGACGGCGCACAGACGGTGCACCCCGCATAGCAGTCAGTAAACCGTATCCCTTCCGTGGCCATCCGATCCAGCCGCGGCGTCTGGATCAGCTTCTGCCCATAGCAACCCAAGTCGCCGTAGCCCAGATCGTCAGCCAAAATAAAGATAAAGTTGGGGCGAGGACTGGAGGCCTCGTGTTGTGTGCAGTCTCCCCTCGACACAGCCAAGCACCAAACAACCGCGGCAAGCACGAGGGCCGTCAGGCCGTGCCGCGGAAGACGTCGTTGACGGCACGAGGAAGCTCCCCCTATCAAGCGTTGTCCAGGAGCCATGATGTCACCTTGTATTGGGGCTTGCGGGAAGATTTATGCATTGCATTGCCCTCGGTGGCTTGACGAGCCGCGAGTAGCCAGAGCAGGCTCAGTATGTCTTCCCGCGCCGCACGCGTCAACACTTTTGCCCGCCCCTCAACGTGCCCCCACGCCATTTTGGCCGTAAAACCTGACTCGGGATGCCCTTCTGGATGACGTCGCCCAGCACGTCGACGACGCGGCGCAGCTCGTGGAATGGTCGCACGACGTTGGTGCTGGGTGATTTGCTCCCTTCGATGTTCGCGTCGTGCGGCGGCGTTATCGGGCGGCCGAAGTCCTCCCCATCGTGCTAGACAACTACAAGCCGCATCTGATCGTTCATCAATAGTACACGGTTCGCGTCCGGTGCCGCGGCCGAATCTGTTTGTAATAGGGTTGTTGCCCTCGGTTCCAAAGCAGGTAGTCCAACTGCATTGCCGTGACCGGATGGCCGGTGCTGTGCAACTGCTCGACAAGACATTCCACGACATGCACGGCCGACGCGCGGATCTCGACTTCCTCGGGCGAGCCGGCGGGGATCAGCTCCTCACGGTCGATCCGCGCAGCCAGATTATCGTCGTAGCGGAGCACCTCGTCGATGCGCAAGACGTGCGGCACCAAGTTGTCGGCGAAGATGGTCAACTGTTCCAGGTCGGTGAAGTGGCCCAGGCCTTGGCCGGCAAAGGCCAAATGAAGGTCGGCCGCGGTGAGCTGGGCCCGCTTGAAAAAGGGGACCTCCAACTCGCCATACCACTGGACGTCGTTCAACAACGGCATTGCGCGAAGCAACTCGACCAGCCGCACGGCCGAATGGTCGGCCGCTTCGATCAGGTGGGCGAAACGTCCTTCGAACCGCTTGAGCAAGTAGCGTCCTAAGTCGCCCAGCGCCTGGGCAAACAGGTCCATCAACTCGGCAATGGGAGCATTATCAAGGGCTTGCCCAAAAATCCTCGCACAGTCCTTGGCGGTGAGCTGGGCAAGCTGCGGGGCCGTTAACGGTCCATGGGCCTGAAAAAAATCGTTCAACGAGGAGGCCACGGTGAAGTAGCCCGACATCCCCGGCCGCTTGCGGAGATGAGGGAAATAGCCGGAGCCGAAGTTGATTGCATCGAGGGTCACGAAGAAGGCGGCCGTCGCCTCACCGTGCCCGAGATAATGCCGCGTGGCGTGCAGTTCCGGCTGGCGAATCTGCTCCAAGGGGAGTGAGGCGGCATAGGCCGCGAGCCGGTCGTGGTCGATGTGAACCCAAGTGGCCTGCTCGGCCACCCTTCGACATGCGGTGCGAACTTGTTGGAGAGGATTCGACGGGGAAGATTGCTGGAAAGCCATGCCGGATGATACGGATGATTGAGAACGACTGTCAAGGAGGCCGGTTCATCTTGCCGCACACCAAGTAGAGGGGAGAGGGCCTATTGACGCTCTCGCAGGCAAATACTAAACTACAACAGCTTGTTGGAAACACCGTTCCGACGAGCCAAATTGTGCGTGCGGCAGTAGCTCAGTTGGTAGAGCATCGGCTTCCCAAGCCGAATGTCGCGGGTCCGAGTCCCGTCTGCCGCTCCTTACAGGACAACGGCTTACGTAAAATGCTGGCGCGGCCGGAAAACGGAGTTTGCGTCCGAAATGAAGGTCCCCAAGTACCGCCGGCATAGCGCGCGGGACTACGCCTACATCGGATGCCTCCCCGACGTTTTCCTGCTCCTGGCGGAGTTGCGTTGGGGAGTGAGACTTTAATTCCTTCCTCGTTGAGCATTTACGGCCTGACGATCGAGCCGCGGCGTCTGCCGCGGTTTTTTTTGTTCTGATTTTGCCTTCCTTGGTCCCACCAAAAACAGAGCAGCTCGCGCTGCCGGTCTGTCATGAGCTGGGTGCAAATCGGTGAAGTGGCAGCCATGGCCACCGCGCTGCTTTGGACGCTGTCGGCCGTGGCGTGGACTTCGGCCGGACGACGCATCGGCGCGCTGCCGGTCAGCTTCATTCGTTTAGTGATCACCTCTGGACTGCTCGCGCTCTACGGGACGTTTGTGCGGGGGTGGCCGTTACCTACCGATGCATGCTGGAAACGCTGGCTGGTGCTTGGTCTCTCGGGGGTGATGGGCTTTTTTGTGTCGGACCTCTGTCTATTCAAGGCCCTGGTAGCGATCGGTCCTCGCCTTACGCTCCTCATTCAGGCTCTGATGCCCCCGCTGGCCGCCGTCATTGCGTGGGCTTCGCTAGGCGATCAGCTCAGCGCGAGGCAATGGCTGGCCATGGGGATCACACTTCTAGGGGTGGTCTGGGTGGCCTTGGAGCGGGACGACAGTTCGGCCACCGTGAAGGAATCGGGACAGCCTCGGCCGCAGTCGTGGCGGTTCGGCGTGATGCTGGCCTTGCTGGCTGCCGTTACCCAGGCCTTTGGGACCGTCTTGTCCAAGCTGGGAATTGGGGACTACGACGCGGGAGCAGCCACCTTCATCCGCGTGCTTGGCGCGATGGTCGGCTACTTGCTCTTGTTGACCTTCTTGGGACGCTGGCGGACAGTCGGAATCGCCGCACGGCACACGAAGGCCATGATGATTGTCACCCTCGGTTCGCTGGTTGGACCGTTTGCCGGCGTAATTCTCTACATGATCGCGCTGCGGCATTGTCCGGCGGGAATCGTGGCTACGATCGTGTGTACGACTCCCGTGCTGATCCTACCGTTTGCGATTCTTCTTTACCGCGAACGGGTCAGTCTTCGTGCGGCCGGCGGAGCGGTGATCTCCGTGCTCGGCGTGGCGTTGTTTTCGTTGTGAGGCAGATTGAGGCGGCGTTGGGTGGCGTACCGTCAGACGACATCCACAACGCGGCGGGCAAGCCTATCGGCTATTGCCCGTCGGATTGTCAACATGGTCTTCCTCACACGCTGCCGTGAGGACTACAAGGTTGGCAACCTGAGAAGCCATGAATGGGGCTGGAGAAATGGGGGACTGTGCTTGCACCGGCGCACGGCCCCAAGCATAATCGAAGCTTGGCAATCCCCCCCATGTTTCCCCCCAAAAGGAGCCTGCCCCTTGCGAGTCTGCACCCTAGCCACGGTCCTCTTAGCGTCCTGGGTTTTCTGGATCGCCTCGCCTGCCACGAGCGCGGAACTGCCGAGCCTGGTGATTCCCGATTGCCTTGGGGTGAATATCCATTTCACCGATCCGCGTCCCGGCGAGATGGAAATGCTCGCCAAAGGTGGTTTCCGCGTGATCCGCATGGATTTCACATGGAGCGGGACCGAACGGGAAAAGGGGAAGTACGACTTCTCGGCCTACGAGCGGTTGATGACCGCCCTTGATCGCCAGAAGCTGCGGGCGCTGTTCATCCTCGATTACGGCAACCGCCACTACGACAACGGAATGGCCCCTTGTACTGACGAGGGACGCAAGGCATTCGCCCGTTGGGCAGCGGCCGCGGCGAAGCATTTCCGGGGGCGTGGGATTCTGTGGGAGATGTACAACGAGCCGAACATCGGTTTCTGGAAGCCCGAGCCAAAGGTGGAGGATTACGTCAAGCTGGCCGTG
>CAZLDQ010000133.1:0-16391 GCA_964558295.1 uncultured Planctomycetaceae bacterium | reverse complement strand
TGAAGCCCTTGGATGGCCGCCTGAGCTTCTTCGTCGGTGCTCATCTCGACGAAACCAAAGCCCTTGCTACGGCCGCTCTCACGATCTTCGATCACCTGGGCACTCTCAACGGTGCCATAGGTCGAAAACAACCGGTTCAGATCGGAACTGCTAACCGAGTAGCTCAAGTTCCCGACATACAACTTCTTCCCCAAAACTCGTCTCCTTGATGAGGTGGGCTAGTCCGCTTCCTACACGAGCGGCGATACAAACAAAACTGGCCAGACCGGATGCCCCAACCCCCAGGGAACCGGCAACAGCAAGGAGTATAGCACTTCAGTCAAGAGATTCCCATGCCTGCTGCGCCAATTGAAGAAGACAGAATGCCCGTAATCAAAGGCTTCCCGGGGGTGAGTGCATTAAAATAGCCCGCTACTACTACTTGCTATCGCCCCGTTATGAGTACGTCGTGCCCCCTTACTTTCACGACGACCTCGGACTCTGCGCACCTCCCAAACCGGCAGACTTCGCATTCGTGACGACATGGATAAAGGGTTGGCTTGGCTGGTCGAGCATCAGTTGCCCACCGAGGCCCTACGGCCACGGAGAGGAATCACTGCACCTGGGCGACAGGCAGATGAAGGATGTCCCGAACACGTTTCATCGCCGGTTTCGACTCCTACGACGGCGAAGGACTCGTCAGCTATACGAACACCGGTGCGAGTCTGGTGGGCAAAAGGAGGCGACGCCTGGAAAACTTGGGCCAAGTCGATCACCGAAAACCATTCCGGTCTCCAGGGCCACCTTGGCCAGGGGCACTGGCACACCATAGAGGGCCAACGCTCCACATCGCCAGCACTGAAAGCAACCTCGTGGTACTTCCGAGGGATCTATGATGGTTTTTACGTTTTTTGACGATAACACCCAAGGGGGAAATCAAACGGGTTGGGCAACCCCCTTCGTTTCCCGCTCCGTCGACTCGCAGGGGGGCTGGCCCGGTGGTCTGACGGGGAATGAAAAAGATCTATGACCGTGGCACCTCGATCTGACTTTCCGGTTTTCCATTGCCAGCTCATCGCGCAGGGGCGTCAACCCTTTTCAGAAAGACTGCGCAAAGATGGCGAAGATGGCGAGAATACGACGGAGTGTCATTCGACTCATACTGTTGGGCATTGTCATCGCGGGCTATCCTGAAAGGGATATCTTCGGCGATGAAGAAGCACTGGCACCGCCCGCCACGCAAGCCGCAAGCGGCGAGTCGCCCCCCCTCCCCTCGGCAAACGATTTAAATCAGTTGCTGGACGCGGCCGACAAGGACGTTAGTACTCTGGCCAAGGTCAGTGTGGCCGCGCCGTCGCTGCAAGCAGAAGTCTCAACCGTCGCGCGTCAGGAAAGCACGGTGGGCCGTTCGCCAGCCGCCGTCTATGTGCTCACCAACGAAATGATCCGGCGGAGCGGGGCACGCACAATCCCCGATGCCTTGCGTCTGGTCCCGGGCGTAAATGTCGCGCAGCTTGACGGGAACAAATGGGGAGTGAGCATTCGTGGTTTTAATGGCCGGTTTGCCGCCAAACTCCTGGTGCAAATCGACGGGCGGAGCGTCTATTCCCCCTTGTTCGGCGGCGTGTGGTGGGACGTGCAAGACGTCGTTCTCGAGGATGTCGAGCGCATCGAGGTGATCCGCGGACCAGGGGCCACCGTCTGGGGAGCCAACGCAGTCAACGGAATTATCAATATCATCACCAAGAAGGCGGCCGACACTCAAGGAACCTTCGTCCAGAGTGGCGGAGGAAGCCACGAACGCGGCTTCACCACAGCCCGCTATGGCGGTCAACTAGCAGCCGACGGCTATTACCGCGTCTATGGCAAATGGTTTGATCGTGCCCCGATGGATGCAACGCAAGGAATCGCCTGCGACGATTGGCACCAAGGCCGGGGCGGATTTCGCGCCGATTGGGGGAGCCAAGAGGCCGATCTTGTGACGCTCCAGGGGGAGGCTTACGCAGGCAAGTCCGGCGGATACGACACGTTACCCAGTGCGTCGCCCCCCAGCTTCTCGCAATCCTCTGCCGAAGACCATGCAGTCGACGGACAGAATATTCTCTTTCGCTGGCAACGCACACTCGACGATCAAAGCGATTGGTCTGCCCAACTCTATTATGATCACACCAACCGCGAATGGGTCCATAATGGGTTTGCGGAAGACCGGGGGACTTTTGACTTCGATTTCCAACACCGGTTCCCACTCAACGAACGCCACTCGCTGATCTGGGGAACCGGCTATCGCAACACCCGCGATCACCTCACCAACTCCAATCTCCTGGTGGGCACCGCTCCGCTGATCTCCTTCCCGATCAGCCGCCGGGCCGACGATCTGATCAGTTGCTTTGTCCAAGATGAAATCACGTTAGCGGAGGATCGTCTGTTCTTCATTGCCGGTTCGAAGTTCGAGTGGAATGACTACACAGGCTTCGAGTTCCAACCCACCGGCCGGCTACTCTGGACACCCGATCCAAAGTACTCCTTGTGGACCTCGATTTCGCGAGCTGTACGCACGCCGACCCGCGGCGAAGTCGATGCCAACATCTATCTCCCGGTGCAGCAAATGCCCAATCCGTTCCCGCCGCCCACCACCCTGCCCGCCTTTCCGTTGGTGCAAGGCGCTCCAGGCATGATCTCGGAAACCGTCATCGCCTATGAAGCAGGGGTACGAGCTCAACCGGCTGAGGAGTTCTTCTGGGACCTGGCCGTGTTCTTCAACCAGTATGAGGACTTGCGAACTTACTCCTACAACGGTGCCATTATCCCCGGCTATCCACTCGTAATTCCCATGACGTTGGCTAATGGAAGGCGGGCCCAGACCTACGGCTTCGAAGTGGCCAACACATACCAGCTCACGCCGCGCTGGCGAGTGACCAATGCCTATACGTTCCTGGCGATTGCCGGCAGTCTCGGTACGGAAAACGCCGACACTCGCAACCAGTTCTCCTTGCAATCGGGATGGGACCTCGGGCATAATGTGCAGTTCGATCTGGTCTGGCGGTATGTCGATTCGATTGAAACGATCACCAACGCGGCGGGAACAACCCTCCGTCCCGGCGTCCCCAGCTACCTCGTCATGGATGTCCGCCTCGCCTGGACGCCGCGTCAACACTTGACCTTCGAGGTTGTTGGACGTAATCTCCTCGACAAGTCGCACCTTGAGTTATGTTCTGACCAATACCTGGGCACGGTCGCCACCGAAGTGCCCGCCGAGGTCTATGGGATGATCACCTGGCGCTACTGACCCCATCACCCCAAGAAACGCATTGAACCGATCGATTCCCAAGTCGAACCGCTGCGAGCTTGGCACGTCCCAACGCCATCGTACGGCACAGGGGCGACGCCTGTTCATGCGCCGGTGGCAGCTTGCCGTACTGGGCCTGGGACTCCTCACGGCGGTGCTCGGGCAAAGCTCTCCGGGCCAGGAGATGATCGATCCGCGCCAGGAATACAATGTCAAGGCGGTCTATCTGTATAGCTTCGGACGTTATGTCACTTGGCCGTCGACGGCCTTCGACGCCGGTCCCTCGCCGTTTGTCATCGGCATCTTGGGGGAAGACCCCTTGGGGGCGGCGATCGACCAGATCGCCCAACTGAAGAAAGTCCAGGGACGGACAATTGTCGTGCGCCGTTTTGCCTCGTTGCAGGGCTACCGTCCCTGCCACATGCTCTTCATCGCCAAAAGCGTGCCTCCGGACGAACAAGCTGCGGCAATCGCTCGCTTTCGCGGCAAGCCCGTACTCCTGGTTGGCGAAGTCCCCGGTTTCGCCGCCCAAGGTGGGACCGTCAACTTCTTCGTGAGCGGCGATACCGTACGGTTTGAGATCAACATGGATACCGCAAGATCTCAAGGATTGGAGATTGATGCCCGGCTCCTGAGCCTGGCCCGGTTTGTCGGGGGAACATGACTGCTGCGCAGTCCTCGATCGATGTGGAAGGAACCGTCATGCGTTGGCTTCGTGACTTGTCAATCAAAAGGAAGCTCGTCTTGCTCAGCACGGCCTCCGGCTGTGCGGCGCTCTTTTTGGCCTGCTTGGGATTCGTTGTCAACGACGTAAGCATGATCCGTACCAGCAAGATTGCCCAGCTGGAAGCCCAGGCACAAACCCTCGCCTTCAACAGCAGTGCAGTACTTACGTTTCGCGATGCGGTCGCCGCCGAACGCCTACTGGACGCCTTCCACAGTCAGCCGACCATTCGAAGGGCCAGCCTCCACAACGGCGATGGCAGCCTCTTGGCCGCTTATGTTCAGCCCGGGGCCCCGCCGGCGCCGTCGGTGATGCCACGGCAAGACGAAGCCAGTCATCGCTTCACCCCGGCCGGCGAGTTGGAACTCGTACAACCGGTCGTGGATGACGGCAACGTCGTCGGCACCCTCTGCCTCGTATCCAGCATGGATGACATGTATCGCCAACTCTGGAAACATGCTAGCGTGGTGCTGATCACTGCGATCTGCTCGTTGGGCGCCTCGATTTTTCTGTCGGTCAAACTCCAGCGAGCCGTCTCCGCCCCCATCCTCGAACTGGCCGATACCGCCCGGCATATCTCCACTGGGGGCGACTACTCGGCTCGTGTCACACGCGACGCCCATGATGAACTGGGCACTTTGTTCCAGGCCTTCAACACGATGCTCGATCGGATCAATGCCTCCGAGGCCGCACTGCGCCGCGCGAACAACGCCAAGAGCGAGTTCCTCGCCAATATGAGCCATGAAATCCGCACGCCGATGACCGCCATCCTCGGCTACGCCGACATTCTCTTGGAAAACCTCCGTGACGACGAGAGCCTCAACGCCGCGTTAACCATCAAGCGAAACGGGGAACACCTCCTTGAAGTGATCAACGACATCCTCGACCTCTCGCGGATCGAATCGGGCAAATTAACCGTGGAAAAGCTCTCCTGTTCACCGGTCCAGTTGATCAGCGAAGTCTTTTCGCTGATGCGAGTTCGCGCTGAGGCGAAGAAGATCGGGCTGGAGGTGGTTTATGAGGGCGTCATGCCCGAAACCGTCCAGACTGATCCGACCCGCTTGCGGCAGATCCTCATCAATCTGCTGGGAAACGCGATCAAGTTTACCGAAACCGGCCGCGTTCGTCTGGTCACCCGGTTCGTCGCAACCCCCGACATCCCTGCACGCCTCCAATTCTCCGTAATCGATACGGGAATCGGAATGAGTCCCTCCCAACTCCAGGCCCTCTTTCAGCCGTTCACCCAAGGCGATACCTCAACGAGCCGGAAATACGGGGGAACAGGCTTGGGCTTGGCAATCAGCAAACGGCTGGCACAAGCCCTCGGAGGAGACATTGCCGTCGAAAGCGTACCCAACCAGGGAACAACCTTCCGCTTGACCATTGACCCCGGCCCCTTGACCGGAGTCAACTGGCTCCAAGGTTCGAGCGAAGCCGTGCTGGGGGTTCAACCCGCACCACAACGGCAAAAGGACTTCCTCCCCTCGCTCTCCGGCCATATCCTCCTGGTCGAAGATGGCCTGGACAACCAGCGGTTGATCGCCTTTCTTCTCCGCAAGGCGGGGGCTACAGTCACACTCGCCGAAAACGGCCAAGAAGCCCTCGCCAAGGCCATGCCCCAACCGGAGGCCGGTGCCTCAGCCCCCCCTTTCGACCTGATCCTAATGGATATGCAAATGCCGATCATCGACGGCTACGAGGCCACCGCCCGCCTCCGAGCAGCCGGCTATCAAGGTCCGATCGTCGCACTGACTGCGCATGCCATGACCTCGGATCGTCAGAAGTGTCTCGACATCGGCTGCAACGACTACCTCACCAAACCCATCGATCGCCAGAAGCTACTCACCGCCGTAGCCCATTACCTCTCCGGCGAACATCTGGCCCAACTGTCACCGGTCACAAAGTCGCATTAGTGAGCCCGGAGCGTGCTCCCCCCGGGTTTTGACGAACATGCGCCAGCCCGTCCAACGCGCGGGCACTTGTGCCGCGCGTTTGGTGGCGAGTCTCCCTCAGAAGCCCCTTTTTCGCCACCATCTACCATGCCGTCCCACGGCATGGTATCCTCAAATGATCGCTTTCCCCCTCTGCCCACGCCATCCCAAGGCCGGCAGCCTCTCCACAAACGATTCTCCCGAAGAGGACCCTCCGATGATTCGCAGACTCTTGACCGGATTGCTCCTTGGATTGCTCCTGTGCGTTTCGCTGCCGGCCATGGAAACGGAAGTCCTGTTCGACGGCACCGACGCCAGCCTCTGGACCACGGCACGCGACGAAACGCGGCTGACCAAGGAACTGTCCGCCAGCGAAGTGAAGAGCGAGTGATCCCCGCCGGCGCTCGTCTGGCGGTTTGTCTCCAGAGGGGTAACGTTCAACGACCTCTTTTTGACGCGCCCGATCGCTCGCGATTTCCAGCTGATCCGGGTCCAAGTGAAAAACGACGGAGCCGCGTTCCGGTTGGCCAGTAAGGTGCGCGATGAGAGTGGCGCGGACTGGACAGCCGGCCAAGTGCCGCTGGCCCAAGGAGCCGATTGGCAGTGGGTCGAGTTTCCTCGCAATGACTGGAAGGCGGCTTCCTGGTCGCACGATCCGGATGGACAACTGAGCTTTCCGCTTGCTTCGTTCACTCTAATCGCGTTCGACGTCCGGCCAGGAACCGAGTATAAGCTGCGGATCGGCCGCGTGGAGGTTGTGCGTCCCGACCGTCCCGTGGCTAATCTGCTTCGCTTCGAGATGCCTGAAACCATCTCAGCCGGCCAGACATTGCTCGTCTCTCTGAGTTTCACCCTCAACAAAGCCTGCAAGGAGAACGACGTCTACTTGTCGCTGCATCGCGACGGGCAAGAATCGTTCCGCCTGCCGATCAAGCTTCCCGTCACGCTAGCGCAAGTGCCCGCAGGCCAGCGGGTCGACCTGGAGAAAGTCGAGCTTCGAGTACCAACCTATGCCTTTGGCGGCCGGTTCTCCGTCGCCTTGCGATTGGGCGAAGCAAGGATCCATCGCCAAGGCAAAGAAGTGACTGACGCGGTTTGTCTGGCGACCGTCAAACAACGAACGCCCGGCAAGACAACGGCCGAAGTGAGGCACTACCACGGGACACCGACCTTGTTTATCAATGGGAAACCGCACAACGGCATGGCCTGGGCCACCTACCGCCCGACCCTAGCCGTGTTCCGCGACTTCACCAAGGCAGGCATCGACCTCTTCACCTTCTGCGGCACACCGACCGAATCGGGCTACAACTTGTCGAAAACCGTCTGGACCGCCCCCGATACCTACGACTACTCGCAGTTCGACCAGCGCGTAATGATGCTCTTGGAAGCCAATCCGAACGCCTATTTCTTCCCCCGGCTCTATGTGCACGCGCCGATGTGGTGGACCGAGCAGCATCCCGAGGATGTCGTGCGCATGGAAGCTGAAAATGGCACCCATGTTCCGTTCATCCATTCCGGCGGAAAGCCGGCGCCTAGCTGGGCCTCGCAGACGTGGCGTGACGCCACCGCCGAGGGACTAAAGCGGCTGATCGCCCATATCGAGACGTCACCTTACTCCGACCGCGTCGTGGGCTACCACATCGCCTCCGGCACCACCGAAGAATGGATGATGTGGGGCGCGAACGAACGCGAATGGGTCGACTATTCCCCAGTCAATCTGGCCCGATTCCGCAAGTGGCTCGAAGCAAAGTATCAAACCGCCGAGCGACTCCAGGCCGCCTGGGGCGACCCTAGCGTAACCTTCGCCTCGGCCGCAATTCCGACCAAAGCCCAGCGGCAGCAAGCCGGCTTGGGTTCGCTGCGTGATCCGTCGAAGGAACAGCAAGCCATCGACTATTACCAATACCACTCGGCACTCGTGGCCGATACGATCTCGTTCTACGCCAAGACGGTCAAAGACCTCACACGGCGCGAGAAGATAGTCGGCGTCTTCTACGGTTACCTGCTCCAGTTGTGCGGCGAGCAGCGACAGCAAAACGCCGGCCACTTGGCCCTTGGGAAAGTGCTCGCCTCGCCAGACGTCGATTTCTTGTGCAGCCCGACCAGCTATGCCTTCCGCCAGTTGGGCGGCGAGGGAACCTGCCATTTCATGTCGCTCTTGGGGAGCGTCCAACTTCATGGCAAGCTTTGGTTCGACGAAAACGACGTGCGTACGTCGCTAGCCCCCGGCGAGCTCGGCACCTGGGGAAAACCGGCCAACATCGAGGGCGATCTGATCCAACAAGACAAAGAACTCGGGCACTGCCTGGTCCACGGCTCGGCCCAGTGGTGGTTCGACGTGGGGGCCAAGCGTTATGACAATCCCCGTCTGATGACCCGAATTGGCCAACTCGCTCAAAACGCCACAGAAGCCTTGGCCTTGGACCGCTCGCCGGCCGACGAAGTGGCCCTGGTCGTCGACGAAACGAGCCTCACCTATCTGCGCGTGGCCGATCCCCTGGGACACTCGTTGCTCTTGGGACAACTGCCCGCCTTACACCGCCTTGGCGCTCCCGTAGGACACTACCTGAGCGAGGACCTGCCTAAACTCACCCGCCACAAAGTCTTCGTGGTCGCCACCAGTTTCGCCCCGAGCGAAGCCGATCGCCGGGCAATCGACGCCTTGAAACGCAATGGCCATGTCCTCGTCTTCTGCTGGGCTTCGGGACTCTATCGCAACGGCCAACTCGACGAGTCGGCCATGACCGACCTGACCGGTATCCGGCTGAAGACGTCACAGGAGCCAAACGTTCTTCAAGTTACCCTCAACGGAAAGCATGCGTTAACCGCCGGCCTGGACGGCATCGCATACGGTGGCGGCCCCAAGACGCAGCCAGTGGTCTACGCCGACGACCCGAACACGACCGTCCTCGGCACCCTCCCCGACGGCAAGCCCGGCTTGGTCGTCAAGGAGCACCAGAACTGGACCGCGATCCATTCCGCCGCCCCGCTTTTGCCGTCGTCGCTCCTCAGACGCATTGCTCAGCGCGGCGGCGTCCATCTCTACATTGACACTGAAGACGTCGTCTGGGCCTCGCGCGACCTCTTGGCCGTCAGCGTCAAAGAACCCGGCACACGGACCATCCGGCTGCCGCGCAAGGCCAAGGTTCGTGACCTCTACTCCGGCGAGACGTTGGGCGTAGCAATCGACCGCTTCCAGGCAACGTTTCCCGACCGCGCCACACGAGTATTTGTGCTGGAGTGAAGATCAAGCCCGTTCAGCCGGCGGACTTGCACGCCGCATTTTGCAGCAACACGGTTTTCCGATGAACAGACCGGGGAACCGTTCGGCCACGGCACTTGTGCCGCGCGTCTGGTGGCGGTTCCCTCATCAGACGTGGACAATGCGTGCCTCCTACTGTGACGAAGGCACGAACTGAAACGCATAGAGGTCAGCGTCATGCAAGACAAACCGCAGACGGACCGTTTTGCCTGACAGGGCCCGAAGGTCGCTGCCGTTGCGCCAGCGGACCACCCGAGCCAATTCGTCCCCAAAAATCTCGGGACAATCAGCCAACGAGTAACCCGGGAGTGGCTTGCCAGCGACGTCTTGGATTTCAACCTGGAGGCTTCCGGCGGCGGAAGTGGCCAGGTTGAGCGTCAGGCTTGCGCCGTCGAAGACCAGAGGCTTGGTCACCAGTTCGCCGCCTTGGGCCGGGGCCGCAAGGGAAACGAAACCGTCGATCCGTAACGTCAGGCGGCGGAACTCAACAGCCTCCCCCTGCCAGTAGTGTTCCGGGGCATAGAGCGATAGTTCGTTGGGAGCTTCGCCCAGACTGGAGGCCGTTTCGACCATGCCCCAGAAGATCAAATTGTCGCCATAAACCCAGGAGCCCTGGTGCCGCGGGCCAGGACGGAGGAAAGCCTCGTTCCAGCGATGGAATCGCACTCCGTCCCGACTGGTCATGAACAGCCCATCGGTCACCACCGTCCCATAGCGCGGGCTCACTTTGGCCCGGGCCTCCCGTTCTTCAAGACCTGGCAGGGCCCGCATCGAGTCGGACCAGCCACGATCCGTGTAACGCATCGGAAAGCCCATGAAGATGTGAGGCGCCCGGTAGTAGGGTTGAATCTGATTGGTGTAAAGGTGCTGAGGCGGTGAAGCGACATACGTGACATCGGCCGGTGCAGACCAAGTCCGCAAATCCTTGGAAGTGGCCGTACGGATCGCACGCAGCCCAGCCGGAGCCCAGGTCGTGCCATCAGTCGTCCCTTCCGTAAAAATTCGCCAATAGGCGCGATACTCCTGGCGCACCGGATCCCAGAAGGCCAGGTTCTGCGAGTCAAAAGCCCCTTGGGTAATCATAGGCTTGTCAGAGAGAATACTAAAACGCACTCCATCGGCCGACTTGAGCAGGTACAGGCCGTGCGGCTTGCCGACGATCACGCACTTGTAGCGGGCATCGGCCGGACAGTCGGGATTAGCGTCCTTGAACACGGCCGTATGGGCCGGATCCCCCTTGATCGCCACCACGCTCTTCGGAACTAGCACGATATTGTTCTTCGTCGAGCCGTCAAACTCGCACAGCCCCAGGTTCGGACGCCGCCAATGAATACCGTCGTCGCTCTCCGCATAGCAGAGGTTGGCCGGATGGTCCGCCCGGGTTTCGGCCGGCTTGCCCCCGTGCCGGTAGTGCAAGCCATGATAGTACATCCGATAGAGCTTGCCGTCCTGAAAGACACTCGGGTAGCCACAGGCGTTTCCTTCCCAGGGTGCATCAGTCCGGAGCACAACTTCGCGTGGCACGGGACGATGGAGCTGCAAGCGGGCGCCGCCCGACAACTTGTCTATCAGATAATCATCGACCAACAGCTCGCGCCGATTGCCAATCATCAGCGGGGCGTCGGGCGCCGTCCCCACCGCGCCCATGGTCAGCGTCACGAGAGAAATGGCCAACAGACTCGTCATGGCAGGTCTCCTGGTTGGTGGACAGTCCGAAAATACGTCCAGCGCTTGCCCCTGTTATGACTCCGGCAGCCCGCCCCGTCAATCGACCACCGTGTCTTTCAATTCAGGGGTGCCAAATTTTCCGGACAACTGCCGAGATAGATATCCTGCCTGAAGCGTGGCATAAGCGGCCCGCTTGTGCACTGCAGACCAGACATCCTGCCTAGCCGTAGAGGCGGCAGAGGAAGCCTCTGGCAAGACGCCTAAGCTATGGCAGGCGGTCCCCCCGCACAAAAGGCCAGACAATCTGGAGCCTCCGCTGAAGTTACGGACGAATCGTAGGTCGCCTGATCACCCGAGGCCGGCACACGATGCCCCACAGACGCTGCCCTGAAGCCTCTTGAGTCATCCGACAGCAACACCTCGATCGGTCAGGTTGGCAGAGGTGCGTGAGCCCCCTGGTGGTCGGCGACATCAATCAGCATCTGGGTACCCGCCCCCGGGGCCGAGAGAACCTCCAGGCGACCACCGATCAGTTCCAGCCGTTCACGGATGGTGAACAGTCCAAAGCCCCCCGAGGTGCTGTAGTCTCTCGTCAAGGCAGGATCAAACCCCCGACCGTCATCGACCACGACCAGCCGCAAACGATCGGCTGCCAGTCGCGTCAAGCGGATTTCGGCCGACTGGGCCTGGGCATACTTGACCGTGTTAAACAGCAATTCGCGTGCAGCCTGAAACAGGAAGATCCGCGTCCCCTCGTCGGCCGGTTCGGCGTCGGGAGACAGATCCAGGGAAACCGGCAGTTGATGCTGTTCCAGAAATCGCCGGGCAAGCCACTCCAATCCGGCAACCAGCCCTCGATCAAAGAGAACCGGCGGACTCAACTCCACGGTGAGCGAACGGGACTCGGCAATCGCGTGGTCAATCAACTCCCCAATCTGTCGAAGCACTCGACTCATCGCCTCCGCGTCGTGGACCTTGCGATGAGCAAGCCCCACCTGCATCTTCGCGGCGACGAGCGTCTGTTGGAGGCAATCGTGAAGCACTTGGGCCAAGCGACGACGCTCCCGCTGTTCCGTTCGCGTCAGTTCCGAGGCAAGAGCCCGCAGTTGGACAGCGCGGCGTTCGAGGGTTTCATTGACTCGTTTCAGTTCCTCCTCAGCCTGCTTCCGCTCGGTAATGTCGTGCATCGCTACGACCGCCCCATAACTCAGCCCATCCCGGCCGATCAGAGGTTGTCCGCTGGCCACAAACGTCCGCGCCGGCCCATTCGCGGAAAGCACCATCAACTCCACGTTATCGACGCGTTCGCCCTGCAGAGCCCGAAAAAGGGGAACCTCCTCCATCCTCATCAGCGTCTTGCCATCCGGATGGTACAAGTCGTAATGCTCGGCCCATTGTGAGGCGGGAAGAGGCTCCTGGGGCAAGCCATGATATTCCCGGGCAGCACGATTGAATAGCGTGAGAATGCCGCGGGCATCGCAGGCAATGATTGCTGAGTGAACGTTTTCCAGTACCGCCTCCAGGAACCGCTGATGACGCTCCAAGGCCTCCGCGTTCTGCTGCTGCTCGCGGAAGAGCAGGTCGTACGGTTTCCTCAACCCCACTTCGACGAACGCCTTGTACACGAAAAAGAGAGCGACAATCTGACACAGATGTGCAACGGTCATGGCCAGATCGTCGATCTCCCTGGCCGTCGCCGACACCGTATCCTGGACAAAGAACACGATCAGCGTAGCCGCCAGGAACTTGAAAACACGTTCGTCAAACTCTCGTCGATTGCCGACCAACAACAAAAAGGCCCCAAGATACGCCGTACTACTAATCACCAGCCCGGCGCGTTGAAAGGCGGTCACTCCTATTCCTTCGACATAACTGTCGGGAAAATTCCGCCAAACGAAGATGGACAACAGCATCAGCACCGCCACTAGACTATAGATCAACGCGACCCAATTCGCGTTGATCCGACGGTGAAGAAACAGGAAAGCGGCCACGCACGATAGACTAACATACCATTGGGCCACCGTTTTCGCCTGCAAAGCAATGTTGCCAACCGTCCCGGGAAATACCCCAAACCTCGGATAGGCGAAAATGTAGATCAGGTCAAACAACCCGGCAAACAGACAGCCCAACCCGATCACCAGAAGAACGCCGTTCGGAAACAGGTGACGGGTATTCCAAAAGATGGCAAAGACAGCAATCGCGATGACGATCGAAAACGCCTCCGCAAGGCTGTGAAAGAGAAGGTAATTGAACAGACTGACCCCATAGAGTCCGACGAGCGCCAGGAACCCCAGCAGGATGGGAATCCCGTTACGAAAAGCCAGCCAGAATCGCGAGATCGGGCTCGACATGTCGGTGGTGATCAGAAAACAGACCTTGGCAAACCGGCTTCCAGCGTCCCCTCCCGGTGTAAAGAAGACCGTGCGATTGTCGAAATCCCCAGAGGCAACCTCACACAAAGCGTAGCAACTCGGCTCCAACGTTGGACTAGACCCGAGAAGGAGTTGTGAATCCCCCTAAACCGCCAATGGAGTCAGGCTCCGGCACAATGGTCGCAGCCCCCCAATGCGCCCGACGCGATTCGTACACCCCGCCCAGCCTCCAGGGAATCGCCCCCAACCAGCCAATTCCCTTCCTTCCATCACAATAGCCGAGGCGGGACTCGAACCCGCACGCCCGGTGAGGGGCTTGGGATTTTAAATCATACGTGACACTTCGGCGAGCATTCGAATAGGCGTTTTTCTCGGATTTCACGCGGGTCGATGAACCGCACGAGGGCGAAAAACGCCGCCGTTGAGTAACACTTTTGGTAACAGTCGCGCGGCCCATCGACTTGAAGGCCGTGGGGGCCGCCGCCTGCTACTCCCCACATCACGACGATACGCCCTCAATCGACCGCTCGCGTTCTGTCGTTCACTGACAGCACAGCCGGTGCAGAATCTCGCATAGTGTGAGATTCTGCACCATGCCAGTCGGGGACGCTCTGCAAAACGCCGTGGACAAGCCCCACTTGACTGAAGTACTTCCGCAATTTCATCCCATCCCAAACGATGTCATTCCATCGCAAACCATCTCATCCTGTACGCGAGCCCAGAGCGGCTTTGTGAAACGTACGTGATGATCCGGCCACGACGCAAATGCTTGCGCCATCTCGTCGTATGCCTCGGAGAATCCACATTCTTCGGAAATTCTCGCAGGGGTACTACAACGAAACAACGATGAGGGTAGATTCACATCAAGGTGTGCGGGCAACGATGCCCAGAAGAATTCTTCTGGCGGTCTCTCGTCAGTTTTCGAGACCCTACCGTACACTCATGATTGATGACGGTATCCATCAGACTCATGGGAGCGCGGAAATGGCTGGTAGTAGCGGCGTATCCGAGGGCGTTGTTGAGACTGGGAGAGCTTATTCCCTGACGGCGTTTCGGAAAGCAAGTGGCCTGGGGACGGCGGCACTGCGAGAAGCCCGCCGAACGGGCTTGGTAGTTCGTCGCGTGGGCGTGCGATCGTTCGTTCTCGGACGCGATTTTCTCGATTGGCTGGAACGCAACGGTCGCGTTGTTGGACAAGACACCGGTGGCGACACGGCTGAATCCTAAGCACACTCCATGAAGGAGATGGACAGTGGCCGGTGACTGGATTCCCAGCCCGATCGATGAGCCGAGGTCAAGGCCGATCCTCGCGGTAGCCCGCCGGACCGGCCGAAGCCGGCATGAGGTCTTTGGATTGTGGACGGATTTCAAGGGCTGGGCATCGCGTGAGACGGTCGATGGTCTACTTGGGCGACTCACCCTTGGCGATCTTCGCGAGATCATCGGAGGCGACGAGAAGTTTTGGGCCGCGATTGTAGCCGAGGGGCTCCTTGAGATTCACAGCGAAGATCTGTTCATTCCGAACGCGTCGGAGTGGTTGGCAACCGGCGTGAAGGCCAGACAGAAAAGGAATATGCGTCAGCAAAGGTGGCGCGAAGGGAAGAAGAGGTCCCACGCGACGCCCCCAGCCCGCTTTTTGAGTGTCAAGGCCGCGGCCATGTACACAGAGCTATCCGAAGATTCCATCCGTCGCATGCTGGAACGCGGTGCCCTGACGGCGTTTCGTCCGGTCAAAGGGAAGATCCTCATTGATCGTCAGCAACTTGATAGCACAATCCTCGGTAGTTCGTCACGACCGAGGAGCGGCCGCGGATTGCATCGGCGAGCGGAACGCGGCCAGCAGTAGGAGACAGAGCAACATGGGCCGGCCTGGTCTGGACAAGCATCCAAAGTTTCGCCTCCTCGTGCGATTGCTTGGCGAACCACGACCGCACGCACGCGGCTACCTCGAACTGCTGTGGGAATGTGCCTATGAATGCGGCAATCCAGTCATCGGAGACTCTGCGACGGTCGAAGCGGCCGCGGAGTACCCGGGCGAGCCGGGCAAACTCTGCAAGGCCCTCCTGGAATGCGGGGGGCCGGGCAGACCGGGTTTTCTTGAAGAGGTCCCCGGCGAACCAGAACGCTACCAGATTCACGACTTGTACGATCACGCTCCAGATTACGTCCAGAAGAGGATGGCACGGGAAGCTCAGAGACAGGCAAAGGGGCAGACGCTGTCCGAGGCGAGGGCAGAAGCAGGCCGGAAGGGGGCGAGGAGCCGGTGGGCGGACGATCACAAGCCGATGACAAACGACGCCGCTTGCCATCCAATGGATAGCAAACCGATGGCAAGCGGCGACGCTTGCTATGTAGCTGATAGCAAACCAATGGCAAACGGCTGCACTCCCGCTCCCGCACCCGCTCCCGCACCCGCTCCCGCACCCGCTCCCACCCCCGCTCCCGCGCTTGAAGACGAGACGAGACGAGACGAGACGACCAGATAGATTCTTGGACTCAAGAAACGCGCGAGCGCGTGCGCGAGTTCTGCACGCGGAAGTTTTCAAGCGGCCACGAGCCGGCGTTCCCGACGCCGCTTAGGCCGGACGATCGTGAATTCCTCCTAAAGGTCGGCTTTCTCCATCTTGCCGGAAGACTGCCCGAGGCGATCATCGACGGCGGATTGGAGGCGATCCGCCATCACGACGGGCCGGTCGACAAGCGAGGAGCATATTTCACGACCGTGCTTCAGGAGGCCTGCCAAGGTCGAGGCATCCACCTCAATCGGCTGTTGGCGAAAACCCGCCTGCCCGACGAACTGCAATCTGCGAATCGGCAACGACAGTCCACATAACACGGAGCATCCAAGATGAACCGAACCCCCAGTTGGAGCGAAATCACGCGGCTTGAACCCAGCCTGGCAAGCATCGAGGACCGGCTAGGCGATGGCCGGCTGAACATGACCCAGCTCATGGTTCAGCAACTCCTGGTGCCGATGGTTGGCCAACTCGCCACGCATCCGCGATTGAGGACGAGCGATGTGTACAGATCGGTCTACCGGCACCTGGCAGCCGTCAGGGCAACGCCGGAGGCGGCTTGATGAACGGCGCGTTGCGTGTTGCCTGGTGGCCGTGGTCGCGCTGGGAGGTGGCTGTCTCCGCCACTCAGCGCGGCCCGGTCGCCTGGAATC
>CAZLDQ010000132.1:0-16580 GCA_964558295.1 uncultured Planctomycetaceae bacterium | reverse complement strand
GTCGCGGATCATCATCAGCGAGATCAACGACCAACAGGTGATCTACCTGAAGGAGGTCGATGGGAATCGTACGTTTCCTATCCTCATCGGCATCTTCGAGGCCACGAGTATCGACCGTCGCGTGAAGGGCTTTCCGTCGCCTCGGCCGTTGACGCACGATTTAATCTGCAATGTGATCGAAAATATGGGGGGCGAGTTGCAGGATGTGGTGATCAGCGAGCTTAAAGATCATACCTATTACGCCAAGCTCCGTGTGCGGCACAATGGCGAGCTGATCGAGATCGATGCGCGACCCTCGGATGCGATTGCCGTGGCCGTCACCTGCCAGCCGATCCTGCCAATCTATGTCAACGAGGAAGTCCTCAACGACGTGCTGGGCGAGTAACGGGCCTTCGAAACGTGGCCGGTTGTAGAATAGGCCTCTCGCTTGCGTTTCCGAATGCAGCCAGAGAATGTGCATCACAAAAAAACGAGCCGCACCAAGGTACGGCTCGTCTTTGGATTGGGTAAAGACGCTTGGGGCGTCGTCTCTTCAAACCATCAGGCTGGCGAATTCCTTCTTCAAGGTCTCCAGTGCTTTCTGGCCTTGGCTCCCTTCGACGACAACGTTGACGCGAACTTCGCTGGTGTTGATCATATCGACGTTGATTCCCACCGCGGCCAACGACTGGAACAGCCGGGCGGCCACTCCGGTGTGGCTTCGCATGCCAATGCCTGTCACGGAAAGCTTGGCTACCGCTGGGCAGTGCCCGGGAGCCGACGAACCAAATCCTTGTGCCAGCCGGGAGGCCGTCTCGAGGGCCTTCTTGAGGTCGGTCTGGGGAACCGTGAAGCTCAAGTTCGCATATCCGCCTCGGCCCATGCTCTGCACGATCATGTCGACGACGATGCCCTGTTCAGCGATCTCATCGAAGACCTGAGCCGCCAATCCCGGGGTGTCGGGAACTTTCATCAAGGTCACGCGGGCCTGGGTGGTATCCAGCGAGATGTCCTCGATGATCAGGTCTTCCATCCCTTGGAGCCGGGCGATGATCTCGCCACGGTTGTTGCCGTTTCCGTTGGCGGCGAGGGCTTTGCTGCAGCAGCACTGGGGTGACGGCGCCGGTTCTTCGTGCAGCCTGAAGACCTCGTGCACCGTACGCAACGCTTCCTGGGCGTGCTGACGGCCAACCAGGGCCGAGATCTTGATCTCGCTGGTGGTGATCATCTGGATGTTGATCCCCTTCTCCGCCAGCGCTCGGAACATCTTGTCGGCTACGCCCGTTTGGGTCGCCATGCCGAGGCCGACAACCGAGACCTTCGAGACGTCGTCGTCGTAGTCGAAGCCTTCCGCACCGAGTTCCTTGACCGCCTCTTCCACCGCGCGTAGCGTTGCCGGCAGTTCGCCGCGAACCACCGTGAAGGAGATGTCGGCCAGCCCTTTGGCGCCGACGTTTTGAATAATCATGTCCATCCCGATGTTCTTGGCGGCGATCTTGGAGAAGATCGTGCTGGCCGCCCCCGGACGGTCGGGCACGCCGAGTACCGTGACGCGGGCCTCATCCTTGATTAACGCCGCGCCACAGACCGGCTGGAGGCCGGATTCCGGTTCGTCGATGATCATCGTGCCCGGGCCATCGCTGAGACTGCTGCGTACGTGGACCGGAACATTGAACTTCTTGGCGAACTCGATCGAACGATTGTGCATCACGCCAGCGCCAGCCGTGGCTAGTTCGAGCATTTCGGCGTAGCTGATCTGCTTCATCTTGCGGGCTTCGGGGACGATCCGCGGATCGGTCGTGTAGACGCCGTCGACATCGGTATAGATCTCGCAAGCATCCGCGTGCAAGGCGGCGGCCAAGGCGACAGCCGTCGTGTCGCTGCCACCACGGCCAAGCGTGGTGATGTTGAACGCGTCATCGATTCCCTGGAACCCGGCGGCGATTACGATGTACCCGTCGTTCAAGGCTTGGCGCAGACGTTCGGCGTCGATCGACTGGATGCGGGCCTTCGTGTGCGTGCTGTCAGTCTTGATACCCATCTGCGCGCCAGTCATGCTGATCGCCTTGTGGCCCAGCGAATGGATCGCCATCGCCATCAACGCCACGCTGACCTGCTCGCCGGTCGACAGGAGCATGTCCATTTCCCGGGCGGGCGGCTCGTCCGTGATTTGTTTGGCCAGATCGACGAGCATGTCCGTGCTGTGGCCCATTGCACTGACGACCGTGACCACTTGATGGCCTTCTTTCTGCGCACGAATGGCCTTTCGCGCTGCCGCCAGGATCTTCTGGCTATCGGCCACACTCGTTCCACCAAACTTCTGCACAATGATCGACATTGGAGTGGAGACTCAAACAAAGGTTTCAACGAGGGATTATCAACGAGCCGGTGAACCTCGCCGTCCACCGCTCGGCGGCGGGGCACATCCCGCACGCCAGGATAAGAGAACGCGTATCGCGAAGCTAATCACCGCAGGGCGGTAACGCCACAACCGGATCAAGTCCTTCGGGGCTGGTCAGGCCTTCTCATCTCCCAAAAAACGGCCCATCAACTTCCAGCCTTCTTCAAACACCAGACTCGATCGGGCGGCAGTAGGATCGTCATAGTGGCATAGGCCGTCGGCCTCGATTCCCGTGCCAGCCATGGCCCAGGGCACATACCCATGACTGTGGGTTTTCGTCCGCAACGGCGTGGGGTGATCGGGAGACACCAGGATACGGAACTGGCCGTAACCTTGCAAGGCCTCGTAGACCGGCCCCACAATATGTCGGTCGATTGCCTCCAGCGCCTTGACCTTGGCACTGACATCCCCCTCATGCGAGGCTTCATCGGTAGCTTCTACATGAACACACACCAAGTCCACCTCTTTCAATGCTTCCACTGCATAGCGTCCTTTGGCCGCATAGTCCGTGTCGGTATACCCCGTCGCTCCAGGGACCTCGATCCGACGCCAGCCGAGCAACTCGGCCAAGCCCCGCAGCAGGTCTACGGCCGTGATCATTGCTCCCCGTTTGCCATAGCGTTCGGCGAACGAGGGGAGTCTGGGGGCACAGCCCAAACCCCAGAGCCAGATATTCGTGGCCGGCATTTTGCCCGTCTGTCGCCGGGTGACGTTGATCGGGTGGTCGGCAAACACCGAGACACTATCGGCCATCAATTGGTTCAGCAAATCGCTTCCCGGGCCGCGGGGGTAATCGTCTTGAACTGACTTGTCTGTCAGATCGTGAGGGGGTGTCGTCCTTGTATCCTTCGAAAAGGGGAGCGGCTGCCCCTCTCCACGATAAACCAGCAGATTCCGGTAGCTTACCCCCGGATAGAACTGCAACCGCTCGGAACCGATTTTCTCTTGAAGCGTGCGGAGCAAGGCGGCCGCTTCTTCGCTAGAGATGTGCCCGGCCGTGAAGTCACGCATCATCTGGTCTTCGATCGTCACCAGATTGCATCGGACAGCCCAGTCTGCCGGCCCCAGGGCAATTCCCTGGGCAGCGGCCTCCAGGGGGGCTCGGCCCGTGAAGTGCTCCAGGGGACTATACCCCAAAAGACTCAGGTTGGCCACGTCGGACCCGGCGGGTAGCGACTCGGGCACATTGTTCGCCCGGCCGACGATGCCCGCTGTCGCCACGGCATCCATCGCCGGCAGACTTGCGGCCTCCAGTGGCGTCTTCCCGCCAAGTGCCTCCTGCGGCTCGTCCGCACAACCGTCCGGGATAATAATCGCGTATTTCATCGGCTCATTCTGCCTTCTGCAGTCATCATTCTGCCTTCTGTCCCTAGTCCCGTACTCGCATCCGTACGGTTCCCGGACGCACACAGGCAAGGGTGTCGATCGTCTGGACGGCCTTGCGCACGGCCCCTTCCGGCGCATGGTGGGTCATGATTACCAGCGGCACGATGCCATCGCTTCCCTCTTCGGTCTCGTGCTGGATGACCGAAGCGATTGAAATGTTGTGGTGCCCCAGGACCCCGGCGATTTCGGCCAGCACACCCGGCGTGTCTTGCACCCGGAACCGCAGGTAGAATCGGCCCGGTACATCGTCCGGATTGCGGGCCACCACCGAGACCTTCCGCTCCGACGACCAGAGCTCCAGCGCGCGGAACGTAATCGCCGTGCGGCCAACCACCGTGTCGATCACATCGGCGACCACGGCCGAGGCGGTTGGCATCTGGCCAGCCCCCAGACCATGGAGGAAGACACGACCGACCGCATCGCCGACCACGCGAATCGCGTTGAACGCTCCACGCACTTCGGCCAACGGCGTGCCGTGCCGGACCAAGGTTGGCGACACATGCAGTTCCAGGCCGTCGGGGACCAAGTTGGCTACAGCCAGTAATTTGATACTGTAGCCAAGTTCCTTGGCACAGCGGATATCGGCCACATCGACTACATCAATCCCTGTGCGGGGGATGTCCTTCCAGTTCACCTGCACGCCAAACGCCAAATGGGCCAGGATTGAGAGCTTCTGGGCCGCATCCGTACCGTCGACGTCCATCGCCGGATTGGCTTCGGCATAGCCCAGCCGTTGTGCTTCGGCCAACGCTACGCTGTATTCGGCATCCCGTTCCTCCATCTGGCTAAGGATGAAGTTGCTCGTGCCGTTAAGGATGGCGTGGATCGACTCGATGCGATTGGCCGTCAGGCTCTGGCCGATCGTGGCGATGATCGGGATGCCGCCGGCTACCGCCGCTTCGAAGGCGATCGTGCGCCCCAACTGCCGCGCGCGGTTGAACAGCTCCGCCCCGTGTACCGCCAAAAGAGCCTTGTTGGCCGTAATCACGTTCTTGCCGCTTTCCAGCAGCTTGAGCACGATCGTGCGGGCAGGTTCCAGACCGCCAATAAGTTCAACCACGGCTTCGATTTCGGGATTGTCGAGCACCTTCGAAAGGTCGTCGGTCAGTAACCCCGGCGGCAGCGAAACATTACGGGGCCGGTGGAGGTCCTTGTCAACCACGTGCACCAGCTCGATCGGGCGTCCGGCATGCCGGGCAATGCGTTCGGAGTTTTCCAAGAGTAGTCGGGCGGTGCCGGAACCGATGGTTCCAAACCCGATGATCGCGACCTTTGCTGTCTTCATTGCAGAACAACCTCGGGGCAAAGTGGCAGAATCCGTTATCCTAGGCGAGTCGATTGGCGGTCGTCAAGCCGGCTGCCGACGCCGTTCGCCTTGCCGGAATCGTTGCAGTGGCGATACTGATACTAGATTGACGCACGGCTTTCCCCATCTCTAGATGGGGAAATTGGCACACATCCACATTCAATTAACCCAGTGGGGGTGCTGTTCTTCTACCCCCTAACGTTGTGGCATCCCAGGAATTTACGATGGACTCCAATGCACTTGCCTTCTTTCGTCAAATCCTCGAAACCCCCAGCGCCTCTGGTTATGAGGGAACACTGCAGGGCGTGGTTCACCAGTACGTTGCTCCATTCGCCGATCGGGTGTCTAAAGATGTGCATGGCAACCTAATGGCCGTCCGCAACCCCGAGGCACCGTTTCGGGTCATGCTGGCGGGGCACTGCGACCAGATTGGCCTCATCGTCCAGTACATCGACGATGACGGCTTCCTGTATGCCCAGGAAATCGGTGGTTGGGACCCCCAGGTCTTGATTGGCCAGCGGATGACCGTCTGGTCTGCGGGGGGGCCGGTTGCCGGGGTGATTGCTCGCAAGCCGATCCATTTGCTCACGGAAGAAGAACGCAAACAAGTCCCGAAGGTCAAGGATCTCTGGATCGACATTGGGGCGGCCAGTAAGAGCGAGGCCGAGCAGCTCGTTCGCGTGGGGGATCCGGTGACTGTTGAACTCGGCTACCGGGAACTGCGCAACGGTCGGGCCTCCTCTCCGGCGATGGACGACAAATGTGGGCTGTGGGTGGTCGTCGAAGCTCTCCGGCGTATCGATCCCGCAAAACTCAAGTGTGCCGTCTATGCCGTTTCGACAGTCCAGGAAGAAATTGGGCTGCGGGGGGCCAGGACCAGTGCATTCGGGATTGACCCCCAGGTGGGAATCGCCGTTGATGTCACCCATGCCACCGACTGCCCAACGATCGACAAAAAGCAAGAGGGGGACGTTCGCCTCGGACGGGGGCCTGTCGTCTATCGAGGGCCGAACATGAATCCCAAGGTGGTGGAGCGGCTGATCCAGAAGGCTCAGGAGCATGAGCTCCCCTACCAGTTGGCGGCCAGCGGGCGAGCCAGTCCAACCGATGCCAATTCCATTCAGGTGAACCGTGCTGGCGTGGCCGCCGGTCTGGTCAGTATTCCCAACCGTTATATGCATAGCCCGGTGGAGACTATTGCGCTGGACGACATTGATCGTGCAGCCGATCTGTTGGCGCGATTCTGTGAGGAACTGACGGCGGACGTCGATTTCGTGCCCTAGGACGAGTGGACACGCGACGTTAGCCGACGAGGCGTCGGGTGCAATTCCCGGGGCCGAGTTGGTTCATCCGGCGGCTGCCAAAATGGCACGAGCGATCGAAGGACGCCACTTGGGCCTCCCTTGGATCGCTCGTTGTGTATGCGTCGCAAGTTATTTTATGGAAAGCGCTTACGGAGCATGCTTTTTCCTTGGCACGCTGCTTGCATTAGAAAGGGGCACATCAGGGCGGCGACTGCCACTTGGGTCTGTGGCAGGCCGCGACTCCCCAGACATATGAGCGCCCGAGTGGGGTTGTTCGTGCAGCCATCGGGCGAGGTTGTTGATTGTTCGCCAGCAACAGGAGGAATCCGCTGTGGCAAAACAGATGGTCTATGACGACGCGGCACGGCAATCGCTGGCCGCCGGCGTGAGCAAGTTGGCTCGGGCAGTGCGCAGCACGCTCGGGCCTCGGGGGCGCAACGCCGTTTTGGACAAAGGGTGGGGGGCCCCCAAGGTGACCAAAGATGGTGTCACCGTCGCCGAGGACGTTGAGCTCGAGGATGTCTATGAAAACCTTGGCGCGCAGTTGGTCAAGGAGGCGGCTACCAAGACCAACGACGTCGCCGGCGACGGCACGACAACTGCCACGGTCTTGGCGGAAGCCATCTATCGCGAAGGCCTCCGGATGATCGCCGCCGGCGCCGATCCGATGGCACTGTCTCGTGGGATTAACAAGGCGGCCGAAGCTGTCATGGCCTCCTTGGACAAGATGGCTACGCCCGTGAATGAAAAGAGCAAGAAGGAAATCGCTCAGGTCGGTACAATTGCCGGCAACAACGACCCGTCGATCGGCGCCGTATTGGCCGACGCCTTCCTCAAGGTCGGCAAAGACGGCGTGATTACCGTGGAAGAAGGCAAGCAGGCCGAAACCTACGTCGAAGTGGTTGAAGGCATGCAGTTTGACCGCGGCTTCCTCTCGCCCCATTTCGTCACCAATCAGGATGAGCAGACCGTTGAGTTGGAAAAGTGCCTCGTCCTGGTTCACGAAGACAAGATTTCCAATGCCCGCAGCCTCGTCCCCTTGCTGGAGGCCGTCAGCAAGGCGGGTAAGCCGCTTCTGATCATTGCCGAGGACATTGAAGGCGAAGCTCTCGCGACTCTCGTGGTCAATAAGCTTCGCGGTATCCTGAATGTCTGCGCGGTGAAGGCTCCCGGCTACGGCGATCGTCGTAAGGCCATGCTCGGCGACATCGCCACCTTGACCGGGGCTCAAGCGATCTTTAAGGACTTGGGGATTAAGCTTGAGTCCGTGAAGGTTTCCGATCTCGGCACGGCAAAGAAAGTGGTGGTGACGGCCGACGACACTACCATCATCGGCGGTGCTGGCGCCAAGGAGGCGATTGAAGGCCGCGCTGAGCAAATCCGCAAAGAGATTGAAACGACGACCAGCGATTACGATCGCGAAAAGCTCCAGGAACGGCTGGCCAAGCTGGCCGGCGGTGTGGCTCAGATCTATGTGGGCGCAGCGACCGAGACTGAAATGAAGGAACGCAAGTTCCTCATCGACGACGCCAAGTCGGCCACTCAGGCTGCGTTGCAGGAAGGCATTGTCCCCGGCGGCGGCGTGGCTCTGTTGCGCAGTGCAAAGGCGCTCGACAAGCTCGAACTCAACGGTGACGAAGCCCTCGGCGCGAAGATTGTTCAAAACGTGCTTGACGTGCCGTTGCGGGCGATTGCGGAAAACGCCGGACAGGAAGGTTCTGTGGTCGTCGCGCGCGTGAAGGCCCTGAAGGGCAAGGCGGACGGTTATGACGCAGAAAAGGATGCCTACGGCGACATGGTCGAGGCCGGCGTGATCGATCCGGTCAAGGTGGTCAAGACCGCCCTGCAGAATGCGGCCAGTGTGGCGGCTCTGTTGCTGACCACCTCTTGCCTCGTGACCGAGGTTCCGAAGGACGAAGAGCCTGCCCCAGCCGGTGGCCCCGAGGGTATGGGCGGCATGGGAGGCATGGGCGGTATGGGCGGCATGGGTGGCTTCTAAGCCATCGACGTCTCTGACGCCTCGATTTCCAATTCCACTTTGGTACACAAGCAACCCAACAATTCACACGTTTCATCAGAGGGAACTAAACCATGAAGGATATCAACCTGAAGCCTTTGGATGATCGCATCGTCGTTGAGCCCGTCGAAGCGGAGCAGGTCACGGCTGGTGGCATTGTGCTGCCTGACACGGCCAAGGAAAAGCCGCAGCGCGGGACGGTCCTGGCGGTGGGCCCCGGCAAACTGCTCGACAGCGGCAGCCGGAGCGAGATGTCGGTCGCGGTTGGCGACGAGGTGATCTATGGCAAGTATTCGGGCAGTGAGATTGAAGTCGATGGCCGTGAAGTGAAGATCCTTCGCGAAAGCGACGTCCTGGCCAAGGTGATCAAGTAAGCAGATCCGTCGGCCGTTGCGCCTGACGGTATGGAACCATTAACAGTTAAGGAACCGCCATCGTGCCTAAACAATTGCTTTTTGAAGACCAGGCCCGGAGTCGACTCCTCCGAGGTGTCGAGAAGCTGGCCGACGCCGTCGCAGTCACGCTCGGCCCTACCGGCCGCAATGTGATCATCAACAAATCGTTCGGCGGCCCGACCGTCACCAAAGACGGCGTGACCGTCAGCAAAGAGATCGAGCTGGAAGATCGTTTCGAGAATATGGGCGCCAAGCTGGTCAACGAGGTTGCCTCGAAGGCCTCCGCCGTGGCCGGCGATGGCACTACGACGGCGCCGGGCGTGGCGCGGGCCATCTTTCGGGAAGGTCTCCGCAACATTACGGCCGGTTCGAGCCCGATCGCTATTCGGCGCGGGATCGATAAGGCCGTCGAAGCGGCTGTCAACCACTTGGCTGGAATGGCCAAGCAGGTGACGAGCAAGGAAGAGATTGCCAACGTCGGTTCGATCAGCGCCAACAACGACCGGGCGATCGGCAACCTCCTGGCCGAAGCCATGGAAAAAGTTGGCAAAGACGGCGTGATCACCGTCGAAGAAGGCAAAACGGCCGAGACCACCTACGAGGTGGTTGAAGGGATGCAGTTCGACAAGGGTTACTTGTCGCCCTACTTCATCAACCGGACCCCGGAGATGGACGCCGTCTTGGAGGACGCCCTGATCCTGATCTACGAAAAGAAGATCAGCAATCTTCGCGATCTGGTGCCGCTGCTGGAAAAGGTGGCCCACACGGCCAAGCCGCTGTTGATTATCGCCGAGGACGTGGAAAGCGAGGCCCTGGCCACCTTGGTGGTTAACAAGCTTCGCGGCGTGCTGAACATCTGTGCCGTCAAGGCCCCCGGATTTGGCGATCGCCGTAAGGCGATGCTCGGCGATATCGCCATTCTCACTGGCGGAACGCTGATCAGCGAGGACCTCGGTGTGAAGCTGGAGAATGTCACCTTGGAGCAACTCGGCCGTGCCAAGCGGGTGACTGTCGATCGTGACAAGACAACGATCGTTGAAGGCGGCGGCAAGAGTGCCGATATCAAGGCCCGGATTGAGCAGTTGCGCAAGCTGATCGAGTCGACCGACAGCGATTACGATCGCGAAAAGTACCAGGAGCGTCTGGCTAAGCTCGCCGGTGGCGTCGCCGTGGTCAAAGTCGGCGGCACGACCGAGGCCGAGATGAAGCAGACCAAGGCTCGTGTCGAAGACGCCCTCCATGCCACCCGTGCAGCGGCCGAAGAGGGGATTCTCCCCGGCGGCGGCGTGGCTCTGCTCCGTTGCCGTGAGGCTGTCGACAAGGTTCGGGGGAGTGTCCGTGGCGATGAGAGGATTGGTGTCGACATTGTGTACCGTGCCCTGAGCAAGCCGCTTGAGCAGATTGGCGCCAACTCCGGCTTGGATGGAGCCGTGATTGCCGAAGAGGTGCTCCAGAAGCCGGTCAACACCGGTTTCGACGCCAATAGTGGCAAATACGTCGACATGCTCAAGGCGGGGATTATCGATCCGCTGAAGGTCGTGCGCACCGCTTTGCAGAATGCCGCAAGCATTTCCGGCCTGATGCTCACCACCGAGACGCTTGTCACCGACCTGAAGAAGGAAGACAAGGAACGGGCTCGTGGGGAAGGCGTTGTACGGTAGGGCTTGCGACTCCAACGAGTTATGGCTGGGCCACTCCGGCGTCGGGGTGGCCCAGCTTGTCAACCGAGGGGCTGGCAGCGGTGCTAGCGGTTTTTCCGCCTCCATGGGTGTGTGGCGGGACCGAAGAACGTATGTGGCGGGAAGACCCGTCTTATGGGATTCGACTTTTCGGGGTAGAATAGGGGTTTTCGCAAAACCCCTTCTAGCTGGCCATGGCGACGATGGCAGATAAACGCGACTACTATGAAGTGCTCGGGGTCGAACGGTCGGCTTCCAAAGAAAAGATTGCCGAGGGATACCGGAAAGCCGCGCTGAAGTATCACCCTGACCGCAATCCCGGGGATGAAGAGGCGGTGGCCCGATTCAAGGAGGCGGCCGAAGCCTTTGAAGTCCTCAGCAACGACGAGAAGCGGGCTCTTTATGACCGCTATGGACATGCTGGGTTGGCCGGAGCTGGGGCGGGACCACGCGAGTTCCGCGACATCAACGACATCTTCAGCGCGTTTGGGGACATCTTCGGCGACAGCCTCTTTGGCGACTTGTTCGGTGGACGTCGCCGAGGCGGAAGCCGCGTGCGCCGCGGCGCCGATATCCGCGTCGATATTGAATTGGACCTGATGGAGGTGGCGCATGGCGTCACGAAAACAGTTCAGTTCGATCGGCACCAAAGATGTGAGACTTGCGGCGGCAGCGGCGCGAAGCCCGGTACCCAACCGGAAGTGTGCCGCTACTGTGGCGGTCACGGGCAAGTGGTCCAGCAGGCGGGGTTTTTCTCCTTGCAGACAACCTGTCCGGCTTGCCAAGGGCGTGGCAGTGTGATTCGCGAGGCCTGTCCCAAGTGTCGTGGCGCGAGAGTGGTTCCGCAGAAGGTGACGCGAGAGGTGAAGATTCCTGCTGGGGTCGACGACCAGACGCGTCTGCGGCTTCAGGGAGAAGGCGAATCAAGTCCCGATGGCGGACCGCCGGGCGACGTTTACTGCTTCATCCGCATTCGCGAGCATCCCCTGTTTCAACGCGACGGCCAGGACCTGATTTGTCAGATCCCGATCGGTTATGCCCAAGCGGCGCTGGGGGCCGTTCTTGAGGTTCCCACCCTCGATGGTCCAGAGCAGTTGGAAATTCCCGAAGGTACCCAGACCAGTGAAGTCTTCCGGCTTCGTGGTCGTGGACTTCCGGCGACGCGGAATCGGGGACGCGGCGATTTGCTCGTTCAGGTCTACATCGAGGTTCCCAAGAAGCTTAATGCGGAGCACCGCCGCATCCTTCGCGAACTGGCTGAATTGGAAAGCGTCCATGTGTCTGCCGAACGCAAGAGCTTCTTCACAAAACTCAAGGAGTATTTTCAATCGGGCACGGAGACGGCGGGGTGAAACGCCGGGACCGTGCGGACTGGTTGGGCTGTGGCAATTGACCTCGGTTTGTGCGGGTTAACCTGCGACGGGCGGTGATTCAATGAGCCACAGAAACGCGTTTATTCGTTTGGATTGCATCCGGAATGACACGCCCGGGGCAGTTGGAGGTTGAAGCGTGGCTGAAAACGATCGTGATCAAGACAAGATGACGGAGAATCCCCAGACGCAAGCGTCGGAAGAGGCCCAGGACGTTCCAGAGCCTGCGGTGGAAACGCCTGTGGAGGAGGGGGGGGACAGTGAGATTGCTGCGCTGCGTGCCCAGTTGGACGAAGCCACCGACCGCTCGCTGCGCTACCAAGCGGAACTGGAAAACTACCGCAAACGCATTACCCGTCAGATGGAGGAGGAACGACGCTATGCCTCCATGGGGTTGATCCACGACCTGTTGCCGGTATGGGACAACACGATTCGGGCGATTGAAGCCGCGGAGAAGACCAAGGATATTGAAAGCTTGGTCGCCGGCTTCAAGATGGTGGCCGACCAGTTGGAAAAGGCCCTGCAACGTCACCATTGCACCCGCATCCCCGCCCTCCACGAGCCGTTCAACCCGCACCTTCATCAGGCGATTTCTCATCTGCCCTCCGATCAGCCGGCCGACACGGTGGCGATCGTCGTGCAAGATGGGTTTCAACTGCATGATCGCGTTGTGCGGCCGAGCCAAGTGGTTGTTTCCTCTGGACCGCCTGAAGCGTAAGGGGGACGAAGCCGGGTTCAAGAGTCAGGGTTCAGAGGCAGGGGGTGTGTACTCCCTCGTTGCACTGACGACGGCTCAAAGTGAAAGTCCGGAGCCCCGAACCCTGAACCCTTGAAGTTGGGCCAAACGTTTACGGTACAACTGATTACAAGAGACTTAAGGGACGCACGACGATGCCGACCTATGATTATGTTTGCGAGGCCTGTGAGCACGCTTTTGAGGAATTTCAGTCGATTACGGCCGAGCCGCTGAAGAAATGCCCGAAATGTGGTCACCTGAAGCTGCGGCGTTTGATCGGGCCGGGAGCAGGTCTGGTCTTCAAAGGTTCCGGTTTCTACTGCACCGATTATCGCAGTCCCACCTATTCCAAGGCGGCCGCCGCCGATAATGGTTCCAGCTCCAGCGAGAGTAAGGCTGCTAGCGGCAAGACCGAGAGCACATCGAAATCGAGCGACAAGTAATGACGCCGGTACGTTGTCCGGTCTGTGGCAAATCGTTTGAGCCTGAGCAGACGCAGGCGATGCCCTTCTGCAGTCTTCGTTGCCGGCAGATTGATCTGGGACGGTGGCTGGACGAGAAATATGGCATTCCCTACGAGCCGGAAGACGTGCCCGACCGTGCCGGACGGGTCCCGCGGGAGTCAGAGGATTAGGGACGACCGAAGAGGCACTTCCACGTTTGACCTATAGGCAGTATTTCTATTTGTAGGTCAAATGGGGAAGTGATTCTTCGGTTGCCGCTTCGCTTGCACCCGGCGGCCAAGTCCGTATAATGCCGGGACTTGCAGTCTGTTAACGACAAGCCCGGGAGGCGGTCATGTTGGGTGATGAGAGTGTGGTACGGCGAGTAGCCTGGTCAGATCTCTTTGCCTGGCTGATCCTGGTTCGCTGTTTTCGACTGGCGATTCGCTTTCGCGCTCTGGTTGTTGCGGCAGTCGCCATCCTGGCAACGCTCAGTGGTTGGGCCTTTCTCGGGATGGCTTTTTCCAGTGATCCTGTCGTAGCCTCGCAGCTTAAGGCCTATCAAGGTTGCCCTTGGCGAGCCTTGACTGAAATGGTGCCCGACCGTCCCTTCGGCACGCCTGAAGCTGGAGTGCCGCTCCGCGAGACGATCGCAGCACCAGCCCGGGTGCCGGTCTTCGTTCGGGCGTGGGAACCGCTGCTAGGGTCCTGGGAACATCTCAGCCGGCCGTGGCGCGAGCTATTCACGCCTGACGCCAACCTGACCCAGGTCGTTTTCCTGACGCTTTGTGGCTTATGGGCACTCTTGGTGTGGGCGTTTTTTGGCGCTGCGATTACACGCACGACTGCCGTGGAACTGGCGGCGAGCGAGCGAATCGGCTGGGGGGCAATGCTGCGCTGGGCAGCCGCCAAGTGGCCGTCCTATGTGGCCGCGCCTTTGATGCCTCTGTTGGCTCTCGGGGCCGCCGTGCTCCTGAGCGCCGTAGTCGGCCTGCTGCTCCGCGCCGACGTGGGCGTTCTGATCGCGGCATTTGCTTGGCCGCTGATGCTGCTCGGCTGGGCTCTCGTGGCCGTTCTGCTCTTGGGATTGCTGTTCGGCTGGCCGTTGATGTGGCCGGTGATTAGCGCCGAAGGGATTGACAGCTTTGATGCGCTCAGCCGGACCTACAGCTATCTCTTCTCCCGCCCCTTGCACGCCTTGTTCTACACGTTCGTGGCGATGGTCCTTGGACTGCTCGGCTGGATTCTGGTCTCCACGTTCGCTGCGACCGTGGTCTCGCTGACCTATTGGGGGGCGAGCTGGGGGAGCGGCGGGCAGGCCATTCACGCAATTCAGACCGGCGGCGGATTGGGCATCGCCGGAACGATCGGGGCGATGTTGATCCGCTTCTCCGTCGAGTGTGTCAAATTGCTGGCCATCGGTTTCCTCTATAGCTATCTCTGGACCGCAGCCACGGCAATCTACCTCCTCCTGCGACGCGACGTGGACGCCCGTGAAATGGACGAGGTTTTCCTGGAAGACGCCGGCGCCACCGAAATCCACAGTCTCCCGGCACTGCGAACTGATGAGTCAGGCGTCCCGGAAATGGCCGACGACATCGCGGGCGGCAGCGGCCCGCAGGGTGAAACAAACGCAGGTTCTTCCGTTTAGCCGGGCACTCGCGTTGCGTTTTGATCTGTAACCCGTTGCCGGTTTGGCTCGGCAAATCCCTCTCAGTTCACCGCCCCAGGCCCTCGCGATCCATCGGCGACTTGAACCGCTTCCTCCAGCGGCACAACGAAGATCTTGCCGTCGCCGATTGTTCCTTCCGGTCCGGTCCGGGCTACATGTACGATTGTCTCGATTGTCCGTTCGAGGAAATCATCGTTGACGACGATTTCCAAAGCCACCTTGCGCAGCAAGATGCACTTGTACTCCTGGCCACGATAGGTCTGCGTACGGCCGTGCTGTTGACCAAAGCCTTGTGCATCGGTCACAGTCATTCGGGTGACCTCGATCTTCTCCAAGGCCTCGCGGACGGCGTTGAGTTTCGTCGGCTGGATGACGGCGATCACCAGTTTCACGCGGCAGGTCTCCTAGGAATCCGTGGGCGCACTTGTGGCAGGAGGGGTGGGAACAAGTTCGGGGGACACCGGCTCGGCTGTCGGCGTGTTGAGAACGGGTGGACGAAGCATGGGGGCCGGCGGCTGGGCTTCGAGCGATGGCTGTGCGCGCATCGGATCGGGTGTCGGCTGCCGCGCGGGGGCGTAATTCGACGGCGGTGGCGCGTAGCCGTTGGGAAGGCCGGGAGCCGGAACCACATCCACGCCACCGAGTAACGGATATTGGTCGAGACCGGCTCGCCACGTTGACCACGACGGAGCTATTCCCGGAGTCCCCCCCACGTCGACCTGAAAAACGGCCGAAGGTCTCAAAAAGCGATTGGGGGCGCGATAGGCGCGGCGGGGCAGGTAGACATAGCCTGGCACATAAGCTGCCCCAACCATCGGGATCGCCGGGTAGTACATCGGCTGCCCCGCCACGGCGGGCACCTGCCCGACGAGCGCCGCTGGCGAGGGGGCAGAGGGATACTGAGCCGAGGCTGACTGCGGCTCCAGCGTTCCCATGCTGCCCAGCACGATCAGACAGACCCCAAACCACTTAGCGTGCGACATTGCCAGACCCTCCGAAACGCGGATGCCCCTACCAGTAAGCTACCGCGCTCCTTAGCCATCGGAAAGGGGGCAAGCGGTTTTCCCCATCGTATTGTGGCTCATGCAACAGGCAGATCCCCCCCACTTTCCCAAGGCCTTGCTCCTGGCATTCCAAACGGCTCCATGTGCCACTGACGCACGGCCTCATAAGCAATGATCCCCACGCTGACCGATAGATTAAGGCTGCGCACCTGCGGCCGGGTTGGGATACGAAGTCCTCGATCGGGGGAGGCTTCCAAGAGACTGCGTGGCAGGCCCTGCGATTCTGGGCCAAAGACCAACACATCGCCTGGTTGGAAGCGAACGTCGGTATAGCTTGTGCGAGCGGTTTTGCTCAGTAGCCACGGACGACGCTCTGGAAGTCGCTTGAGAAGAGCGGCCCAGTCGTCAACCACTTCCCACGTCAGGTGCTCCCAATAATCAAGTCCGGCGCGTCGCAAATGGTGATGATCTACGCGAAAGCCGAGCGGACGGACGAGCCACAGCTTTGCCCCCAGAGCGACACAGGTCCGGCCTACTGCCCCCGCGTTGTGCGGGATCTCCGGTTGATAGAGCACGATATGCAGCGTTGGTTCAATCACAGCAATGGGGGGCAAAGGGACAAGAAAAGCCAGCGGCGGGAAGACCCTATTGGAACCGAGGGTCATTGTAACACGTTCGCGTCCCTATCACTACATGGCGTGCTATCCCGAGAATCTTCCCACTCTCCCAGTTCCGTCCCTTTACATCTTTTCTGCATCCCGCTACCATGGGGCCCGATATTCGGAGAAGCTGGCTGTACCGTTCCGTCCGAAAGGAGTTGAGGAGCATGTCCAATGACCGGATCGCGGCCTACACGGCTGCCTTGGAGTTCGCTGAAAAACAGGTTGC
>CAZLDQ010000131.1:0-16594 GCA_964558295.1 uncultured Planctomycetaceae bacterium | reverse complement strand
ATCGGCGTCCTCAAGGTCGGCAAAGGCGGCAAACAGGTCGATCACCTCATTGGCCGCATCCTCGCTCACCATGATATCGGCCAGTCCGGTCGTGGTGGGAGCATCGTTGAGGTCGCTCAGATTGACCGTAATCGTGGCCGTATCCGTAAGATTGTCCGGATCGGTCACTTGGACCGTGAACGTATAGGTGGCTTGCGTCTCGTAGTCTAATATTCCCGAGACGATCAGATGGCCGTTGCTATTGATCTCGAACGGCAGGTTTGCGGGAGGATTCACGATTGAGTAAGTGAGTGTCTGATCTTCGTCCGGATCGGCGGCCCCCAGCGATCCCAAGTCAGTCCCGACCGCGAGGTTCTCATCGATCGTGAACGTCTTGTCGTTGATCACCGGAGCGTTCTCGGAGACATTGTTGACCAGTACCGTGATCTCGGCCGTGTCCGACAGCTCAGCGTCAACCTTGTCGGTGACTTTGACGGTGAACGTGTAGCGATCCTTCACCTCGTAATTCAGTGTTCCACCGGCTTTCACCTTCACCATCCCGGTGCTGTCAATCTCAAACGGCAGATCCGAAGCCGGATTGACGATCTCGTAGAGGAACTCCTCGTTCAGATTGGGGGAATAAACCGCGACCTTATGCACGTTCGTCCCCGCCGCGCTGTTCTCGTCAATGTCGAACTCCTGGTTCTCGACCACCGGCGGATCGTTCGCATCGGTTACGTTGACAGTGACCGTCGCCTCGCGGGACAAGGCGGGCGACCCGTTGTCGGTGACGCAAACCTTCAGGGTATAGGCATGGTTTGTCGTCGTCTCGTAGTCGAACAGTTCGCGATTCGCCACGGTCAGTTGGCCGGTACTGCTATCGATGGCGAACACGCCGTTCGCATTGCCGCTGACGATCGCGTAAGCCAGCGTCTGGCCTGAGACATCGCTGGCCGTGACCGTCCCAACAACAGTCCCCACGGCGCTGTGCTCCGCCAGGGTGAAGGTATTGCCAGGCACTGTCGGCGGATCGTTGCCGTCGGTCAGATTCACGGTAATCGTCCCTTCCCCTGACAGGGCAGGCGAACCGTTGTCCGTGACACGAATCGTGAGGCTATAGGAATGCCCTGTGACCGTCTCGTAATCCAATTCGTTCTGTTTGGCCACGGTCAACTGCCCGGTGGAGCTGTTGATCGCAAACACGTCGTTCGTGTTGCCTGCGACGATCGCATAGGTTAGTGTCACGTTCGACGGATTCGCGTCGGCGGCAACCACCGTTCCAACAACCGTCCCGACCGGACTATGCTCGAGCAAGGAATAGGTTGCGTCGGTAACCGCCGGCGGATCATTGCCATCGGTCAGATTCACGGTGATCGTCGCCTCATCTGAGAGGCTCGGCGAGCCGTTATCGGTGACGCGAACCTTGAGCGTAAAGGTGGGGTTCGTTTCGTAGTTCAACAAAGTCGGCTTGACGACCTTTAGCACCCCGCTGCTGGTAATCTCAAACACCCCGTTCGCATCCCCTTCCACGATCGCGTAGCTAAGCGTCTGGGCAGGCCGATCCACATCCACAGCCACTATTGTCCCGACGGTCGTTCCCGCGGCGCTGTGTTCCGTGATGGAAAACGTCTTATCTTCAATCGTCGGTGCGTCATTGATATTGGTCAGGTTGACGATGAACGTAGCATCCGCGGAAAGACTGGGGGATCCGCTGTCCGTAACACGAACGTTCAGCGTATAGCTGGGGGTCGTCTCGAAGTTGAGCAAGTCCGGCTTGGCAACCTTCAACTGGCCGGCACCGTCGATCGTGAACACCCCGTTGACATCCCCACCGGTGATGGCATAGCTGAGCGTCTGCCCCGCGTCCGCATCCGTGGCTCCTATCAGGCCCACGACGGTTCCGGCCGGACTGTGCTCGGCAATAGTAAACGTCTTATCCGCGACGACTGGGGCACTCTTTCCGGCATTGCGGATCGCATCGGCAATGTCGGTATGGCCAGCCAGTTCTTCCGAGCGTGCCCGCATCTGAAGGATCGTATCGTTCCAGGCAGACGAGCCTGCTTGGCTGGCGGTTGACAGCAGGAGCCGCTTGGGAAGATACCCTGGTGCCAAGCCGACTTCACCGAACGTGTAGCCGGTGAATCCTTCGTTCGGCTTGGCAGTAATGGACGAGAACAGATCGTTGGCTGACGCATTCTGGACGGTGCTCCCATCTCGCCAGTCTTTGCCATCGGTGTAACCTGCCGGCTGCTGCTCGCTCAGGCTGTACGTGCCGGCGGGCAGGTTTTCGAAGCGGAACTCACCGTTGGCGTCAGTGAGCATCGTCCGGGTGATCTGCTGTCCTTTGTTGGCCCCGCCCGTTAAGGTCCCTACCAAGTTGACACGAACGAACGCGAGAGGGGATTCGCCTGTGTCGAACTTGCCGTTGTTGTTGCTGTCGACAAAGACACGGCCAGCAAAGGAGACGTTGCCTACGGCGATCGAAGCGGTTTCAGTCCCCGTACTGAAAGCGCTGCGGGCACCGTTCACGGAAGTGTCGGCCGTTGCGCCATTCGAACCGCTGGTTTGATCCCAGGCTCGGAAGGAAATGCCCGAATCAACCGTACCATTGAAACCGGCATTCGGTACGAAACGGATACGGGTCGAAGAATCGCTAGCCAAGAGCCGCGCAGCGGTCCCTAAGTCGACGACCGATCCGGTGGTGCTGCTAAAGTCCTGGAAGTTGGTACCATCGGTCGAATACTGCCAGCGCCCGTTGGTGTTATCCACCGAGAGAACCGCAATCCCTTCCTTAGCACTGCTATCGGCGTCCTTGATCATGTCCACCCCTGCGCTACTGATCAATGCCGAGATCAGGGTACCGGTGTTCTCTGCATTGGTTGCATCCTGATCAATCGACAGCAAGGCCGGATTGCCGCTGGAGTCGAGAGTCGGCGCGTCGTTCGCACTGGCAATCGTGATGCTGGCAGTCTCCGTGGCACTGCTGAAGGCACTCGTCCCGCCAACCGAGGCTTGGGCATCGACCTTCGTCCCCTGCTTGCCGCTGGTGCTTCCCGTCTGATCCCAAGCGCGGAAGCTGATCGTCGCCGTCCCACCGCCACTCCCATTTGGCAGAAACCGCACTCGATCCTGCGCGCGGAGCAACAGGGCGCTGTTCACCGAGACACTGCTCGGCAAATCGGTCCAGGTCCCCGTACTTCCATCGGCACCCGTGAGCGAGTACTGCCATTTGCCCAGGGTTGCGGAACTCGAACTACTGCTCACGCTATACGCATAGATTGCGATCCCCTCAAGCGCGTTGCTGTCGGTGTCGGTGACCACGTCCAGGGATGTAACGCTCGCGAGGATCTCTTGAACTGTATTGCCGGTGTTGTCGTCGTCCTCATCGTCAATGGCAGTCAGACTGAGAGCGCCGGAATTGTCGAGCACGGGGGCGTCGTTCACGGAAGTCACGGTGATCGCTACCGTGTCTGTGTCGGTCAAGCCCTCGGAACTGCCGCCGCTCTGGCCCTGATCGTTGGTGGTCACGGTCAGTGTGGCCACCCCATAGAAATTGCTTGTCGGCTTGTATTCCAAACCACCCAGAGCAGCGTTGATTGCGCTGATTGTGCCGGTGAAGGTCATCGTGGAGTCGGCGGTTCCATCGCCCGAGCTAAAGGTCAGGCCGGTGGTTTGGCTGAGGGTCAAAGTGCCATTGGTGACGCTCAAGGTCACCTTGATCGGATTATCTCCCGCATCGACGTCGCTGATCGAAATCGCGTTGGTACCGGAGAAGGTCAACGACGAGGCGTCTTCTTCGGTCACTATGCTCGCGGGGACGCTGTTGACCGGCGCATCGTTGACCGGAGTGACCGTAATCGTCATCATGTTGGTAGCGACGGAACTCTCGTCGCTTCCCGTATTTCCCAGATCGTCGGTCGCGATCGTGATTGTTGCATTGCCGCTAAAATTGGCTGTCGGCGAAAAAACCATTCCCTGGAGCGCCTGGTTGATCGCGGCCACGGTGCCGTTGAGGGTCACGAAGGACGAGCCGTTTCCGGTATGGGTCACCCCGGCCGTCTCGCTGAAGGTCACGGTGCCGTTGGCAACGTTCAGCCGGACCTGAACGGGGCTCGTCCCGGTGTCGACATCGCTGATCTGGATACAGTTGGCACTCGAGAAGGTGAGATTGGTATCCTCGTTCGTGGTCTGAGCCGCGGTTGGAAGAGTGTTCTGCGGCGCGTCGTTCACTGCGGTGACAATTAACTTGGCGGTATCGGTGGCCGCGCTGAAGGCGGTCGAGTCGCCGTTGATCGTAGTGTCGACCTTGCTGCCTGCCACCTGGGTCGTATCGGACTGGTCCCAGGCACGGTAGGTGATTGTCGGCGTTTCGCCGTTTTGGCCGTCAGGCGTATAGCGGAGTCTGGCGGTCTTGGGTAAGAGGAGCGATTCGGTCTGCGAAACGGTTCCGACACCTTGGAAGGTTGCGCCGTCGTCGAGCGAGTATTCCCAGGTACCTTGGCCGGTTAGACCAACCAGGGCGATGCCGCCCACCTCGTCGCCAGCGTCCTCGTCGGTGATCGTCGTGCTCGTTGCAGCCGTATTGTTAATAAAACTGTCGGTCAGGCTCACCACCAGAGGGTTGTCCTCGTCGATCGTGCCGATCAACGGGTTGGTGCCGGCGGGAGTCAGCACGGGGGCTGCGTTGAGCAGGGTGCGGCGTTCGAGTTGTTCGATCCGAAGATTGTGATGACGCTTCGTTGCTGAGTGACTTTTTGAGCCTGTTCCGAAGAGATGATGGACGGAGTGCTTGCGGGATCGGCCAACTTTCCTGCTCATGGATGTCTCTCAGGGATGCAAACGAGATCTTCCGAGACGTGTCGCTGCCCAAAACGGCAGCTTGCCCTTTAACGCTCGTGTAAAAATTCATGCTAATTGGATTGGGCAAAACCGTCAAACTTTTTTAGCGCCGCCGGAATCTAAGACGGCCGCAAAGAGGAGCACAACCTGCATTGTCCGCATTAAACGCAGAAACGGCATAATCTGGCGATGCTGGGGCGTCAATCGAGAAAGACCGTGAGGGGCACGACTTAGCGTCCGTTTCGACGCCTTGCCCACACGGCCGGCACGAGGACGCAGATGCTCCAGAACGACGGCGAAATGCGTCGCGTCAGGAATCTCACCAGTTCAGTTCGACGGCCTCTTCCCAATGGGCGTAGAGCTGTTCGAGGGCTTCTTGCTGCTCGGCAATCTCGGCTTTGATCTGGCGAACCCGTTCCCCGTCGCGAAGGATCTCGGGCTTGGCTAGCAGTTGGTGGAGTTCCTCGATTCGGGTTTCCCGTTCGAAAATATCTTGCTCCAGGTCTTCGACCTTCCGATAGGGAAAGCGCCGCTTGGTTCGCTTGGGCTCCTCTTTGGATCCGTTGCGAGACGGTTGGGCCGACGGTTTGGCCGGCTTCTTGGCACCAGCTTTCGCCTTAGACGCCTCCGCATCCGGCTGGATAAAACCGCTTTGCACCCACTCTTGATAGGCGGCGTAGTTCCCTTCCAGGATGCGGAACCGGCCGGGCTCGACGACAATCAGATGGTCGGCCACCTGATTGACGAAGTAACGATCGTGACTGACGAACAGGACCGTTCCGTCGAACTCGCGCAGCGAACGCTCCAAGGAATCGCGAGCCCAGAGGTCGAGGTGGTTGGTTGGCTCGTCGAGCACGAGGAGATTCGCGTCCGAGGCGGCCAATCGGGCCAGCGCCGCGCGGCAGCGTTCGCCGCCGCTGAGCTTGCCCACCGTTTGCAGGGCCGTGTCACCGGTCAGGCCGAAGCGGGCCAGCAGATCACGGCGTTTCTGCTCGTTGAACTCCTTGTGGTCGGGGCGCACGGCGTCGACAACCAGAGTGTCGTCAGCCAAAGAGGTGAGATGCTGGTCGAAGTAACCGACCTTCACCCCCTGCCCCAAGGCAACGTGGCCGGCGTCGGCCTCGAGTTGACCGAGCAGGCAGCGCAGGAGCGTGGTTTTGCCGCAACCGTTCGGTCCGAGGATGCCCCAACGCTGGCCGCGGAGGATGTCGAGCGACACGTCTTCGAACAGAGTCCGGTTATCGTACGATTTGGCGAGTCGCTCGGCGCGCAGCACCAGGTCACCGCTGCGGCTGACCTCGGGAAACCCCATCACCGGTGCGGCGATTTCCCGAGGCGGAGCGACCAAGTCTTCTTCCAGGCGAACGAGCTTCTTTTTGCGATCCTCGGCCTGAGCGTGCTTCTGGCCATAGGTGTTCTTGCGGATGAACTCCTTGGTCCTTTCGATCTCCTCGACCTGTTTCTCATAGGTGCGCCGCTGGACGAGCAGACGGTCGGCCTTCTGTTGCCAATAGGCGGAGAAGTTGCCCGTGTAACGATCCACCGTGCCGTGGAAAAGCTCCAAGGTGTGGGTCGTCACCTTGTCGAGGAAGTAACGGTCGTGGCTGACCAGGATGATCGCCACCTGGGTTTGGGTTAGGAAGCTTTCGAGCCACTCGGTCGCCTGGATGTCAAGATGGTTCGACGGTTCGTCCAACAGCAGCAGCTCAGGCTCGGCCAACAGCAGCTTGGCCAACATCAGGCGGTTCTGCTCGCCGCCGCTGAGCGACTCGACGGGCAGGTGGAACGTGTCGGCCCGGAGGCCGAGGCCGCCCAAAACCCGCTCGATCTTGTGATCCAAATTATAGGCGTCGTGGCGCTGGAGTTCTTGCTGGAGGAAATCGAACCGGCTGGCCAAGCGACGATGTTCGGCCTCGTCCCTGGTGGCGGCCAACTGACGGGCGACCTCTTCGGCTTCGTGCTGAACCGCAATGAGCGGATCCAACGCGCTGCGGGCTTCTTCCCAAAGGGTACGGCCGGGGACGATAAGCGGCTGCTGTTCCAGATAGCCCACCGTCACCGAGGGATGGAGTTCCAGCTTCCCGGCATCCGGGTCTGCCTTGCCGGCGAGGATCCGCAGCAAGGTCGTCTTGCCGGTGCCATTCGGGCCAACCAGACCGATCCGTTCCCCGGAATGAACGCTGAACGTCACCCCATCCAGAACGGGCTCGGGCCCAAAATGCTTTCGAATTCCCTCGACATTCAGGACAATCATCGTACGGACAGCGACACTTCAGTGCGTGAAATCACTTATCATACTATCTCTGTTCACCGGTCGGGAGGCCATGGAACACGGGAGGTTTAGCAAGCCTGGGCAAACGGCACAGGACACCCCCCCCATTCTCTATGTTCCTAACGTCAAGCGTTGCGCGAGCATTCCGTCCCTCCACCGATTGAAGGGGGCAGGGGGAAGAGGATTGTCGCCCAAACTTCCCTGACTACTGCCTCCCCTGGAAGTCTTCGGTTGCGGCCGTGTTACGATGGGCACTCCTTTTTCGTCAACAGCTTGTAGCTTTCGCTGGGGAAAGTCTCTATCGGGGGATGCGGGGGTGGCGATTGGGCTCGTTCATGAGCGTTCCCAGGAAGGAACGCGGGAACGTGGGGGCCGGTTTGTTTGAGCTTCATGGGTCTTGCTCCTGTTGGCCGGGCGCTTTCCCGAACGCCAGGGAGGGCGTTCCCTACAGGATTTGTTCGCCAAACCCCATCAGGTTACCCCCCCACACGCTGGGGCTCTCGATTCGGAAGGCAGGTGTCTCAGCCGGTTTTGAGCTTAGCAAAACCGCTGGCCCAATTTCTAGAGGAAAAGGAAGGGGAACCAAGGAGCCTGTCGATAGCCCAATCCAGGGCCACGCCCCTCACCTTAACCATCTGCCGGAGGGGGGGTGGATTCTGAGACAGCCTCTTGGGGAAATGGCGTCTCGTAACAGGCCTCCTCTCCCCTCGGCCAGGAGAAATATCGCATCGCCACGGCGACTCCGACGAGGACGACGGAACCAATCAGTACGACGGGCATACTAGCCGGCAGCGCGCAGAGTGCAGCGCCGACGGTGCCAAAGCCCATGCCTGCCACGAGCCCCAAAAAGGCGCCTCCGATGTTCCCGTGGCGTGCGATGCCAATGACCACTCCGAGAATCGCGCCAATCATGAAGCCGATCCCGGTGGCCCCGGCGAGGAGTTCGAGTTCGTCGTCTAGGCGGCCCCCCTGAACTGCTCCTGCGCGAAGTGCGGCCGTGACGATGGCCCCCAGGGTCATCAACAACACGAGCGAAGCCAGCGACCACGCGGCTCGGGAACGGACGGCGCGCGGTGCCGGACCGGCCTTATCAGAAGGTGTGTTGTTTGAGGAGTCTCCCATCCGCTCGATGTCCCAACTGCTGATAGAGGCCCATGTCGATTACTTCGGCAATAGCCCGAACCGCGCCGTCGCCAAAGAGGAAGTTCGAAACGCCCGTATGATTGGAACCGAATCCGCCCACGGCGAGTTTCGCATTCTTCGTGTTGTTGGACGCCTTAGACTCCTCTTCGGCCGGCCCAGCAGGCACGGCTTGCCAGGAGCTTGTGTCCTTGCGTGCGTCCGTCACATTGATCGCCGTACCCGTGTTGCGCAGCGTGGCCCGGGTGCCCGACATCCAACCGAGATCGTCGGGGGTCATCAGTCTTTCACCAACATAAATCGTATGTGCGGTTCCATCGGGAATATCGCGGCGACAAACGTGGCTATTGAGGAAGAAGACGCCATGGTTGTCTGAGTCGATCGGCGCTTCGACGTCATGGTGGCAAGCCGCGTAGCTGCTCGTTGCCACGACGGTACTGACCGGGCCCAAACCTGACATAGACTCCATCTGTCCCTGAGGGCTCCCCTCAAGGGGCGGACCACTGTCAGGACGAGACGGATCACCGTCCGGAGCCAAACGCACAAGGAGTTCGCTTCGACGGGCTTCGGAGGGACACTGAAAGTCCCCGATCTGGATCACGCGAACTGCCCCGTTCTTCTGGTCATACACGCTGCGTGTGAAGTCAACATGCCGAAAGGTGACGGATTCCTCAACATAAGGCAGGATCTGCACCAGCCAGCTCATGTGATAGCCGGCCTGCTCATTGCGAATCGGGCCATCGGGGTTGACCACGCCCGGGGGGAGCATTTCGTGGGCCGACTCGTAGTTTTGCAGAGCCAAGCCAATCTGCGTGAGGTTATTGGCACACTGAGCGCGGCGCGCCGCTTCCCGAGCGGATTGAACGGCGGGAAGCAATAAGGCGATCAGGATTCCGATGATGGCGATCACCACCAAGAGTTCGACGAGGGTGAATCCCCGCGTGTGACGTGTTTTCATGATCGGTCGTTCTCCTGATTCGATTGGCAGCGGCGGTGAAGGTTTGGGATTCATGATGCGGGACGTAGAGGCACGGTCGCCTCTTTGGTTTGTCGGGCCCGATGCTCGGGATGATTGGGGAAATCCGCTTGAACACGCACCAGGCGCGCATTGGAGTCTTCTGGAACCGGTTGGATCTCGATGGTCACCACGGCTCCATTGCGTGTGTCGAGCAACTCGGCGGGAATCGTCCAGGTTTCGCCGGAATATCGGCGATCCTTGGCCAGCCGAGCTACTGCTCGTTCCAAGCCCGATTCGGCTAGCCAAGCGGCCTGGACTCGCCAGGCTTCGGTCTGGACGGTCTCCCGCTGGGCGATGATGGTTCGCAACAGTGCCAGAAAAACCACGGAGGCCACGGCAAGACACACGATGGCCACAATCACGGCAGCACCCTGGCGAGCCGGCTTCACGCAGAACGATTGCTTCTGTCCAACCATTGGTATCATCGGTTCCTTATGCCCGGCGATTGGCTATAGCGGTGGTTCATCCCCAACACGGCCTCGATCCTTCGTGGACGTACGCCTGCTTTGACCGGCAGACTCTTATCCGACACGATATCGAGGCGAAGGAGGCCGGGAACCGCAGCGGGCTCCGGCGATTGAATCGCGGCGACAGCCCCGGCAGGGAGATGATAGGACTCCCGGCTGCGAGCCTGGCCACCGGCGGTTTCCGTACGGAACAAGGTGCCTTCCTTCGCGTGATACTCGATCTCCCAATCACCGGTGCATTGAAGCTTCCAACCGGGATAGCCTGCACCCTGCGGCGCCGATTGCCCTAACGGCGTCCAGGCAGAGGCCGCGTGGACATCGGCGCGAAACTGCTCGGCAAGGCGTGCGAGGCCGGCGAGATCTTGGGAGCTCTCGCGGCTCTTTCCGTCCATCTGCATCAGGGTGTACAACAGGCCAACGGCGATCCCCATCATCACCGAGCCGACGGTAATGACGACCAGTAGCTCAATCAGCATGAAGCCGGATCGTCGTTTCATGGGTGGTTTTCCTTTGGTCGTGCAGGCGGTTGGTCGTGCAGGCGGAACGCCTACACCACACGTTGGGGCAGCGGGCTTCGCAAGCTCGGCCTACCCGACACGTTCATTTTTTTATCGGTTGACGATACTTCCAGGCTATCAGGTCGACGTGTTGATCGGGTTGCTCCGGGCCACGAGGCCAGGAGATCGTGATTTGGATTCGCTTGGCGTCGGGATCTTCAGAAACCGGATCGATGACGATCTCCAGTCGGGCTTCCGGCATGGTTTGTTGAAGTTCCGGTGATAGCTGGCATTGCTTGGCGAGCTCTGGGGTCAGATGGTCCCAGGAATCGGCCATGAGCCGCTCCATCAGGTTGGCCGTCTCCTCAACGGCCAACTGGCGATGCTGGATCGCGCGATGCTGTTGGCCGACGCCCTCGACGACTTGCAGGCAGAGAGTCAGCAGCGTCAACAAAATGACGCCGGCCACGATGAGTTCCAGTACGGTCATCCCACGACGTTGCATCATCATTGCTTCGTTTCTAAACGCATCGCTGAATCAACTCGCACAAGGGGAGAAAATACCCAATGACGAACGCCGCCACCCAGACGCCGAAGGCCAGGATCGCCAGCGGAAAGAGGACACTTAGCAGCCTCTGCGCCCGATAGGCCATGCGACGCCGGTTGCTGTCGGCCATCTCCTTGAGTGCCCAGGGAAAATTTCCGAGCCGCTGGGCGGATTGCAGAACGGCCAGGTCAGCCGGTTGGAGCAGTTTGTGCCGGACGAGGCTTTCACCCCAGTCCCCCCCCTGCTGGAGATCCTGACTCACCTTGGCCAAACGTCGGCGCACCGACCAGCGCGGATAGGATCGGGCCAAGGTGGCGATTCCTTCCGGCAGCGGGCGCTGTTGCTGAGCGATAAGGGCCAGGGCATCCAGAATCCAGGCAGTCTCCAGACGCCGCGAGAGCCAAGCCGTCCCGGGCAGATCAAAGCGAATCCAACCAATGTATCGGAGAATCGCGTAGAGCAGCACGAGGAACAGCAGCAATCCCGCCCAAACCATCAGCCCCCCGCTGGCGACCACCATGCTGCTCATCCCCTGAGTCAGAGCAGTCAGCGGCATCTCAAAATCCTCCATGATCTTCCGAAATGCCGGAGCGATCTTGAAGGCCATGAAAGCCGAGGAAAGGACGGCCATCAACAGGAGAAGGCAAAGATAGGCGACTCTGCCGACCATCTGGTTCCACACGGCATCTTGGCTGCTGCGATTGTTGGCCACCTGGCGCAAGCCGGGCGCAAGGGCCCCGGCTTGATGGCCGATGTGAATGAGCATCAGGGCTTCGGGAGAAACCAAGCCACGGCATAATTGCAGCCCTTGCGGCAAAGAACCGCCGGCCCGAAGGATGGCAGCCAGACGCCGTGCCCGGCGGCTCATCACGCCCCGGCGTTCTTCGGCAAAAGCCTCGATCACCGGTCCCAGGGGCATCATTCGTTCCGCCGCCACGGTCAATGCCCAGAGGAAGGCTTGCTGTTGCAAGCGATGGTGACGGTTGGAAATCATAGCGATGACAAACGGCGCAGCGATTACCGGAAGGATCACCAACCCCAGGACGCACACGGCCAAGACTCCTGCAGCAATCAACACCCAGGCGCCGATGGCCAGGAGCCAATGCACTGGATCGCCGCTGGACGATCTGGAGGGATCATCGAGCAGGCGCAGTACAACGAGCAGCGTAATCCCCAAGAGGATCGGCCCGATCGCACCCAGAATGTAAGGAAGACTCTGAACCGCAAGCATGAATGTATCACCAGAAACTCATATGGCGAATCAGCATGACAATGGGCTGTATCACGCCAAACATCAGGAACGACACCGCGACCAGCACCAACAATAGGGCCAAGGGCAACAGGATCACCTCGAGAAACATAGCCTGACTGCGAGCCCGCCCCTCATACATCTCGGCGGCAGCCCGGAACGCCTCGGGCAAGGCGGGAATCTGCTGTCCCCATTGCACAATCGGTCGCAGGCTGGCGGGAAACTGCCGCACGCGGGGCAGCGCGTCGGCCAGGCCAGCCCCGCCCGCGACCAATTCCGCCAGGCGCCGGCAGCCCGCGGCTAACGAAGGATCGTCCAGGCCGTCGGCGGTTAATCGCAAGGCAGTGGGCAGTGGGACCTGCTGTTCGAGGAGCACTCCCATCAGACGGGAGAACTCCGCCAGTCGCCCCCAGCGCCAAAGCGGCCCAAGCACAGGAACCCCGTAGCAGAGATCCTGAGCCCAAGCGGCTCGTCCTCGCATCACGCCTATCAGGATTGCAGCAACCGTCAAACCGGCCGAAATGCCCAGGACCCAAAGGGCAGCCGCCGGGGACGTCATGTGACCCAAGAAAACCGTTAACGAAGACGACGGAAATTCGAGAGAGGCGACCATTTCTGTCATCATTGGCATGATCGCCATGCTGAAGAAGACAAACAGCCCTAGCAGCATCAGCACGAGAAGCAACGGATAGGCAACGATCATCCAGAGCCTGCGGCGTTGTTCGATGCGGTTGCGTTGGATGGTGACGAACTCCTCGAACGTCTCGCCCAGCCGGCCGCTGCGTACCCCGGTCAGGATCAAGCCGCGCAGATGGACAGGAAACTGCGGTCCTTGGACTTCCAGGGCGACATCCAAACGCCGGCCCGCGTCAAGCTCCACAGCCAATTGCCGAAGCATTCGGGAGACCGCTCCTCTGGGCAATTCCTCGGCCATCGCGCGCAAACCAGGAGCCAGAGGCAAGCCGGACTTGGCCAACTGGGCGAGTTGGCCGCCCAACAGGACGGTCTCTTCGCTCGTCAGTTTCCCGGTCAGCAGACTGTCGCCGGCGTCGATTGCCGCGTCACGATCGCTTGGCATCAGTTCGTCCGTCCGTCTCGTTCGATCTTTTGTCTGTCTCGATTGAAACCTTATCAAGCCAACGCATGCAGCAGAGTAATCCAGGGCACGAAAACCATCAGGGCGTAGACCAACAAAGCTCCGCCTCCAATCACGACCGTCAGCAAGACGGGCAAGAACACCCGGGCCGTCTCGGCTTGATGCACCGCACGCCGGTGATAGGCATCGGCCGCATGCCGCAAGCCAGGCAACAGCGAGGAACGTTCGTGTCCGGCGCTCATCAACCAGGAAAGCAGCGGAGGGAACAGGCAGGGCTCGTTATGCACATCGTTGAACTTCTCGCCACGTTGGAGCGCAGCGGCCATGGCCTGGGAGGCATCGATCATCCTTGTATCGCCGGTGGCCTCCGCGGCAAGCCGGATCGCCTCGGGCAGTGGCACTTCATTCTCGACTAACAGCGCCAAAATGTCGGCGAACGCCGAGATGCGAAACGAGCGGAGCATGGGGCCCATCCACGGAATCCATTCCAAAAGGAGCCTTCTGGAGTGTGGTTGGACCAGTGACGCCCGACTTGCCTGGTGCCACCATAGACTGCCTAGAGCAATCACGAATACGGGTACCAGAGGCCCCCAAATGATGGCCGAATGGCCAATGGAGGCCAGCCAGACCATCGGACGCGCCGCCGCAGGCGACATTTCCTGGAAATAAGGAGCAACCCAGGGAGCATATTGCGCAACAAACAGGACGAACAGCGTCCAGGCCAGAAGAAACACAAACACCGGGTAAACGAAGCTCGTAACGACCATTTGCCGGCTATGGGTCAGGCGGCGAGTGGTCGAGGAGACAGTCTCCAGGGCAGAGGCGAGGCAGCCGGTGCGCAAGCCGGTCTCGACGATGGCACGGTAGACGGGCGGAAAACAAGAGGGGTCGCTGGCCAGGATGTCGGGGAGCGATTCGCCCCGACTCATCCGGTTCGCGAGAGTCGTGCTGAGCTGGCCCAACCGACCGGGCATGTCGGTCCCCAAGTGGCCCAGGCCTAGTTCGAGCGGCACGCCGGCACGCACCAGGGCGGCGATTTCGTCGTTCAGGGCAGTCAACTGCTCAAGAGTGATCGACGACGGATGAGAGGCGTATGTGCTCGACACGGTGATGAGAGTCTCGCTGTTGTCGGACCGCTATCAGCCATGAGCCGCAGGCTTGCCCGGCCCAGCCGCAAAACGCCCCGGAGGCCTAAAAGCCGATGGCTGAACGCTGATAGCTACCGCTACCCCACAATCTCCTCTATAGTCGATGCGTGGCCACTTTGCAACACCCACCGGGTTTCGCAGTCTGGCGAATTTTCTTTTCTTCGTTGCCCCCGAGGCAGGCATCTTGCCTGAATCGTAGCATGAGCAGCCCGCTTGTGTGGCGGAGGCTAAGCCTCCCGCCTGACCGCGAAGGTTGTGGCGTTGGCCTCAGGCAAGATGCTTAAGCTACAGCGTCTCAGGCAGGATGCCTGAGCTACGAAAGCCTCAGGCAAGATGCCTAAGCTACAGCGTCTCAGGCAAGATGCCTAAGCTACAGGAAGCGGGACGCCTGCATCGGGATGCCACCCAGGTTTAGAACACCACACGTGACAGCATCTAGTATCTTGCAAGGAGATTAGTGGCAGCCTGCCCCGTCAGAAAAGCCGAGGACGCGACGGACCTCGGCCGGGCTGGTCAATCCGGCGTCGACGGCGGCACAAGCGTGTTGCCACCGGGTGACCATGCCCGCCTCTTTGGCCAAGTGCTCCAGGGCGGCTGCATCGGAGCGGGAGAGGATCGCGCGACCCAGTTCGGTTCGCTCGGGAGTCAGCATCTCCACAAGGAGAAGACGCCCACGATAGCCGGTTCCGTTGCACTCCGGACAACCAACGGGAAGTCGGACTTGTGTGACCGGCAGCCCCAAACGAGCCTCGGGCTCGTCGCTCGGCCGGGCACAGGCACACAAACGGCGGACCAAGCGCTGGCAAAGAATGGCCAACACGCCGCTGCGAAGCAAGTAGGGTTCGATCCCCATGTCCGAAAGCCGGCTGATCGCTTCGGCCGCGCTGCCGGCGTGGAAGGTGCTCAAGAGCAAGTGGCCGGTGAGCGATGCACCGAAGGCGGCTTCTGCGGTTGCCTGATCGCGGATCTCGCCGACCATGATCACCTCCGGGTCCTGACGCATGAGGAAGCGGAGGCCGGTGGCCAGGTCCAAACCGGCCTGTGGGTTGACTTGCGATTGGGCGACTCCCGGCACGGCTACTTCGATCGGGTCTTCGATCGACATCAGACTGCGCTGGACCGCGCCTTGCGTGGCAAGCTCGCGCAAGCAGGCATAGACGGTCGTTGTTTTCCCGCTGCCCGCGGGGCCGACCACGAGAATCGCCCCGGAGGTCTCCCCCAGCAGGCGCTGGAGCCGGGCCGACACGTCGTCGGGCAGGCCAAGATCGCCAAGCCGTTCGTACTGCCGTGAACCGGCAAAGAACCGAACAACCGCCCGTTCGCCATGCAGCGTGGGGAACGTGCTCACGCGCATTTCCACCTCGTTTCCGGCAACGCGCACACGTCCTTCCTGCGGGATATCCGTGCGGTAGGTCAGCAGCTCGGAAAGCACCTTGAGTCGGGCAATTACGTTGGCGGCAACTGCTGACGGAAGCAGGGCCGCGGTCTGCAGCACGCCATCGATGCGAAGCTTCACTTCCAAACCCGCAGCGCTCGGTTGCAAGTGAAGGTCGCTGGCCTGCAGGCGTGGCCCCAAGGTAAGCAACCGATCGACCACTTGCACCGCATACTGCGGGTCGCGTGGATCGAAGCTGGCCAGTTCCGTGGCGACCAATGATTCGAGGGATCGGCTCATGGAAGGAATTGCCTTCAACGAAGTTGGGAGGATACAAAAACGGCCGGCCGCGAAAGGGTCGCGGCCGGCCTGATTGGCCATATCATGCCGAACTGGGCAGCTTGCACGGCTTAGTAGGGCTTGTACACACCGGGGATCGGCATGGGGTACTTTCCATCCGGGCCGGGCATGACCTTGGGATTGGCATCCCAGGCCAAGACCTCGGGGAACTCGTTGGGGCCGTTGGCCACAGCCTCGTCCCACTTGACTACTTGGCCGGAGTAGGTGGCCATGCGGCCGAGCACGGCCGTCATGCTGCTCGTGGCGCCAAACCAACCCTCATTGTACTTGAGGTTGCCGCGAATCGCCTTGATCAGGTCGATGTGTTCCTGATCGTAGGGGTTCTTGCTTTCCAAGTTCGGTCCGCCGTTGGCTTGGCAATTCGACCAGCCCTTGGTGCCGTGAGCCGCCTCGGAGACATTGTTCGAGCAGCCCGGAATCTGCCGGCATTGGCTGAACATCTTCACGCCGTTCTTGTAGGTGAACTCGACGGCGTGATGATCGAAGATCTGGCTTTCGGTCGGCCGGTTGCGCACTTGGCAGCCGCCCATACCGTTGGCCTCGATCGGATGGTCGTCCATCACCCAGTTGCAGACATCGATGTTGTGCACGTGCTGTTCGAGGATGT
>CAZLDQ010000130.1:0-16602 GCA_964558295.1 uncultured Planctomycetaceae bacterium | reverse complement strand
CCTATTGACGTTTCTCGCTCACCGCCACTGCGCGCAAAAGCTGACGTGCACCCCCCCACGCCCTGGCCTAGACACTGGGGTCGCTTCGATTTTTCCCGCCCAGTATAATCAGCGTTTCGGGTCGATTGATGATCCTGAGACTGAGGACGGATCCATGAGTCAAATGCAAACAGCCGCTTCCGGAACCACACGCCCCACCACAATCGTAGGGGCTTCTGCAACAACACTTTATGAAAAATGCATGGCCCTGGCCAGCAACCTGTGGTGGAGCTGGCATTCCGAGGTCATCACCCTTTTTCGAGACCTCGATCCAATCCGCTGGAGGCAGCTCGACCATAACCCCATCGCATTGCTCAGCGAATTCACGCCCGAACGGCTGGAAATGCGGGCCTCGGAACTCGTGCTCCATAGCCGCATCAATCATGCCTATCGGCGACTCAAAGAATATCTGGCGGAAACGCCGCTGTGGTCACGCACCCATGCCGGGGTGCTCGGCTCCAAGCCGGTGGCCTATTTCTCCCTGGAATTTGGGCTTCACGAGGCGAGCCCCATCTATTCGGGTGGGTAAGGGGTCCTCTCGGGCGACCATATCAAGAGCGCGAGTGAGTTGGGTGTCCCACTCGTCGCCGTCGGCCTGTTCTACGACCAGGGCTATTTCAAACAGCATCTGGACCTCGATGGCTGGCAACGGGAAGAGTATCTCGATACGAAGGTCGAGAACCTGCCCATGGAGCCCGCCCTGGGACCCGACGGTAAGGCCATTACCGTGGAGATCCAAACCCGGACCGGACGGCTTTTGGCCAAAGTCTGGCTGATGCGGGTCGGGCGTGTCAATCTCTATTTGTTGGACTGCGACGTCGAAGGGAACAGCCCCGAAGACCGCGAGCTGACCAGCCGTCTGTACGGCGGCGACCATCGCACCCGCATCCGCCAGGAGTTGGTGGCCGGGGTCGGCGGAATCCGTGCCCTGCGGGCCTTGGGCATCACGCCGGGAGTGTACCATCTCAACGAAGGGCATTCCGCCTTTGCCACGATCGAAGCAATTCGGGAACGAATGAAGCACGACGGGATGAGCTTCGACGACGCCTTGCGCGACGTGGCCCAACACACCGTCTTCACCACCCACACTCCCGTTCCCGCCGGACACGACCGCTTCGACGGCGGCCTGATTGAAGAGCACCTCGGTCCGCTGCGTGAAGAGCTCGGGATTTCCTTTGACCAATTGATGGGCCTCGGCCGGGTCGAGCCCAAGAATCCCCACGAGACGTTCTGCATGACGGTCCTCGGCCTGAAACTGTCGCGGCGGGCCAACGCCGTCAGTTCGCTCCATGGCCACGTCAGCCGGCGGATGTGGGCCCATCTCTGGCCCTGGCGCGTCGAGGAGGAGATTCCCATCGGGCATATCACCAATGGCGTGCACACGCCCAGTTGGCTTGCCCAGCAAATGCAAATCCTCTACGATCGGCACTTCCCGGCCGGCTGGTATCACCGGCTGCATGAGTACGAAGTGTGGCAGCATATCCACGACATCGATCCGGGCGAGTTGTGGGAAACCCATCACGCCTTGAAGAACCAGTTGTTGGCCTTCGTCCGCCGCCGCGTCAGCCGGCAGTGCCGCCGGCGCGGCGAGAGCGACGATGCCGTTGAGGCCGCACGGAACATCTTTGATCCGAACATCCTCACGATCGGTTTCGCCCGGCGGTTTGCCACGTACAAGCGGGCGGACTTGCTCCTGAGCGACTTGAACCGGCTCGATGCGCTGCTCAACCACCCCGAGCATCCGGTGCAGTTCATCTTTGCCGGCAAGGCCCATCCGGCCGACGACCCCGGCAAGCGCCTGATCCAGAAGATCGCCAATCTGCGGTTCGATCCGCGGTTCGCCCACCGGATCACGTTCATCGAGGACTACGATATCAATGTCTGCCGTCACATGATCCAAGGCGTCGACGTCTGGTTGAACAACCCACGCCGCCCGCTGGAGGCCTCGGGCACCAGCGGCCAAAAGGCCGTGCTCAACGGGGCGCTGAACCTCTCGATCCTCGACGGTTGGTGGGCGGAAGCCTACGACGGTTCAAACGGATTCGCCATCGGCAAGGGGACCAGCCACGTCAACGATCAGATCACCGATCGCCGCGACGGCGAGGCGCTCTTCGAGGCCCTCGAAAAGCAGGTGGTCCCGCTCTACTACGATCGCGACATCGACGGCCTGCCGCGCAACTGGATCAAGCGGATGATGAACTCGATCAGCACCTTGGCCTGGCGATTCAGCGCCCAGCGGATGGTCGCCGACTATGTGCGATACACGTATCTGCCGGCCGCCGGCGGCCTAAGCTGCGACATGGACATGTTCTGATGCCGGAGATCTACCGCTACCGCCACACGATTTCGCCCGACGAGGTCGACGTCCTCGGCCACGCAAATAACGTCTGTTACGTCGCGTGGCTGCAGGACGCCGCCGTGGCCCATTCTACGGCGCTGGGCTGGTCGACAGCGCGGTATCAGGCGGCCGGCTGCGGTTGGGTCGTGCGGTCCCATAAGATCGAATACCTCCAGTCGGCCTACCGCGGCGAGCCGATCGTTGTCGAGACCTGGGTGGCCTCCATGAACAAGGCCACCTCCCTGCGCCGTTACCAGATCGTGCGCGAGTCGGACCAGGCCCTCCTGGCCACCGCCGAAACCCTCTGGGCCTTTGTCAACTATGCCACCGGCCGCCCCACTCGCATCCTTCCGGAGATCGCCGCCGCCTATCCCGTTGTCGAACACAGGGCAAGGCGAACGGCGTGAACCCCACTTCCCACGTTGTTCGCCCTCTGCCCCGAAACCCCAGACTTCAACCCCTGACCCCTCCTTGCCGCCTCCGTAGGAACTCCACCCATGAAAGTCCTTGTCATCCTCGGCCATCAACATCAGGGTAGCTTCTGTCACGCGATTGCGCAAACGGCTATCGAACAGTTGCAACGGGCGGGGCACGAGGTTCGCTATCACGACCTCTACGCCGAAGGGTTTGACCCGGTCCTCCCCCACGAAGAAATCCCCAAGACTGCCCAACCCCACCCGGTTATCCAACAGCATTGCCACGAAGTCCGCGAGGCCGAGGGGTATGTCATCGTGCATCCCAACTGGTGGGGCCAACCGCCGGCGATTCTCAAAGGTTGGGTCGATCGCGTGTTTCGCCAGGGCGTGGTCTATGAGTTCGGCCCGAACGGAATCAACGAACTCTTGCGCGGCAAACGGGCACTGGTGATCACCACCTCGAACACCCCACGCGACATCGAGCTGAACGTCTACGGCGACCCCCTGGAGAATCTCTGGAAAACGGTGATCTTCGGCATGTGCGGGGTCCGCGATTTCCTGCGTCGTAACTTCGAGCCGATCATCCTCAGCACCCCCGAACAGCGTAGCCAGTGGCTCGCCGAGGTGCGACAACTCGTCGACCGCCAATTCGCCCAACCGTGACCCCATCAGCACCTCCCCCGCGTCCCCAGAACGTCCGTGTGACCGGTGGCTGCGGGCGATTGGCAACGGCCCGTAGACGACCTCGGCGCGCTGGGGTTGATCGCACGTGAACCTTCTTCCACAATCCCTTGCATACCGACAATCCGCGGAAGGCGATGGGATCACGTTCTCGGGAGACCGCGTTGCTTAGCCCCTCCACGTTTCGACAACTCGTCAGTGGTCGACAGCGCGGCCTCGCGGCTGCGGTTTTGCGACTTGGCCTGCGGGGGGCCGAAATCCCCTATACCCTGGCGATCCGCTGGCGCAACACCCGCTTCGACACTGGCCGGGCGACGATCCATCGCGTGCCGGTGCCGGTGATCAGCGTGGGGAATCTCACCTTGGGCGGGACCGGCAAGACTCCGATGGTCGAGTGGCTCGCCCGCTGGTGTTGCCAGCAGCAGCTTCGCGTGACCCTGATCAGCCGGGGCTACGGGGCCAAGGCGGGCCGGGAAAATGACGAAGCCCGGGAGTTGAAACAGAAACTCCCGACCGTTCCCCACCTGCAAAATCCCGACCGCGTGGCGGCCGCCCAGCACGCAATCCAGCAATTCAACCCCCAAGTGCTCCTGTTGGACGACGCCTTCCAGCACCGCCGCCTCGCCCGGGATCTGGATCTCGTCCTCCTGGACGCCCTGGAGCCGTTCGGGTTTGGCCACGTCTTTCCGCGTGGCACGCTCCGCGAGCCGGTCGCTGGGCTTCGCCGGGCTCAGGTCGTCGTCCTCTCACGCGCCGACCTCCTCACGCCGGCCGCACGGGAGGCGATCCAACGGCAAGTCCGCCACCTGGCCCCGGCCGCCACCTGGGCCGAGGTGACGCACGCCCCGCGTGCCTGGCGGGCCGCCTCCGGTCACGAACAACCGCTCAAGACGTTGTGCGGCCAACGGGTCGCCGCCTTCTGCGGTTTGGGCAATCCGGCCGGTTTCCGTCACACGCTCACCGCCTGTGGCTGTCAGGTGGTCGCCTTCCGCGAGTTCCCCGATCATCACGCCTACGGCCCTGGGGAACTCGACTCCCTGGCCGCCTGGGCTGCCGGGCAAAACGTGGCCGCCGTCATCTGTACCCACAAGGACCTCGTCAAGCTGAACGTGGACCACCTCGGCCCAACGCCCCTCTGGGCCCTAACGATCGGCCTCGATTTCCTCGCCGGGCAACGGGAACTGGAGGACCGGCTGGCCTCGCTCCTCCTGACGCCCCCCCTTCCGGACAAATGATCTCAGCGTTTCGGGGCCCCTGCTTCACGCCTCCTGCCAGGCGAAATGGAGCACTGCGAACTGCTCTTGGTAAGATTCTCGCAGACGGTTATCCTCGGCGAAAATAGGTGATGTCGCGTCACCTTTGCCTTTAGGCCTTTTGCCCAGACACCCCAGTCCTCCGACCCCAATGGACTTGCCCATACTCTGGCGTACGAACGAATGAACCTCTGCATCTTTCTCCCCAATTGGCTCGGTGATCTGGTGATGGCCACGCCCACATTGCGTGCCCTCCGGCGGCACTTCGGACAGCAAGCACGAATCGTGGGGATCATGCGTCCCTACCTGGCCGACGTGCTTGCGGGAACCGATTGGCTCGATGAACAGTGGTATTTCCATCCCCGGGGAGAAGATCCGCAGGTGCGCCAGTGGCCTCTGGTCCGCCGGTTGCGTCAGGAACGGTTTGACATGGCCGTGCTGCTGCCCAATTCCTTGCGTCAAGCGGTCTTGGCATGGCTCGGTGGATGCAAGGAGCGAATCGGCTATGTGCGTAATGGCCGCGGCCCGCTACTGACCGGCAAACTCTACCCTCCCCGCAATGGCCGCCGCGTGGCCGACTGCCCGGTGGTCGATTACTACCTGAACCTTGCCGAAGCGCTGGGTTGCCCGCCGGAGTCACCGCGTTTGGAACTGAGGCTGACCGACGCTGAGCAACAGTCGGCCGATCAGGTTTGGCAGAATCTCGGCCTTCGGAGCGACGGCCGGATCGTGGCCGTCAACTCGGGGAGTTCCAACGGCGCAGCACGCAACTGGCCGCTGGAATACTTCGCCGAGTTGGCCCGGCGAATTGCCACGCAGTGGGAGCACGACATCCTGGTGATGTGCGGCCCCAAGGAACGTCAGGCCGCGATTGAGATCGTGCGGCAGGCCGGGCATCCGCGTGTGTTTTCGATGGCCGAGCAGCCGATGGACTTGGGTACGTGCAAGGCCTGCATCGCGCGCACCCGTCTGATGGTCTCCACCGACAGCGGGCCGCGTCATGTGGCCGCCGCCTTCGGCAAACCGGTCGTCACCCTGCGGGGCCCAACCGTGCCGCTCTGGAGCGCGAATCCGACCGTCCACGCCATTGACCTCCGGGTGGAACTGGACTGCATCGCCTGTCGGCAAGCAACCTGTCCTTATGGCCATCAACGCTGTATGCGCGAGTTGTCGGTCGACATGGTCTACCACGCGATGAGCCGGCTTCTGGCCGAAGAGGTCCAGCATGCCGCTTAGGCCTGGACAAGCTTGAAAGGTGGTTATGTCCTCATCGCCCCAACTCAGTATCATCATTCCCACCTGGAACAATCTGGGCATGCTGAAGCTATGCCTTTCGAGCATCGCCAAACACAGCGAGCTTTCGCACGAGGTCGTCCTGCATGTGAATGAAGGAAGCGACGGAACGTGCGACTACGTGAAGCAACAGGGTATCCAATACACCTGGACCCCAGAGAACGCCGGGATCTGCCGCGCCATGAATCTCGCGGCGGAGAAGTGTAACGGCGAATACCTCGTCTATTTGAACGACGACATGTACGTCTTGCCCGGCTGGGACCGGCTTCTCTACCAACGGCTCGCCGAGTGCGGCAGTCGGGAGATGTGTTACGTCTCGGGAACGATGGTTCAACGGGCTCCCATCAGCCCGAAAGCAGTCCAGGCGGACTATGGGGCGGACGTGGATTCCTTCGCCGAAGACCGGCTCCTCGCCGATTTTCACGCCGGCCGCTTGGCTTGCGACAACTGGTCGGGAGCAACCTGGCCGCCGTGCGGCATCCACCGCAAGTGGTGGGACAAGATTGGCGGGTATAGTGAGGAGTTATCGCCCGGGTTCTATTCCGATATCGACTTTTCGATGAAGTTGTGGCGTCTCGGGTGCCGCCGGTTCTGGGGGGTCGGATCGAGTCTGGTCTATCACTTCGGGGAACGCACGACGACCCTCGTCCGCGGTTCGAAGAAACGCAACGTCAAAACGGCCCGACTCCGTTTTCTCAAGAGATGGGGAATCCTCCCCTCGGCCTTTTTGCGATATTATCTCCGCGCCGGAACGCCGTGTCAGGAGGTGCTCCCCGAACCTGCGCGGTTCAGTCGGCTCTGGTTGGAACGACTGCGGGGCAAGATCCTCTCCGCGACCACCTCGCTCCCTCCCATCGAACCCTGACGGACCGCAACCGCCCAAACGTCGCCCGAAAAGCTCCGTCGCGCTACCGCAAAATGGTCTCCGCTTTGGCCGATGACCGGTCGTCGGGGCGGTCCTCTCCAAGCTTGTCGCGACGTACCAAGACACACACCTCGCCGCTTTCCGGCGGCAGCTCATCGCGGGCGATCAAGCGGTAGCCCAGGGCCTCGTCGCGGAGAAGCTCTTGCGCAAAGTCGGCCCACGCAGATTGGCCTTCGTCGGTCCAAAGGATGATGACCTCGGGAGACTGGGACGCGAGAAACTGCCGCAAACTGGGACTCGGATTGCGAGAATGCTCGGGGTAACGCACCAAGAGGCTGTGCGAATAGTATTGCAACAGGATCACCTCGCGCACGTTTGCATAGACCAATCGCCCGGCCCCCAAACGCTCAAGAATCCAACTCCCAATCGCCGCCTGATGCTGCATCCCCGCAGCGGACGAAAACTTCATCTCCGGCAATCCCAATACAATCGTGAGGACCAGCGCAGCCGCAATCACCCCCTTGCGCTTCGACGCATTCCAGGCGCACCAACGCGACGTCAGAGCGATAAACCGATCGCTTAACCAGAGAATTCCCAGCGCCATCCAGGGGAACGAAACCAAGATCATGGGGACGTAGTAGCGCAAGTCAATGCGTGTCACACTCAACCGGATCGCCACCATGCCAAACAGAACCAGACTCATCCCGAGCAGAACCAAGTGCTCGAAACGAACGTACATCCGTCGCTGCCCCCAGACCCCACAGAGGGCCACGAAACCGAAGGCATACGAGTACATCTTGACCAGTCGCACGGCCGTCTTTTCCATCAACACCGGATAGGACGAGACTTCCAGGGGCCGAGCAAGCAGAGCTTCGTCGGCCGTTGTCGTCGGAGCCGTCTGGGCGACGGGCGGCGCGGTTTCCCCTCCCCTCGCCGAGGCAGGATCGGACGATACGGACGAAATCTTCCGGACTGTTCCCAAACCAAGCATGTCCCGCGTCCAATCCATGAGCGCCCGCTGATGCGCCGGACGCACCAGGCTCCAACAGGGCGCGTCCCGAAGTAACGTCACGTTGACGAGCACGATCGACAACGGGATCACCGCCAGAGTGCCCATCGTTCCCAACACCAGTTGCCGGCGCCGCCCGGGAACCGCACGCAAGCGTGCCGCCGACCAAAGCAGCAAGGGCACCAGCAGGAGCCACCCCTCGAAACGTGTGTGGACCACGAGTGTCAAAGCGAGTCCGGCAGCCAGGAAAAGCCAGACGCGGATTTCCAGGATTGCCCGCCAGATCAGGTAAAGCGATAGGGCAAAAAGAAACCAGTACGCTGGGTCGCGAATGATCAAGGGTGTGTAAGCCACGAACTTGGGATGAAAGGCGTAGAGCAAGCACGCCACGATGGCCACGCGATCGTCGAATTGGCGGCGAATCCAGCCGAACAACGGCAGGACCGTCAACGTCGCCATCAACACGCTAAACCACTCCCCCGTGACCTGCCAGTCCAACCCCGTTGCACGAAGCCCCAGGAGGATCACCGGATAGATGTTGAGATTCAACTCCGAGAACGCCTCGTGAAGATTGCCCTCTTCCAAGGCTCGGCAACAGTCTAGATAGTAGATCGTGTCGGGACATATCGCATCCCAGTGCACCGCTTCCCACGCACGTGGCAAAAAGCAAGCAAGAACCAAACCCATCAGCAGCCAGCCTCGCCGTGGCAACGCTGGGACCACGGTGTCGGAGAAGTGGCTGGGGAGTTCGAGGCCGTCTTGCTGCCTGTCGGGACGTTCTTCCATGCGAGTCCTTTCGCGTTTTGCCAGGTTCATGCGCCGTCGCGAAGACCACCCCAGCGGCAATTGCCCCCCCAACTGCCAGCGGGGCTGGGGCGGATTGTACCGGGAACGGAAACAACGGGTCAACCCCGCACGCCTTGGGCCGGCAAACCTCAGGAGCCAGGAAATGGGTTCAGGAGGACGTCACCCCCCATATCAGGGCGTCCCGAGAGGCCTTTGCTCTCGGTCCCCCACAAGCTACCATAGAGAAGACCAATTGGGGCCCTGTACACATCGTAGGCAGCAGTCAGGGGGAGAGACCAGCGTCCTCCCGCACCATCGGGCTGGCGATACTGAGGATGGAAGCCAACTTCACCGGATCCATACTGGCCTTAATCGCCAGGATTCTCAGCGGGGCCAGCGTGCGATGGATCGACTGTCAACCGGACGCTTGCCAGCGGGTCTATTTCGCCAACCATACCAGCCACCTGGACGCCATCGTCCTCTGGTCGGCCTTGCCCCCGGCAATCCGCTCGTTGACCCGGCCCGTGGCCGCCAAGGACTATTGGACGGCCGGGCGAGTCCGTCGCTACATGGCTACCCAGGTGTTCAACGCGATGCTGATCGACCGCAAGGACATCAAGGTCCACCAAAGCCCCGTCGACCTGATGCTCAAGGAGATCGGCCATCGCTATTCGTTGATCGTCTTCCCGGAAGGAGGCCGGACCTCGGGGCCCGATGTGGGGGAGTTCAAGAGTGGGCTCTACTACCTCTGCAAGAAACGCCCCGACCTGGAGATGATCCCCGTCTATATCGACAACATGAACCGCATCCTGCCCCGCGGCGAGGTGCTCCCTGTGCCGCTTCTGAGCTGCATCACCTTCGGCCCACCAATGTGGCTGGAGGCCGGAGAACCCAAGTCGGAATTCCTCCTCCGGGCTCGTAACGCCGTGCGGCGACTGAAAGACATTTGACCCCCTGACATATCCCCGTTCCCCCAGGCTACAATGCCCCAAGAGCCCCGCGTGGTGTGCGCGGTGCATTCGGATCGGCAAGAGAAGACGTGATGGCTCCCCTGCTCCCTCATCTGCTTGGTGTGCTGGTGTTTTGGGACGCCCGCACCCTCAGCTTCATCGGTGGCGTGCTGATCTTGCTCGGCGTGGCCAGCGCCGTGGTCGTCGCCCTGCGCCGCCGCGTCGATAGCGGACTGGACCCAGCGATCATCGAGACCTTCCGAATGCGTGTCCGGGCTTGGTGGGTCCTCTGCACGATCCTGGCCGCGGCGTTCCTCATGGGGCAGGTCGCCACAGTCGTCCTCTTCGGATTGATCGCCTTTTGGGCGCTGCGCGAGTTCATCCCCTTAACCCCCACGCGTCCCGGCGATCATCGGACCCTCTTCTGGGTCTTCTTCCTCTGCACGCCGCTTCAGTTCGTCCTCGTGGCGATGAAGTCGTACGGCCTCTACAGCATCCTGATCCCTGTCTACGCCTTCCTGCTGATCCCGGCCAACATCGCCCTGTCCGGCGATTCCAAGCGTTTCCTCGAACGGAGTGCGAAGATCCAGGCAGGCCTTTTGATCTGTGTCTACTGCCTCAGCTACGCCCCGGCCCTGCTGACCCTCGACTACCACAAGAGCGCCGAGGGGGCCAATGTGCGGCTGTTGTTCTATTTCATCGTCATGGTCCAACTGAGCGACGTCCTCCAGTACGCCTGGTCGCAACTGCCCAGCCGACACGTGATCGTGCCCACGATCAACCCCACGAAAACCTGGGAAGGCCTGTTGGGCGGGGCGGCCACGATGATGCTCCTGGGGGCCGCTCTCTGGTGGGCCACCCCCTTTCCCTATTGGATGGCCGCCGGCATGGGCCTGGTGATCGCCCTGATGGGCGCTGCCGGCTCGCTGACGATGTCGGCCATCAAACGCGACCGGGGCGTCAAAGACTACGGCACCTTAGTCGTCGGCCACGGCGGCGTGCTAGACCGCATCGACTCCCTCTGCTTCGCCGCCCCCGTCTTCTTCCACTTCACCCGCTTCTACCTCCTGGCCACGGCCGGCGGGTAGGGACACAGGGCAACGGAAGACGGACGAAGGTCAAAAACCAACGGACTTCTGCACGAGCGTTTCGTGCTTCGTCCTTTGGTCATTCCTTCGTCCTTCGGGGTTCGCCCTTCGTCCTCCCCCGCCTCTATTGGCCCGCCTGCAAAATCCGCTGCTGCGGGCGCTGGACGGGCTGCAAGTGACTGGCCTGCGTCACGGTCGGTTCCGGCAGCGTGGCCGGGATGGGGAGGGACGTGTTGCCCGTGTCGGCCAGTTGATAGATCGAGTTGACGACCGGCTTCGCCTCGGTGTCGTCCTGCCGGCCGGTGTGGTAGATCAAGTTCGGCTCAGGCCGGGGCAACTTCCCGCCGGCCACCAACACCCCCGACCGGCTAGGCGTTCCGGACGGTTCCAGCGGCGGGCACCCCTGAGCGACCCAGGCCAGCCAGGTCTTTTGCAGCGAGCCGAGATCTTCAATCCCGTAGAACCGCCGGATCGTGGCCGACCATTGATTGGTCCGCAGCCCTTCGGCCAGAAAATCGACGTACTTCCGCTGGCCCCCCAGATAGATCAGATACTCGGCCAAGGAAAACCCCTGGGCGTAAAGCGGCATGATGTCGCGCGGATACTCGGTCATCGCGAACATCTGGTGAAAGGCAATGCCGCGGTTCGACCGTAAGAACTGCATCAGCATCCGGCGATGCTTGGCCTTCTCGCTGTCATGCTCGACGAAGCTGGCCCCCCCCTCGTCCGCCCAGCGGGGCAGCGGACGCCGGAAATGGCTGGCGAAGATCATGTGGGTGACCTCGTGGGGCAACACGGAATCGAGGATTCGGTCGGGCGGCCCCTGGATCGTCATGCGCCAGCCGAACACCTCGCCGCGGTCGAAGACAAACGTCGTGGCCCCCCCCGCCCCCAGGCCCGGGGCGACTTGGGCCGTCAACACGCAGGGCTGGCCCCATTGCGGCAGCGGTTTGCCAAGCCAAGCGATTGCCAGATCGTGCCGATACTTCTCGGCCAACTGGGCCATCTGCTTGGCCATCTGCGGATCCTCGGTCTGCACGATGAAGTTGGGGGTTCTGACCTGGGCCCCCATCGAGACCACGAGCACCGTCGCCAGCAAGGCGACGCGAACGATTCGAGCCTCCATGCTCACACTACTCCTTTGTGACGTGGGAGGGACAGCCTCCTCGTGAGGCTGCGTGGGACGAGCGGTCCGTTCCGCAAATGGAAAGCCAATCCCTGCGAAACCACTGACGACTCGTCAACCGTACGCCCGAAACTCAGCCGTAGCGTGCAGTTATTCGTGGAGGGGGCTTCTCGGGCCGGCGCTTACCGCCGCCAAGGCGTTTGTAAGCTTTTCAAAATCTAACCGGAAAAAACTAAAGCTCAAAGCCCACTTCGGCCGGGGCGTCCCCGTCCGCTGGCAATGCTGGCAACACGAGGCCCCACACGCCGCCGAAAACCGCCGCCTATGCAGTACCGTCCGCGTCGCCCAACAGCCGCCGAAGAATCGCCCCATTCGCCGGCGGAAACGGGTAAGCCCCAAGCTCCGCCCGCGGCACCCAGCGAAACGGCTCCGCTGGGACGTCGGACGGCGTGCGTGGAACCGCTGCAAAGAAATGGAGTTCCACCCAACCGTGCGCGTAGCGATGGCGCACCGTGAGGTATTTGGCCCCAAGTTGGACTTCCAGCCCAGTCTCCTCGCGGCACTCGCGCACCGCGGCTTCCTCGGGCGTTTCTCCCGCGTGGACCTTACCCCCGGGAAACTCCCAATACCCGCCCAGCGGCGACTCCGGCCGGCGTTGGCCAATCAGCACGTTTCCCGCGTGCTCGACGATCGCAACACCGATGAGAATTGGTTGATTAGACACGATCAGCAGCACAAACCGGACGACGGTAGCGAGAAAAGAGGACTCCGCGCCAGCTCCATCATGCCTCATTCCTTCTGCCTTTTCTACAGCCCGACAATGCTGTAGCCGCAGTCGACGTGGAGCAGTTCGCCGGTCACGCCGCTGGAGAGATCGCCCAAGAGATAGAGCCCGGTAGTCCCCAGTTCTTTGAATTCCACGTTGCGCCCCATGCAGGCCTTGCGCGCGGCGTGCTCCTGCATCTCGTCGAAGTTGGAAATGCCGGCCGAACTGAGCGTGCGCATCGGACCGGCGCTGATCGCGTTGACGCGGATGTTCTTCCGGCCCAAATCCCAGGCCAGGTAGCGCACGCTGTGCTCCAGAGCCGCTTTGCAGACGCCCATCAGATTGTAGCCTGGCAACACCTTCTCGCCGCCAAAATAGCTGATGGTGACAATCGCCCCACCGTCGGGCATCAAGCCGGCCGCCTCGCGACAGACGGCCACCAGACTGTACGCGCTAATGTCCATCGCCAGATGCCATCCCTCGCGGCTCGCCTCGAGATAGGGCTTGCGCAACTCGGTCGGCGGAGCAAAGGCGATTGCATGGAGCACGAAGTCCAGCTTCCCGTAGGTCGCCTTGATGGCCGAGAACACGTGGGCAATGTCGTCGTCCTTCTGCACATCGCAGGGGAGCAGGATCTGGGGATGGTGCGGATCGACCAGTTGCCGAACGCGGCGTTCATTCGACGGGCCGGGAAGATGGGTGAAGGCCAGTTCCGCCCCTTCCGCGAACAAGGCCTCGCTCATCGCCCAGGCGATACTCCGCTCGTTGGCCACTCCCATGACCAGCCCGACTTTACCGGTGAACATCCCCATAGGTGCCTCAGACCTTTGTTCCACTCGCTTTTCACGTCTCGCCTCAGACCCCAGCCTCGAACAGATTGCAGGCCGGCACGGCGGGCGCAGGGATTGTCTCCCAAGATCTCCCCCGCGATGCGCAGGGAATCAGCCACCATTATACCAAGTCGGGCAAGATGCCCCGGCTACTCGGCCGCCGGCACCGGACCGGCCAGAAGCTCGTACTCGTCCAGCGGCGCGGTGTCGCCGGCGAGAATCTGTTGGCAATTCATCTCGAGCACCGGCAGCCGGGTTTCGATGAACCGCCGGGCAACCCGCTTCTTCCGCTCATTGACCGCCCCCTGACCAAGCAGCAGATGGCCGATGATGACCGTAATCGCCGAGTCCACCAGACGCCGGCCGGCCAGATCAAGATAGCCGGTCGACTTCGCCTTCACGAACTGGATCGTTTCCACCACCCGGTCCTTGGCCTGGAGGAGTTTCCCTTTCAGTTCCGCCAACAACGGGTCGTCGTACTTCGTGGCTTCACGTTCGGCCACGACGGTCTCGAACGCCCCCGAGGTCACGCCGCGCACCGCCGCCACGATCTGCAACTGGCTCGTCCCTTCGTAGATCGTCGTGATTCGCGCGTCGCGCAGATACCGTTCGGCCGCATAGTCCTTCATGTACCCCGAGCCACCCAACACCTGGATCGCATTGTGGGCCACGGAGCAGGCCATTTCCGAGCAGAAGTACTTGCTCATCGGCGTGAGCATGCCGTTGATCCGTTTGAGCGAACGCGCCATCTGCTTCCGCTCCTTCTCCTCCTCCTTGCTCAACTGGTCGCCGAGTTCCAGGAGCCGCAGATTGTTGTTCTCGTGGTCGCAGATGCGGGCCGTCTCATCGGCCAACGCCCGCGCCGCCTCGATATGGATCTTCATGTCCGTGACCAACTCGGCCACGGCCGGAAGCCGCTCGATCGGGCCGCCGAACTGTTGCCGCGTGTGGGCATACGTGCGGGCCAAACGATATGCCGCTTCCGCCACCCCCAGCGACTGCGCGGCAATGCCCACCCGGGCGCCGTTCATCAACGCCACCACGTAGGTGATCAACCCCCGCTGCCGTTCGCCGATGAGCCGAGCCGGCGTGTCGTCGAACACCAACTCACAGGTCGGCGAGCCGTGAATCCCCAGCTTCTCTTCCAAGTGACGCACACGGACCTTGGGCGACCGCTCGGCCAACAAAAGGCTCAAACCACGGCCATCACTGATTTCCGGCTCGGTACGGGCCAAGACCAACAGGATCTCGCCGCAGCCGTTGGTGATGAACCGCTTCACCCCGTTGAGATACCAGTTGCCGTTCGCGTCCTGGAATGCCCGCAGACGCACGGCCTGCAGATCGCTCCCAGCGTCGGGCTCGGTGAGGACCATCGCCCCGGTTACCTTGCCGTGGGCGAACTTCGGCAGGATCTCGTCTTTGATCTCGTCGTTGGCAAAGGCATAGATCGTTTCCGCGATTCCCTGAAGCCCGAACATGTTCATGAACGAGCAGTCGGCCCGGCTGACGATCTCCGTGGCCATCGTGTACATCAGGCAGGGGCAGTTCAAACCGCCATACTTGCGCGGCAGGGTGAAGCCCATCATGTCGGCCTGACCAAACCGGTCGAGGTTCTCACGCACCAGCGGATGGTAGGTCACCGTGCCGTCATCGTTGAGCGTATTTCCCTCGCGATCGATCCTTTCGGCGTTCGGGGCGAGCGTCTCCGCAGCCAACTCGCCGACGATTTCCAAGACCCGGCGGTAGTTGTCGACGGCGTCCTCTTCGTCGAGCGGGCAGTAGTCCGCCGCGCCGTTCGGAGTCCGATCCTCCTGAAGCCGGGCCAATTCCTTCAGATCGATGTGCTTGAAGAGAAACTGGATGTCGTCGTTATCGAGAAAGTAGTTCCCCACGGGTAACCTCGCGTGAGACTTCTTATTTGTGTTCCAACACGCCGTCTCAACCGACGGCCATTTCACCGACTCGTACTGGGTTCCCAATCGTTTTCTGGAACCATCGCCAAACCCCCGGCACAAGTACCTGGGCTAAACCACCAACTACTTACCGTGTACCGCGTACCGTGTACCGTGTACTGCGTACTGCGTACCGTGTACTGCGTACTGCGTACTCTCCTACTTCCGCCGATCCCGCAACGCCTGGATCATCATCGGAATCACCTTCTTCAAATCGCCGACGATCCCATAGTGGGCCACGGAAAAGATCGGCGCGTCGCGATCCGTGTTAATCGCAATGATCTTCGCCGACTCTTCCATCCCTGCCCGATGCTGCACCGCCCCGGAGATCCCCGCGGCAATGTAGAGGGCCGGGCGGACGGTCGTCCCCGTCTGACCGATCTGATGTTCCTTGCCAATCATCCCGCTATCGACCGCGGCGCGGCTGGCGCCGACCGCTCCGCCAATCGCTCCGGCCAAGTCGTAGATCAACTGGAAGTCGTCGCGGCTTCCTCCCCCCCCGCCGCCGGCCACGATCACCCGCGCCCCCTTCAGGTTGACCTTGCGCTCCTCGATGTGCCGCTCGATCAGCTTGACGGCGAAGAGCGTTTCGTCCAGCTCAACCTTTTCGCGGATCACCGAGCCCTGGCGATACTCGCTCACCGGTTTCAAGGCCATCACGCCTTCACGGACCGTCGCCATTTGCGGCCACTGGTCATAGTTGACGATCGTGGCAATGATGTTGCCGCCAAAGGCCGGCCGGATCTGGAGCAAGAGTTTTTCGTGCACAATCTTCGTGCGCGGATCGACCACGTCGGCAATTTCCAGGTCGGTGCAGTCGGCCGTCATCCCGGCCCGCACTTCCGAGGCCACACGCGGCGCCAGGTCGCGGCCCATCGCCGTAGCCCCGTAGAGCACGATCTGCGGCTGATACTTTTCGATCAAGCTGCAGAGGACGCGGGCATAGGGTTTGGTCTGGAAATGGCCTAACCGCGGATCATCAACGAGGTAGACATTGTCGACCCCTTGCGCGATCAGCCGCTTGGACAGGTCTTCGACATGGCTGCCGGGGAGGACCGCGCCGACCTTGACGTTCAACTGGTCGGCCAGCTCCCGGGCTTTGCCGCACAACTCCAACACGACGTCGTGCAGCACGCCGTCTTCCTGTTCCGCAAAAACCCACACTTCGCCTTGGCGATTCGGTTCGATCATCGTTCGGCCTTCCGCCCGT
>CAZLDQ010000129.1:0-16675 GCA_964558295.1 uncultured Planctomycetaceae bacterium | reverse complement strand
CCTTGCCAAGAGAAAGGGCAACACCAAAACAAAACGCTAGCTTCAAAGGGGTGCAAGCAAGACGCCTAAGCTGCAGCGCAGCCGGGGTGCCTGCTTGACCCCGTGCTGTGCGGACCACACAATAGCAGGGGAGCGGTCCACCACCCCCTCGTTGTCTGAAAGGGTCCTGGGTATGCGACGTTTGATGGTTCTCGCGTTAATACTGCTGATCGCCTTCACCTGCCTATCGGCCAGGGCTTCCGAGGACAAGCCGCTTGGACTGACGGTGCTTGATGCCTTGGAGCGGATCGCCCAACACGAAACGCCTCGCGGGGCGGCGGCGGCACAAATCGCCGCGGCACGTAATGAAGTCGAGTCGTTCCAGGTCGTCGTCGCGGCCCGGCAAGGCAATCTCCACGTCACCCGCGCCGAAATCTCCGACCTGGTTGGCGAAGGTGGCGTAAAGATTGCCAAGGAGCACGTCACCCTTTATCGGGAAGAGTACGTGCGGGTACGGATGTCGACGCCTCGGGCGGAACTACCGCCGGGCCTTTACCCCGATCCGTTGGTGCCCGTCATGAACCCGGTGACCGGCCAACCGATCGAACCCTTGAGCCAGCACCGCGAGCGTTGGGGCGAGCCGCTGGTTATGCGGGGACACGACATGTACGCCTTGCCGTTTGAAGTGTTCGCCGGCCAGAATCAGCCGCTCTGGGTCGACGTGCATGTGCCCAAGGAGACGCCGGCTGGCGTGTATCGGGGCGTGTTCCGCGTGGTCGCCCAGGAAGGAACGGTGGAGATTCCCGTCGCCTTGACCGTCTGGGACTTCACGCTTCCCGACGGCCCGACCCATCGAAACCATTTTGGCGGTTTTTCCAGCGTGGCTCGACTGTACAACGTCCCGCGGGATTCCGAGAAGTTCCGCGAGTTGGAAACCCGCTACTGCCAAGCGATGGCCGAGCACCGGCTCAATCCGCCGCTTCCGGCCCATTTGCTGCCGACGGTCAACGCCGACGGCTCGCTGACCGTTGTCCCCGAGCGGCACGCGGCGCTGGAAAAGTTCATGGCCGACCTGCACGTCACCGATTTTGAGATTCCCCGCGCCCCGTTTGCTCAGCTTCCCAGTTCGACGAGGCGTGCCGACTACAAAACGATCGCCCCCGCCGAGCGGGAAAAAGCCCTTCGCTACTATCGGGCCTACTACGACTACCTCAAACAAAACGGCTGGGAGAAACGGGCGTATGTCTATCTGTGGGATGAGCCGAATCTGCGGGAAAACTACGAGCAGGTGCTGGTTCTTGGCCAACTGGTTCACGAAGCGGCGCCCGAGTTGAAGTGTCTTGTCGTTGAGCAGACGTATCCGCACGAAGCCTCCTGGCCCGACATCGACCCGGCCGTCGACATCTGGTGTCCCCTGTGGGCCTTCATCGATCGGGACACCGTGCGCGAGAAGCTTGCACACGGCGATGAAGTCTGGTCGTATACGGCGCTCGTTCAGCGGGCACCGCCATATCATCCGCAGTACGCCGAGGTCAAGGACAAGGACCCGCCCTATTGGCACATCGACCGGCCGCTGTTGGTCTACCGCCTCCCGACCTGGATCAACCGGCAGTATGGGATTACCGGATTGCTCTACTGGAGCACGGTGACCACGGTGATCGAACCCTGGTTCAACCCGGCCTTTGCCCATCCGCGTCATTACAACGGCGGCGGCTATCTCTTCTATCCGGGCGTGCCGTGTGGGATTGACGGTCCGGTGGCCAGCATCCGGCTCAAAAACCTCCGCGACGGCATGGAAGACTACGAGTACTTCGCCCTGTTGGAGAAGCACGGCGGCAAGGCGATTGTCCAACAGGTGGTCGATCGTATCGCCCCAAGCTGGTGGCAGTACTGCCGTGACCCCGAGGCCCTCCAGGCCGCCCGTCGTGACCTGGCCACCGCGATTCTCCAGGCCAAGGGCGTCAAACGTGGCCAACAGCCCGCCACGCCACGGCTTGAAGCGGCCCAGAACGCTGCTCAGATACCGATCCGCCAAAGCCATTGACGCCGTTTTGTACGGGGAATATACTGCCAAGCTGATGGGGATGGAGTCCCCCTAGAACCGCCATTTTTCGGCTAATGACTCCTACCAGGGCGTTTCGCTTGCCTGGTGGGAACCGTTGAATACACTTCTAAGCTCCCACGGGTACACGCGCTTGGGGGCTTTTTTTTTGTGGACTTGCGTTGGCGATCCCATCACCCCTCGAAGGGAGAGGAGAAAGTGAACAGGATGAGAACAATTGAAGCCGTTCAGGCGTTGGAAATTCTTGATTCCCGTGGCAATCCCACCGTAAGAGTCCGCGTGACACTGGACAACGGCATTGTGGCTTCGGCGTCCGTGCCCTCGGGTGCTTCAACAGGCGAAAACGAAGCCCTGGAACTGCGCGATGGCGACAAGAAGCGGTACGGCGGCAAGGGCACGCTTAAGGCCGTGGCAAATGTCAATCAGGTTATCGCCCCAAAGCTCGTCGGCATGGACCCCGCACGGCAGGCCGAAATCGACCGGCTGATGATCGACCTGGACGGAACGCCCATGAAGAGCAAGCTCGGGGCCAACGCGATCTTGGGCGTCTCGATGGCGGTTGCCCGCGCCGCGGCGATGGCTGCCAATCTGCCGCTTTACGCCTATCTGGGCGGAACCGGGGCGGTGCGGTTGCCTGTCCCGATGATGAACATTCTCAACGGCGGCAAGCACGCCGACAACAGCGTGGACTTCCAAGAGTTCATGGCGATGCCCATCGGTGCTCCGAACTTCGCCGAGGCACTCCGCTACGTTGCCGAGACCTTCCACGCCTTGAAGAGCATTTTGCACAAGAAAGGCTATGCCACGAGCGTCGGCGACGAAGGCGGGTTCGCTCCCAACCTCAAGAGCAACGATGAAGCCTGCGAGGTCATCCTCGAGGCCATTGAAGCGGCGGGCTACAAACCGGGCAAGGATATCGCCATCGCCTTGGACCCGGCCGCCAGTTCGTTCTACGAGGATGGAGCCTACAACCTGGCCAAGTCCGGTCAGGGAAAGAAGACCGCCGCACAAATGACGGCAATCTACAAAGCGTGGATCGACAAGTATCACATCATCTCCCTCGAAGACGGATTGGCGGAAAACGATTGGGAGGGCTTCCGCGAACAGACGGCCGCCTTGGGCGACAAAATTCAGATCGTCGGCGATGATATCTATGTGACCAACACGAAGTTCATCGCCCGGGGCATCAAGGAGAAGACCACCAACGCCGTTCTCATCAAACTGAATCAGATCGGCTCGGTCACCGAGACGATTGAAGCAATCCAGATGTGCCAGAAAGCGGGCTGGGGCTACGTCGTGTCGCACCGCTCGGGTGAGACGGAAGACGCCTTTCTGGCCGACTTCGCCGTGGCGATGGGGGGCGGCCAGATCAAGACCGGCTCCGCCTGCCGTAGCGAGCGGATCGCCAAGTACAACCGACTCCTGGAAATCGAAGCGGAACTTGGCAAAGCCGCTGTTTTCGGAAGATGACGAGGAATCGTCAGGTCCGAAGTCGGTAGCGAACAGAGGCTTGTCGTTCCAACGGATGTGCCTCGATGTGGAGTGGCCGGCCGTCTTTGCGCGCGAAAGCGAAATCGTAGACGGTGGTGGCAATGCCCATTGCGACAACACTTCCCAATCTCGACGACTTCGAGATCGGTCGCCGACTTGTCTGCGAGCAATGTTCCAAGGTCTTGGAGCAGGATGATTGAAGTATGGTGGACTTGCACGGCCCCCGCGTTCCTTCGTTGCTCGGGCGGTTCATCGAATTCTTTGGACTGCGTCGCAGCATCGTGGGGTTGCTGAGCATGGTCGTTCTGGTCGGCATGGGGGAGCACATGGCCGAACAGTTCCTGCCGTTATATCTACTGGCTTTGGGTGGGGGCTTCATCTCCGTGGGGTTCCTCAACGGCATGGACAACCTGCTGGGCGCTCTCTACTCATTCCCCGGCGGCTACCTCTCCGACCGTCTGGGGACCAAGCAGGCACTGCTGGTGTTCAACCTGATCTCGATGGCAGGTTTTATCATCGTCATCTTCGTGCAGCACTGGTTGGCAGTGATTTTGGCGGCGGCCTTGTTTCTCTCATGGACAGCCATTTCGCTCCCGGCGACGATGAGTCTGGTCGCCCGCGTGTTACCCAAGAACAAACGCACGATGGGCGTGTCGGTCCATTCTCTGGTGCGAAGGGTGCCCATGGCGCTGGGACCGCTGATTGGCGGGACGTTGATTGCCGTCTGGGGAGTAGAGCTAGGCGTGCGTCTGGCGTTTGGCGGGGCCCTTGCGATGGCGGTTGTGGCGGCGGTACTCCAGCAGCTTCTCATTGAGAGTGACTCGCCGAACGACGGAGTGAAGTCTGCGGCCGAGCATAACCCGCTTCGTCTTTGGAAGTCGATGACCGGCGACCTGCGCCAGCTTCTGATCGCCGACATCCTGGTTCGCTTCTGCGAGCAAATTCCCTACGCCTTTGTGGTCGTCTGGGCGGTTGGCACCGAGGGCGCCCCCGGCCCCGTGACGGCCCTTCAATTCGGTCTGCTGCGAAGCATCGAGATGGCCACGGCCGTTCTCGTCTACGTGCCTGTGGCGTACCTGGCCGACCGTGGGCGCAAGAAGCCCTTCGTGGTAATGACGTTCGTTTTCTTCACGCTCTTTCCACTGATGCTCTATTTCTCGGATTCGTTCTGGATGCTCGTGGCGGCGTTTGTGCTCCGCGGACTGAAAGAATTTGGCGAGCCGACGCGGAAGGCCCTCATCATGGACTTGGCCCCCGAGGATCGCAAGGCTGGCGTGTTTGGTCTGTACTACCTCATCCGCGACGTTGTGGTGTCGGTTGCAGCCTTCGGTGGAGCGTTCCTCTGGCAGCAAAGCCCCGAATTGAATCTGATGACGGCCTTCGCCTTCGGGGCCGCCGGGACTCTCTGGTTCGCCCTCCGGGGCAAAGATCTGGGGTAAGCGAAGAAGGGGCCGTCTTGTCAACTCTCGTGCCACTTTCGCTTCAAGAGTCTCGCCTTTTCGCAGAAAACAGCCGCAAACGCCTCACGCGCATTGGAAGGGATGAAAACCCAAGGACTGCTCCGCATCCTTGCTTCTTCCGATTTGCCCAACTTATTTCGGCGTGGGCCCCAAGTCCGCTTGCCAGAGGCTGTTTTATCCCCTAGTATTGGACACGTGAGGAACGTTTTGCAGGCTCTTGGAACATGCGCCGCTCGACTGCGGAGCATGTTCCCCCACTCCCGGAATCCCCCCTATTCTCAAGGAGAACCGCCATGGAAGAACCGCATCTGATTTTCGGCATTCACGTGACCAATCGGGCCACCCAGGCTGGCCGAATCCAGGAACTATTGACTGAATACGGCTGCAACATCAAGACCCGCATCGGCCTGCACCACGTCACCGACAACGCCTGCTCCCCACGCGGCTTGATCCTTCTGGAAATGTACGGTGATGTGGCCACCTGCCGCGGGTTGGCCACCAGACTTTCCGCCTTGGAAGGTGTGGAGGTCAAGGAGATGTTCTTCGAACACTAAACGGCCTTGCACGTCCCCGGGAAACGGCCCGGATGGGGTCGGACAAAAAAGAACCTGATGGGTTGTGACGAACATAATCCGTCGCGAACACCCTCCGCAGCGTGCCGGACGGCTGCCACAACGAGCCCTGGCCCTGCCTCGCTCTGGAAACTTGGGTCCCTCTGTCCCCTCCTTTTCGTGTTTTCGTGCTTTCGTGATGAAACCCTTCTTGGGGAGTTCCCTGGGGGCTCGCCGTCTTCTGCTATTCGCCGGGAGCTTGGCCGGAAGGCTCGCATTGCCCGGGAGACTGGCCAAAAACTTTGCTCGCATTCGGCCCTCGAATCTGCTAGGCTCCAGGAAGAATCAGAACCTGGAATGCTAGGTAGACGGAAGCGGGGCCATGCAACATCAACCGGAAAGGCCGATCAAGTTCGAGTGCGACGAGCGGTCATTGCGTCTTTCGGCCCGCTTGGCGTCTTGGCGACGCAACGAGTGCTTTGCGTTGAAGCCACGACGCGCCGCACCTCGCCCCCCCTGTCAGAAACGTTCCCGCAACGTTTTTTCGGTTTTGCTGACGAAACCACAACAGCACGATAGACGGCGATCGTTCCTCCCCAACTTTCCCCAACGTCCTCTTCTTTCGTGCTCGCGTGTTTTCCGGATCCTCCCCCTTCTTCGAATTGCGATTCAACCTTTCCCTGCAACTAGAAATTGGGCCAGGCCATCCGGTAGACTTGGCGAGGGTGAGCGAGGGCTCGCCCGATTGGTACTTTGAAAACCTGAAGAACCCCTGACTGACGGAATCGAATGATGAAGTCCGAAGCTCCTTGCCGTTCTCCACACCCATGGCCCTTTCGTGCTTGGTTTTTCGGGTGTCCTTCGTCATTTGCTTTTCGACATTCGACATTCCCAGAGCCGCCGGGCGCTTGACAACGTCCCTTGCCCGAACGAACATGGGGGGCGCATGGGGAGTCTTGGCCCCATGCGATTCTCCCTAACCGTCGTCTTTTTCCCGTTTCCATCAACGCCAGACATGCCCGTTACACGCCCATGAGACAATTCCTCCTCGTTCTGTTTATCGTAGGGTGTGCCGGTTCCCTGTTCGCACGCGAGCCGGCTTGGGTTTTCAACAACGGACCGGACGCGAAGCGGATCGTGCTCGAACAAGGGCAGCTTCACGAAGAAGTCGGGCTGCCAAAGCTCATTCCGACGGGGACCGATCTGACGCTGACCGTTCCGATGGACGCCAGCGACGCGTTTCCCGCGGACCAGCGGCCGTTCTTCGCCGTGCGCTACAAGTACAAGACCCCGATCCGCCAGGCCGGCCTGTTCTTCACGACCAAGACGCTCACACCCCTCTCGGACAAGAGTTACTCGCCGTTTCCCGTCGTCGGCGACAATACCTGGCGAACGGCGATTGTCGACATGCGGCAATTCGCCCACAAGAACTGGACGGGCACAATCACTTCGTTCCGCTTCGACCCGACCAATCCGAGTACAACGGATTCCGTCTATCAGATTTCCCGCCTCGGGTTCTTCCCGTCAGAGCAGGAAGCACAGCAATTCCTCGCGGCGGCCGTCGACACTCCCGACTATTCCAAGCCAACCTGTCTTCGCGGACCGTTCCAGCGGGTACTGATTCCCGGCGGCTGCCTCTTTGACGGCTTCGACCAGGCGGACTTCATGCTCCCCGCGACGAAAATCGACCGTCCGTCGGAAACCACGGTCGTCCGCTTTCGTCGCAAGGGTGCCACCGGCAACGACGTCGTGCTCCCCGTCTGCCAGACGAACCGCTGCGGTTTTACCCGCTTCGTTGCCACAGAGCCGGGCGAGTACCGTTTGGCTCATACGAACGATCCGTTGGACGATCTCGCCGGCTTGGAGGCGAAAACCCAGGCAGCAATTCGATTCGTCGTTGCGCGGAGACTGCTCAACGCGAGTGAAGACCACCGCTTCCGCCCGAACGATCCGATTGCCGATGCCGCCTGGAACGCGGCGGTTCAGTCGCTTGGCAAGTACAAGGTGGATCTCAACCACCGGCCCAAGCCGGCCACCCGTGCTGAAGCGGCCATGGTGTTGCACGCGGCCATTCAAACCGCGCTGGGAACCGCCGTCGAATCCCCGTATACCAACGCCTATCTGACCCGCGACCGCATCCGCCTCGGCGCCTGGGTCAGTCCCCGTCGTGAGGCGATTGGAAAGGACTTCATTGAGACCTACCGTTCCGGCGGGTTCGACTGGATCATCGCCCACGGAGCACTGGCCGAATCGGAGCGGGAGATGCTGCTAGCGGAATGCGACAAGCACGGCGTCGAACTGATCCTCGGCGACGGTGCCTACAACAATCCCGTCGAGGCCACCGCCGAGTATTTTGACCATCCGTGTTTTGCCGGAACCTACGTGACCGACGAACCGGGCACGGACCAGTATCCCGAGTTGGCGGCGATCTGCAACACCTACTATAAGCAGACCGGCGGCAAGCTGCCGTACATCAACTTGCTTCCCATGTACGCCAACGCGGCGCAGTTGAAATACGGGGCCTCGGCCGCGGCGATCGAGTATTACGATCCCGATCCCGAGTTGTTCAAGAAGTACTGCGATTCGTTCTGCGAGATGTTCGACCTGCCGTATATCTGCACCGACATTTATCCGCTGAACTGGACCAACGGAAAGCGGGAGACCTATAAGGACTATTGCGAATCGATCAATGTCATCGCCCGCTCCGCCCGGGAACATAACAAGGCCTTCTGGTGCTGCCTCCAGACGTTCGCCTGGATCCCCAGCAAACGGACGCCGACGGAAGCGGAGTTCCGCTGGCAGTCGTACTGCCTGCTCTCGTTCGGCTGCAAGGGGCTGCTTTGCTGGACCTATGCAGGCTACACGCCAGAATTCCCGTCGCTGATTACCGTCGACGGAAAGCGGACCAACGCCTGGTACGACGTCGCGACCGTCTTCAAGGAGATCGGCCGGATTTCCGAGGCCTTCGTCCAGTACAAGAGCGTCGGCGCGTTGGCCCACGGCGCGACCGACGCCACTCCCTACCTGAAATTCAGCAACCCGCTCAAAACCTTTGCGACGATCAAAGAGATTCAATGCGACGACCCGCTGCTGGTCGGTTGCTTTGCGAAACCCGCCGGCTCAGCCACCGCGTTGACGATCGTCAATATGAGCGAATTGGAAGCGGTGAAGACGACCCACGTCAAGCTGAAGCTCGCCGGCCAGAAGGTCGTGGCTTGGCCTCGCGGAGAGCGCGTCGTGTTGCCTCGCGCCGCCGACGGATTCTATCATCTCACGCTTGCGTCGGGCGAGGGGGTGTTCGTTGAAGTCGAATGACGAGGTCCGAAGACTCAATGACGAAAGAATAACGAAGCCCGAAGCTCCTTGTCGCGAATCACCCCTACGGCTCCTTCGTGCTCGGTTCTTCGGATTTCCTTCGTCATTTGAATTTCGACATTCGACATTCCGAAGCCTGCTACGCTTCGGCCTTCGATTCCGGCGGAATCGGCTGATTCGGCCGAACACCGTACTTCCGTTGCCTCGCCCGCCCATGAGGGCAGCCACCCAACGTCACCAGCAACTCAATGGCTTGTACCAACTGAGCCAAGCGATTGCCTTGCCGCGCCCGAGTGCAAATCGGACATTTCCTTTCGCAATAGTCGGGATCACCCATGGTTCAAGCGGTTCCCCAGGAACGCCTCACTCCCGAGGCTTGATGTTCTCTTCCGTCGTGGCCCATTGTTCCCGCAACGCGCGACGCCGCCACTGCGCGGTATCGACCACCTCGTCTTTCCACTCCAGGAATTCGGGAAAATCCACACCCATCAACGTACAGGCCGTGATCAATTCTTCCTGAAGTGTCAGGATTTCGGCCTCATTGCGGCGGGCAAGGATCATCCGTCGCATCGGCGTCACGGCGTCGTAGGCAAAGTGGGACAACAGGGCCCGGCCCAGTTCAATCGCGATGTCGCCGTCGTTTTCCTCGCGAAGCAGCACAAGACTGCTCGTTACGCACCGGTCGGAATGGATCCCTGCCAAAACCCCGGCGGCATAAAGCCGGAACTGCCAGGGAGCGACCGGAAAAGCCTCGACGATCGCCGCCACAACGTCATCGGTGCCAATCTTGATCAGGGCACGCTGGCATTCTTCATTGAGCCAGTCATGTTCTTCGTGAAGCTTGTCGGTAATCGACGGCACAGCACAGTCCAGCCGGAGTTGGCCGGCCAAGCGGACTACCAACGGGACAAAACAGTTCAGAAAGTGGTGCGGATCCTCCGGCAGTTCCTGCTGGAGTACTTCAAGCACCCGCGCGACGTAGGGCGTTCCGTCGCGAGCAATCGCTTCGATCAGATAGTGCGCTGGAGCAAGATTGACATCGCTCAGATACTCTTTGTCCTTCACCCGTTCGGCAAACGACTCCAGTTCCCGCCAGCAGGTATCCGCATTCACTGTCAGCAGCCGAATCCGGTCATGAATCGCCGCACGGAAGTCGGTATCGGTCAGGCCGACGTGAGAGAGTTCGGCCTCATACTTGCGCAACAACTGGGCATCGGCGGCAGCCAGCAAATGACGTAGCCCCGCTTGATAATGGCACCAGTCTTGATCTTCGGGGCGTCCCACCCGCCGCGATTCCGTGATCAGCCAGACCACCGTCTCTTCGGTCTGCACCAGCCCCTCGCCGAAGGCCAGCGGAGAGACCGCATGTTGCCACCCATACTGCTCGATGGCCTGGATGACCACGGGCATGATCGTGGGGTCCTGGCTAAATGCCTGGGAAAAATACCGCACCGCGGCATCTCGCACTGCCGCATCCGGATGACGGATGCCCTGTTTGACCTGTTCTGAAGAAAGTCGCATGACCCGCCTCGCTTCCATTGGTCCTCTCGAGAATTGTCACCCGCAAGGGGGTGATGGCAAGAGGCAAATCCAGGAGGGCGGATTTTTAGCCTAGTTGGGGGGGTTACATCCGATCAACCACCTCGATCCCCAGAAGCTCCAGCCCCTTGCGGATTGTGCGCGCGGTCAGGTCGCAAAGCAGCAGGCGGCTGCGGCGGACTTCTTCCGGCTCGGCTTTGATCACCGGGCACTGCTCGTAGAACGTGCTGTAGCGGTCGGCCAGGATGAACAAGTAGCTGGTCAACTGGTTGGGGCGATAATCGGCCACGACCAATTCGATCGCCTCGCCGAAGCGGAGCAGTTCCAACCCCAAGGCCCGCTCGGCCGGCGTCGTCAAAAGAATCGGGGCACCGGAAGCCCGCAAGGCCTCGATGTCGACCTGGCCCCGGGCGAAGATGCTTCGCACCCGGGCATAAGCGTATTGCATGTAGGTGGCCGTGTTGCCGTTCATGGCCAGCATCTTGTCATAGCTGAACACGTAGTCGCTGGTTCGGTTCTGCGAAAGGTCGGCATATTTCAACGCGCCGATCCCCACAATCTCGGCGATCTTTTGGCGTTCTTCGGCCGATAACTCGGGCCCTGTGGGCTTGGCCTCATCGTTGGCCTTGACCACTTCGGCCGCGCGGCGCACCGCTTCATCCAAAAGCCCTTCGAGGCCTACCGTATCGCCCGAACGGGTCTTGAAGGGTCGGTTGTCTTCGCCCAACACCGTGCCAAAGCTGACGTGCTGAAGTTCCACGTCACGGTAGCCCATCTGCCGGGCGGCCGCAAAAAGCTGCTCGAAGTGGAGCCCCTGGCGAAAATCGACAACATATAGAATCGCATCCGGTCCAAACGTCTCCATCCGGTAGCGGAGCGTGGCCAGATCGGTCGTGCCGTAGAGGAAGGCCCCGTCCTTCTTGCGGATCAGCATCGGCACATCGATGCCCTCGAAGAACAGGCAAATCGCGCCGTCACTCGGCCGGGCAAGGCCTTTGGCAAGAAGCTCTTCGACCAGCGGCCCAAGCCGGTCGTGATAAAAGCTCTCGCCGAGCGTGTAGTCAAAAGAGATCCCCAACCGCTGATAAATCCGCTCCATCTCGGCTTCACTGTAGGGGAGGAATTCACGCCACAGGCGCAGGTTCTCCTCGTCACCGGCATGTAGCCGGGCCGTTTCCTCCAAAGCGGCCGCGCCGATCGACGCATGCTCGGCGGCCAGCCGCGAAAGCGTCGGATCGTTGTCCACTTTGGCCAGCTTGGCCTTTAGTTCTTTGAGATCTTCTCGCGTGCCGGCCACCGCGCCCTCCAGTTTGCGGACCTGCCTGGCCGCGTCTTTGGCCTGCTTGCCGGTTGCTGCTGCCGCTTCGCGGGCCCTGGCCAACTCCTCTTCCTGCACGGTCAGCTTACGCTCAAGTGACTCGACTTGGTGGCGTCCTTCGTGATAGTCCATCAACTGACGTACAAGCCGATACAACCGCGACAGTTCGGCTACGGGCGTTTGGCGATACGCTTCGACATCGAGAAAATGCTTGTAGCCATACAGGATCATCCCGAACTGGGTGCCCCAGTCGCCGATGTGGTTATCGCTGGTGACGTGATGCCCCAGAAACCGCAACACGCGAACCAGACAGTCACCGATCACGGTGGAGCGGATGTGCCCCACGTGCATCGGTTTGGCCACATTCGGGGCGGAATAGTCGACCACATAGTTGCGCGGTTTGGCCACCGGAGCGACTCCCAACCGGTCGTCATAGACGGCGGCTGTCAACCGTTCGGCAATCCAGTCGTCGCGCAACCGCAGGTTAATGAACCCCGGGCCGGCAATCTCGGGCGTCTGACAGAAATCGCTGAGGTCAGCGCGTCCAATCACTTCCGCGGCTACCTCCCGGGGCGGACGTCCCAGACGCTTGCCCAGGGGCATCGCGAAATTCGCCTGATAGTCGCCGAACTTTGCGTCCTGGCTCTGACGGATCATCCCCAGAGCTTCCTGCTGTTCTTGGGGATTGACAATCAAGCCGACGAGGGCCTGGGCAATGCGATCTTGGAGTGCCAGAAGAATGTTCATCGGTTGTAGGGGAGGGGGCTGGAAGTGAGGAGGAATGGATCGGGAAAAGAGTCGCCTAGCCCTTGCGGGGCGGCCGTTCGGTGGTCGCCAAATCCGCCACGTGCCCAGGCAGCGGTACCCGCTTGGCTTGGTCCCACAGGTCTTCCAGGGCGTAGTAATCGCGGGTCTCGGGCTCAAACAAATGAATCACTACGTCGCCGTAATCCAACAAGATCCAACGGCTTTCCACGTAGCCTTCGATCCCCAGACGCCGATCACCCAGTTCCTCGGCCATGGCCCGGTCGATTTCTTCGCTGATCGCGTGGAGCTGACGCCGGCTAGTGCCGGAAACGATCACAAAATAGTCGAAGATGCTGGTCATCTCGCGAAGATCAAGCACCACGATGTCGCGCCCGCGGTTTTCTTCGGCGATCCGGGCGGCCAACAAGGCACGTTGGAGTGCGCGATTGGTCGAAGTTGCAGCGGCCGTCTCGGAAACGTCGGTACTCTTCTGCACAATAATCCTCTCTTGCCCTCACGTCGGAATCAATCAAGCCCACGAAAAACCCCATTTCTATTGTAAATCCGATCGGATGGAGGAGGAAGAGGGGGGAGGGCCCCAGGCCAGAAGGGTGACAACGTCTCCCCAATGGTCGTTCACACACAAAAGCTCCTTTCCTCTTCCCCTAGAATTCAAAGCTGGGATTGGGAATGTCCGAGTCCCCCCAACCCTTGAACCCGTCTTCCGTCTCCTCAACCCTCAACCAATTCGAGTTACCATGAGCAATTGGCTGGAACCAGGTACCAAGGCCCCCGACTTCACCCTGCCGGCCGACGATGGCAGCAAAATCAGACTCAGCGCCCTGCGTGGGCAGCCGGTCGTACTCTACTTCTATCCACGCGACGACACCCCTGGCTGCACGCGCGAGGCCTGTGCGTTTCGCGACCGGACCGCCGACCTGACGGCGCTCGGGGCTAGGCTTCTCGGTGTCAGCCCGGATGACGTGACAAGCCATGAGAAGTTCCGCGACAAGTTCCATCTGAATTTCCCCCTCTTGGCGGACACCACCCACAAGGTGGCCGCGAAATATGGTGCCTGGCGGGAAAAGGTGAGCTTTGGCAATAAGACCATGGGCATCCAGCGGTCTACGTTCCTAATCGATGCCGAGGGCATCATTCGCAAGGTGTGGAAAAAGGTTGAAGTGGCCGGGCATGACAATGAGGTGCTCGCCGCCCTTACGGAACTCCAGGAACAAAACCGGTAGGTCAAGAGCTGCACCACGCGTTTTGTGGTTCTTCCATCGTGGAATCGCCAGATCCGCACGCTGGTGATGCCAGTCGGCCACACGGGGCATGGATTGAGGAGTGGCGAAAAGACGTTCGCCACAAGGTTCTATTTTGATTCCCTGGTTTGGGGGACATCAGCCCAGCACCCACTGGTTGGGTGTAATTCTCCATGCGTTCACCCCTCTTTCTGGTCAAAAGAAACACTAGAAACCCAACAACCCATTCTTTGAAGTCGTCAGCTTGCCCACCTCCACTAATAACCTAGTTTTTCATGGCAGAAGTGGGGAGTCTTTGATCCGAGATCTCGTATCTGACGGCAACAATGTCGTCCCATGCAGAGATTTGACTATGAGAGGGGTATTGTGACACTTGTGTCTTGAGAGGGAGAAGTCTATGTCGTTCAAAACCAAAATTCTTGGACTGAGTGTTTTGGGGATCCTTCTGACCGGCGCGATTCTTGTCTCCGTCGTGCTGTTGGAAAAGGGGAGACTCCGCGAGCAGATCACCGCCGAGGTCGATCGCTTGGGACGTGAAGAGTGTTCGAAGATCGCCAAAGACGTCTACTTGATGTTGCGGGTTCACCACGAGAAACTGCAAACCGAACTCCGCAACAGCCTCAATGTCGCCCGCGATGTGCTCCAACAGGCCGGGGCCATCTCCTTAGCTTCCGAACATATTTCCTGGAAAGCGATTAATCAGGCCACTAAGCAAGAACAACCGGTCGAGTTGCCGAAGATGATGGTCGGCCGTGACTGGCTCGGGCAGAATCAGGACCCCGGGCAGCCCTCGCTCGTGGTCGACAAGGTTCGCAGCCTCGTCGGCGGCACCTGTACGATCTTCCAACGGATGAACGATCGCGGGGACATGCTTCGCGTTTCGACCAATGTGCAAACCAAGGACGGTCGCCGGGCGATCGGTACCTACATTCCGGCCGTCGATGCGGACGGCAAGCCGAATCCGATCATTGCTGCCACCCTCAAGGGCCAGACCTATACGGGCCGGGCCTTCGTCGTGAACGACTGGTACATTACCGCCTATGAGCCGCTCTACGATGCCCAAAAAAAGGTGATCGGCCTGCTCTATGTGGGGGTCAAGCAAGAGGATGTCCCCGAGTTGCGTCAAGGGATCATGGATATCGTGGCCGGCAAGACGGGCTACGCTTACGTGATCGGCGGCACCGGGGAGCAACGGGGCAAGTACGTCATTTCCTATAAGGGCCAACGCGACGGCGAAGACGTTTGGAACACCAAGGATGCCGACGGCAACCTGGTAATCCAATCGATCGTCAACAAGGGATTGGCCACCAAGCAGGGCGAGTGCGTCTTTGAACGGTACGCCTGGCGCAACAAGGACGAGGCCCAGGCACGCTGGAAGATCGCAGCGGTCACTTACTTCGAACCCTGGGACTGGGTGATCGGCGTCGGGGCCTACGAAGAGGACTTCCAAGACGTCCAGGCCCGTGTCGACGAGGCGCTCTATGGACTGATTTTTTGGAGCGCGGTCGGCGCGGTCGGCGCGCTCGTTGTGTGCGGCCTGCTCAGCCTGAGCTATGCCAACCGAATGGTCCGGCCGTTGCTCAAGACCGTCAAGGTGATGGAAGCCGTCGCCCAAGGCGATTACAGCCAACGGCTCGAGATCACCAGCCAAGATGAAATCGGCCGGTTGTCCAGCGCAGTCAACGTTGCCGTGGACGCGACCGTCAAGGCGATGAACGACGTCCAGGAAGCGGCCCAACGCGAACAAGAGCTGCAGGCCCAGCGGGCCGAAGAAGAACGCCGCCGCGCGGAAGAAGAACACCGCCGACAGCAAGAGGAGGCCGAAAAAGAACGGCTCCGCATGGAAGAAGAACGCCGCCGCCAGGAAGAGGAAGCCGCCCGTGAACGTCAGCGGGTTGAAGCGGAACGCGAGGCGGCCGAAGTGCTGCGGCGCAAGGTGAATCACCTCTTGGAAGTCGTCGCTGCCGCCGCACAGGGCGACTTGACCAAAGAAATCCGCGTCGAGGGGAAAGAAGCGGTCGATGAACTGGCCGCCGGTATCCAAAAGATGCTCGGGGACCTCGCCAGCGTGATCGGTCAGGTGACTGAAAGCGCGTCGCAGTTCGCCGAAGGCTCGCGCGTCATTGCCGAGAGCTCGCAGACCCTGGCCCAGGGCGCGCAGACCCAGAGTGCCAGCGTTGAGGAAATGGGCGCCTCGATCGAGGAATTGACCCGTTCGATCGAACAGGTCAAGGAAAGTGCTGCCCAGGCCAATGCCATGGCCTCGACGACCAACAGCCTCGCCGAAAAAGGCGGGAAGGCCGTCGAACGCTCCGTGGCCGCCATGGATCTGATCCGCGCCAGTTCCCAGCAAATCAGCGAGATCATCCAGGTCATCTCCGAGATTGCCAGCCAGACCAATCTCCTGGCCCTCAACGCGGCAATCGAGGCCGCCCGCGCCGGCGAACATGGCATGGGCTTCGCCGTGGTCGCCGACGAGGTTCGCAAACTAGCTGAACGCTCCAATCAAGCGGCCGGCGAAATCTCCAAGCTGATCAAGGAATCGTCCCAACGCGTCGAAGAAGGCGTCGAGCTCAGTCGCGAGACGGGCGATTCGCTCCGCGAGATCCTCGGCGGCGTCGAAGCGACCGCGGCCAAAATCGCCGAGATCGCCAGCGCCACCGTGCAGCAAGCCGCTAATGCCCAGGAGGTCTATCGGGCAATCCAGAACGTGACCCAGGTCACCGAGCAAACCGCCGCCGGTAGCGAGGAGATGGCCTCTTCGAGTGAAGAACTCGGTGCCCAGGCCAGTGTGCTGCGTGAATTGGTCAGTCGCTTCCGAACGAAGTAACGCCGATTGGACGCAGTGTGCCAGTCGAACTTCGGGGGGGAGCAGCCCATCTGCTCCCCCCCATTGCTGTATGCCGAGCATGTTTGACGGTTTGGAGGTGCAAGTCCTCTCCCAACCTGAT
>CAZLDQ010000128.1:0-16809 GCA_964558295.1 uncultured Planctomycetaceae bacterium | reverse complement strand
AGGGGGGGCAGGACTCATGGGGGCCAAACGTTTCTCTAATGCCAGCAGACGCTACAATTATCCACGTAGTCGGGGCGAACTCCAATCCCGACCCGATCCCCCCTATTGTCGAGGAATTCGCGGGAGTTGCCAATGACAAATTCCATCCAAGTCCTCACCACCACCGCCCGCAAACAGGAAGCCCAACAAATCGCCCAAACGCTGGTTGAGGAGCGTCTAGCGGCCTGTGTGCAGATTCTCGGGCCCGTCACCAGCACCTACCGTTGGCACGATGCGATCGAAACCAGCGAGGAGTGGCTCTGCCTGATCAAAACTCGTCAGGAGTTGTACCCCCAAATCGAGGCGGCTATCTGCCGCGTCCACCCTTACGAAGTCCCGGAGATCCTTGCCATTCCCGTTATCGCAGGAAGTGAAAGCTATCTGGCTTGGCTGCAGAAGGAAACAACACAGGGGAAGCACGAAGGATGAATGTCGAAAACGAACTGGTGCGGGAAATCGGAAACATGAATGGGAAAAGGCAAGGCTGACTCGGTTGTGGTCATTCTGGCGTCGAAGGCTTGCCGAATATCCAACGCAAGGACGGTCTCGTCGTCCTTCCCCCCCGTCGCGAACTCTGAATCCCTCGCTTTCACCTTCCTACAATTTTAGCTTGGTCATTACACCAAACGTAATGCCGGCGACAAGGAGACCGAGGATCACGGCGACGACGGCAGAGAAGCCGAAGGTGAAGTGGCGGCCGTAGATGAAGTTCTGGGCAACCATCGACAGGGTGACCGTACCCGCTCCGGCGATGGCCGTGATCATCACACGTTGCTTCTGCTGCTCCTCGATCGTCCTAAGTGTGGGAGCAGGTTTCGCGGCGGTTGGGGCAGGGGCCGCGGGACGGGCCGATGCCGTGGGAGCAACAAAGACCGCATCGCGAGGGTAATAGGTGGCAATTGCCTGATTGATTCCGGCGGGCGTGCAGAGAACCGTGCGCACCGGCATTCCCAACCGTAAGCGCAGTTCCTCCTCGACGTCGGGAATCAGCGGGTGCGGCGTGGCCATGAGTACTTGAGAGCCATCGCTCATCACCGGGACGCAGTGATGCTGGCGAGCAAGGGTTGGCGGAATCATCGCCGCAAGTTCGGCGTCGACGCCGACGTCTTCCAGTTCGACATACGGCAGGCCCATCGCCTCGGCAAAGGCGAGCGTTACAGCTTCCGGAGTGGCCAGTTTCTGTTGCAGAATCGCGTCGCGCAGTTCCAACCCCACGGCATTGGCGTACTTTCGCGCTTTGTCCAACTGCTCGCGCTGGAGCACTTGGTTGGACAGGAGCACTTCTTCGAAGGTGCGTCGGCGGCCTTCGCCCAGATCCTTGCGGCCGAGCGAGGCATCGTACTCGCGTTTGCACTGCACGTCGGTCAGGCAAAGCATGGCTTTGGCCAGCTCGTTGAGCAACTTCTGCGACTGCGTGGCGAAATCGCCCGAGGCGTACTTGCGCACATGGGCGTTCATTTTTCGATAATGTGCGCGGATCTGTTCGGTGTTGTCTTCAAACGGCTTGAGCCGCAACAGTTGGTAATAGTTCAGCGGCCGGTTTGTCTCGGCGATTCCCAGCCAGTCGCGATAGACGTCAAGTTCTCTTGCCATAGTCTTCTAGCCCCGCCAAAAGTTCGAGGATCCAGGGGGCGGTGGTCGCGGGGCTGCACGTCCGCCGGGCAGTCAAGTCCTGCCTCACCCTTGCATTGACTACTCCACCTTGTACTCTTGAGCCAGCGTGGTGAACGCATCAACCTCCGCTTCGTTGAGTCGGCCGCGACGTTCGATCTGGATAGCCGCCTCCTTGCCACCGGTTTGGTCGCGAGCTTTGACGGTGATCCGGCCCGCCGCGTCGAAGGCGTAGGAGACTTCGATCGGGGCGCCGCGGCGGAGATTCGGTGGAAGGTCCGTAATCGTGCACTTGCCCAACAGCGAGCAGGCCGCCGGATCGGGGGCATCTCCCTCGAGAACCTGGATGCTCACGCGTTGCTGGCCGTCCTTCGTGGTCCGAAAGACCTGCGTGGCCTGGGCCGGGAGACGGGTGTTGCGAGGGATCATCACGTGATTGCGCTTCTTGCCGGTTCGCGGAACAGTGACCACCACGCCCACGCCGTGCGAGTTGACGTTCTCCTGTTTCACACCGGCCAGCATCTTGCGGACCTTGGCGGCCAGTTCCCCTTGTTCGCCCCGATACTTGGCTTCGAGGATTGCGGCATGGATTGCCGCTCCCTGGGCAACCGACGTGTAGGGCGACAGCTCACGATAGGGTACCCGCCCCGTGACACGTTCGAGCATTCGCGACACTTGAGGCATCAGCGTCGAACCGCCGACCAGCACGATTGCATCCAGGTCTTCCATCCGGAGTTTGGCGTGTTCGATCACCAGGAGCGTCGTATCGGCGGTTCGCTGCAAGAGATCCGTGGTCATCGCCTCGAACTGATCGCGCGTGACGGTCACGGTAATCGCCCGACCCGCGTGCCGGCAGGTGATCCGCGTTTCCAATTTTTCTGTCAACTCGATCTTGGCCAGATCGCAGTCGTTGCGGAGAATCTGGAGGGTTTTGGCCGATTCATGGGGGTCGATGTTGTGACGGGCCTTGAACTCGTTGCACACATAATCCGCCAAACGCTCGTTCCAGTCGATTCCGCCGAGTTGGACGTCGCCGTCGGTGCCAAGCACTTGGAAGTGGCTCGGCGTATATTGGACCAAGGTGACGTCAAACGTACCGCCACCGAGGTCGTAGATCAACACCTTGCGCGGTCGGCCGTCCCAGTGCGGGCTGTCGCCCAATTCCCCGCGATGCCAGGCGTACGTAAGCGTGGCGGCGGTCGGTTCGTTAATGATGTCGATCACGTTGAGCCCGGCGATGCGCCCGGCATCCTGAGTCGATTTTCGACGGGCATCGTTGAAATAGTAGGGAACGGTAATCACGGCATTGCCGATTTTGCCGATCCGCTTCTCCCCGTCCTGGCGGAGCTTCTTGAGAATCAACGCGGAAAGAAACTCGGGGGTGATCTCGTGACCGTCAAAGGTCCGTTTGTAGTCGCTGGACCCCATCTGCCGCTTGATCCATTCCACGATTCGATCGGGATCCTCCATGGCAGCGCGAGTCCGGTTCGGGCCGACAATAACGTGGCCATTGTCGGCCAGGAGAATCAAACTGGCCGTTTCGACCTCATCGTCTTCGTTAGGCAAGGCCACTGGTGTGCCTTGTTCGTCCAATTGAGCGATTGTCGAGAAGGTGGTGCCGAGATCAATGCCAACAGTCTGACCTTCTGCAAATTCCATGATTGCCTCGGTTTGGGTACTGCCCCTCGGCGGGTTAATTCAGCAGGTCGTCGAGGCCATCCAAGTCGTCCCCCGACTTGGTTGACTTCTTCTTCGGCTTCTCCGGTTCCTTTTTCGGCTCAGGCTTAGGCTCCTCCTTGGATGCCGCTTTGGGTTCCTCCTTGACGTCGGGTTTGGCTTCCGGTTTGGCTGCCGGTTTGGCTTCCGGGTTGGCGTCCGGGTTGGCTTCCGGTTTGGCTTCCGGTTTGGCTTCCGGTTTGGCTTCCGGTTTAGCGGTTGGTTTTGCTTCGACCTTCGGTTCCTCCGCAGGTGCCGTGGTGGCGGCAACTGACACCGGCTGACTCCCGTCTTTGGCAAACCGCAACCCGTAGGCTACCGAATAAAGATGTTTTTGGTGGTCGCGTTGACTGGATTCGGATCTCGCCCGAAGTTCGACGGTGTAACGGCGTCCGTCCACCACCGTCGCGATCATCAGCCGGTCGATGACCTTGTTGATGCTGTCTTTCTCTCGGTTAACCTTCCGGTAGAGCACGCCGTAGAACTTGTCGCCAATCGTGATGGGCTTAGCCTGCTTGACCGACTCGGCTGCTTTGACCTCGGCTGCCAGCTTCTTAAGGTTTTCCGGGCTCGCGTTGGCAATCCCTTCGCTGCTATCAACGGTGACGATGATCGTCGGATAATCGGTCTCCGCGTTAGGGATGAACCGGGCAAGGAACTTGCTTCCCCGCGGTGCGGGCGTCCAGCCTTTGGGAGGCGCAATTTCGACACGACCGTCGTCCATCGGTGGCAGATAGTCGCCAACGCCCGGCAGATCGCTGCGGTCAACCGTAATCATGGTCCCTTGGGAACCCGACTTGGCGGATCCGCCGCTGCAACCAATCAGGAGGGGCAAGGCAACCGACAGGCAAAGAACACCGACAGACAAGCACTTCATCGCGCACCGCTCCCCATTCTGGATTGCTGGAACTGGAGTTGCACTGGTGGACAATAGCCGGAAAACGGACTTCCTCTCCGGCATTCTCCAAACCTCTCGACGGCTCGGGTCCGGTGGGAAAACAGTTCCGTATGTGTGTAGGCTAATCCCACGCAATACCGCGCGTCAAGCATTCCCCCGGCATTGGAAGGGCATTGCCCGCAGACGAATTGCGACAAGTCCCCCATGAAGGCGGGAGCGGCGACGTCGCTTGGCTACTCCTCGATGACTTTCTTGACCAATTGCACGAAGTGCGGTGATTTCTTCGACTCCGTCAACTCGCTGGCCTTGGCCTCCGCCTGCTTGCGCTGGCTATATTCAAACGTGGCCACCTGGGTCATTGACTGGCTGAACACACCCCAAAAGGCCTTGAGACGGACTTCCTTGGCGACTTTCGCCCGGCTCTTGCGCTTGACCGGTTTCTTGGCCGCCTTAACTGGTTTCTCTTCTTCGTCCTCTTCTTCCTCGACTTCTTCGTCTTCCAGTTCGTCCAGCTCGTCGTGTTCTTCCAGACGTTCCGCCGCGTCGCTTTCTTCGCGGAGTTCGCGACGATTCAAGATTCTGCGAGCCATAGTTTTTCCTTAGTCCCTCAGAAGAGTTGATAGATGATCGCTAGCCAGATGAATCGAACGGAGCTGCACCCTCAAGGTGGGGGATCGTCTCTGGAACTATTATGATACTCAATTTGACGCCATCGCACCAGTTGAATCCTCCGGGGGGGAGAAGAAGTCACAAGCAAATGAGGACGTTTGCGGCAGCCTTAGCTACTCGTGGCCAAACGCAGGGCTACGCGCCAGCCCTTGTGAAACTGGGCAAGGTCTAATCGTTCATCGGTCGTGTGGGGGTTGACTTGCCCAACGCCCAGGGTGACGGTAGGGATGCCCCGAGCACTCATCCAATTGGCGTCCAGGCCGCCATTGCTCACGGCGCGATAGGGTTGCCCCCCTTCGGCGCGGATTGCAGCTTCTGCGGCCAGAATGCTCGGGTCCTCGTCGGCCAATTGGAAGGCCTCGTAGTGCAACTCCCCGTCGAAGTCGACTCTTCCACCAGCCTTGGCCACGTTGCGGACCGACTTGGCGGCTTTTTGGAAGGCCCGCTCGATCGCCCGGACGATCTCTTGCCGGAAGGCCGGATCGTGGCTGCGGGCCTCAGCACGGAGTTCGACCTGGGGAGTAACGACATTGGTCGCCTCGCCGCCGTGAATCACCCCGATGTTGCTCGTTCCCTGCCGTTTACCCTTCACGATCTTGCCGTGCCAGCCGTCCTGGTGTAGTTGGGCGATAGCCAGGGAGGCAATCGTAATCGCACTGACTCCGTCCTCGGGATGGACTCCGGCATGGCTTGGGATGCCATGGACATGGATCTGCATCCGGTAGCCGCCGGTGGCCCCGATGGTCACTTTTTCTACCGCCCCACCGTCGAAGTTGAACGCTAATCGCGGTTTGCCGAGCAGGCCGTGTTGACCGAACCGGGCACCATAGAGGCCGACCTCCTCCTGGACGGTCCAGAGAAACGTCAGCGGCGGATGGGGCAGCTTGCGGCGAAGGATTTCCAGGGCCGTGAACAGAACGACCGCCGCACCTGCGCGGTCATCGGCGCCGAGGGCGGTGTTCTTGTCGGCCGGGACAATCCAGTTGCCGCGCACGACGGGCACCGCCCCGACGCAGACGGGGACTGTGTCGAGGTGGGCCATCAATAGCCGCCGTGGGCCACGCAGCGTGCCGGGCAACTTGCAGATCAGGTTGCCTACCTCGCCACCCAGCGGACTACGGCGGTGGGCTTGGTCGATTCGCAACGCCGTCTCCGGGACCCCTGCCTGGCGAAGCTTCTCCAGAACGAACTCCACCAGTCGGCCTTCCTGACCGCTGCGGCCCGGCAGGGCCATCATCTCGATGACGAGGCGTTGGGCCTCAGCCTCTTGCTGACGATCGTTTGACATGGATAGAAATGGGATGCGTTATTGGATCGACTCGATGATGCTAATGATCTTCTGCCGGTCGAACTTCTCGGCATCGCCGGAGAATTGGAAGAAGCCAACCCCTTCCTTGCCGGAAAAAGTGCCGCTGACTTCGAGTCGCGACTTGCCCGTCTTGGGGGCCTTACTCGTGATGAAGGTGAATTTCTCCGCTTGGCCCCGCACGGTAATCTGTTTTTCTTCAATTTCGCGCGGACCGCTGGCCTCCTCCTGATCCAGGCCCTGTTGGGCGAGCATCTGGCGAAGCTGCAATTGGAACTGCTCGCGGTTCTGCCCTGCCATCGCTTCGCCGAACGAGGCCATGGCCAACGAACTACCGGATTCCCTGTCGGCATAGACCACGATGGTCATCATGCGCTGTCCCGTGAAAGGGACCTTCATGTTCATGGAGGTCATGGGCCGCAACTCGTCGGGAATAGTGACCTCGGCAATCTCGCCGGTGACCTGACGCACGACCTGTGGGTCCTCGCTGAACGACTCCTTGGCGTACCGTTGCGCCCAAAACGTCGTGGCCACCAAGCCGCCGCAACAGACCACAATCAGCAGCAAGAAGAGAATTCCCAGGATCAAAAGCACCTTGGCCCCCGTGCTCATCCCCTGACGGGGTGGCGGAACCTGCATTCCTTCTGGGCTCATATACGGTTGCGGCTGGTCCATCGACATGGTGGGGCTCCCCCTTGGGTAATTGCCTGAATCGTACTGATCTTCATGTTAGCCCCCAGACAGCGGCCGTCAATGACCGCATGTCCGAGGCAGCCCCAAGACTTTTTTCGGCCTGATGGGTACAATATTTGTTGGTTCTTGGTGCATTTTCCTTGCCAGAGCCGTGGCCGGCGGTCATGTTTTCCGAGTCTGCCCGACTCAAGCGGCTGTGAGTCTCGCCAATCTGAACCCGTCGTCAAAGGGGCATTCCTTCCGCACTCCAGACATGCTTCATCTCCTCGATCAATCAATCGAACAACTCCAGACTTGGTTCAAAACGCATGGGCTACCCGCCTATCGGGCGGCTCAGGTGCGAAGCTGGGTTCTTGAGAAACGGGCAACGCAGTTTGAGCAGATGACCAATCTGCCCAAGGCACTGCGCCAGCAGTTGGCCGAAGAATTTCAGCTCTGGACCATGCGGATTGTCGCCCATCAGACGGCCGAGGACGGGACCGAAAAGCTGCTCCTCGAACTGGCCGATGACAATCGGATCGAGTGTGTGCTGTTGCGCGACGATAAGGGAAGCCGGACGATCTGTATCAGTACTCAGGTCGGCTGTGCCATGGGGTGTGTCTTTTGTGCCAGCGGAATGGACGGCGTCGTGCGCAATCTGACGACTGGTGAGATCATCGAACAGATGCTCCACCTTCAACACCTATTGCCGGCGGACGAGCGTCTCAGCCACATCGTGGTGATGGGAATGGGCGAACCGTTGGCCAATCTCGACCGGTTGTTGCCGGCGCTGGCCCTGGCCACCAGTCCCGAGGGATTGGGGATGAGTTCGCGTCACGTAACGGTCTCCACCGTGGGAATTCCCAAGGGGATTCGCCGATTGGCCGATGAGAACATCCAGTACCATCTGGCCGTATCGCTTCATGCGCCGGACGATGAGCTGCGCAACCAACTGGTGCCGACCAACCGGAAAATCGGGATTGCGGCGATCCTCGAAGAGGCCGACTACTATTTCGAAAAGACCGGGCGCCGAGTGACGTATGAGTACGTCATGCTCGGCCGGGTAAACGATCAGCCGGAACACGCTCGGCGGTTGGTAAGGCTTCTCAAGGGGCGGCCGGCCCTGATCAATCTGATCCCCTATAACCCGGTCGCCGGGCTGCCCTACGAGACTCCCACACCGACGGCCACGGCGCGTTTCGTGGAAATCTTGCGTCAAAGCGGGCTGACCGTAAAGATCCGCTATCGCAAGGGGGAGCGAATCGACGCCGCCTGTGGACAATTGCGTCGTAGTCGAGCCCGGCAGGTCGAAATTACGCCGCATCAATAGGGGTTCACCGAGATCGAATTCTTGTTCCCTTCTTGCGAGTACAGGGGACCTTGCGTAATCTGGATGGTGCGACCGGACGTTGTCGTTCTCGGGAGATTTTACCCCAAACGTTCGGAGAGCTGCCGCGCCCGGGACAAGTGCCGGGGCTGAACGCTCCGTTGTGAGGGAAACCGATGCGGATGGAGATCTATGCGTCCATCATGTTGTTGTCTCTTATCGCCCCCGCCTTTGCTGGGCATCCGGCGGAAAAATATGGGAAAGAACTTCCCATCGTCGGGCAACTGGGGTGCGGGCCAGTGATGGACGTCGCCCTGGACGGTGAGCTGCTTTGTGCCATTGGTCAAGGGAGTCTCTACCTGGCCGACACGACCGATCCGCTCGCGCCGAAGCTCATGGGCAAGCTCGACGGCTTGGGCAACACGCGGCAGATTACCGTGCGCGGGGGAATCGCCTACATTACCTCGCGGGAAGACGGACTGTTCCTCGTCGACATTCGTAAGCCGAAGCAGCCCATCCTCTTGTGCCATTACGACACGATCGAACTGGCCACGGGGATTGCCGTGTCGGGGCCTGTGGCTTTCGTGGCGTGCCGGCAGTGTGGCGTCGAACTGATCGACATCAGCAATCCGCGTCAACCGCGGCACCTGAGCACGGTGCGCACGGGCGAGGCCCAATCGGTGAGGGCCCGCGAAGGGTTTCTCTATGTCGGAGTCTGGGGGCCCCGCGAGGTCGTGATCTGCGACGTGCGTGATCCATGGCACCCCAAGATCGTCAGTCGTCAGCCGCTGGATGGCTATGGCGACGGCGTGGACGTGCGTGGGCGATACTGCTTTGCGGCCACAGGCCATCACAGCCGGGCTTTCCGGTCGAGCAAGTCGGTCGAACCTGGGCCGGGTGTCCCAGGCTTCGGCGAAGGGCACGGCTTGGAAGTGCTGGACGTGGCAGATCCGGCCCGGCCGCAGTTCGTCTCGCGGGTCAAGCTGCCCTCCTTGTATCGGCTGGGGATGGATATGTGGGACGTGATCGTCGCGGGCGACTACGCCTTTGTGGCCGACACGTACAATGGGGTCTTCGTGGTCGACATCTCGGATCCGTCGCAATTACGTCGGGTAGCCCACTGCCAATTGCCGTTTGTTCCTAAGCACAACGATCCCAGCCCGGCCGCGGGCATGGCGATTGGCAACGGGGTGATCTACGCGGCCGGGGCCTGGACAGACCTGCATGTGATCCAGGCGACCGGTCTGGCGCAACCGGTGGTGGTCGAGCCCGAGCGTGCGCTGGCCCTTCCGCCACCCCCCGCTCCTGCGGCCGATCCTCGTTACACGCTTTACCAGGCCGGTGGGCAAGTCTATGGGGCGGCCTCGGCCGGCGACAACGTTTTGGTGGCCGCGGGGATGGCCGGGTTGCAGGTCGTCGCCCTTGAGCCTGAACCACGCAAGTTGGCCGAGTATCCCACCGAAGGTTTTGCCATGAACGTCAAGATCTTCGGCGACATGGTCTATGTGGCCGAAGGAATGGGCGGACTGTCGATCTGGAAGCGAGCCGCTTCGGGCAAGCTCGCGCCGGCCGGTCGCTATCGGGTCGCAGGACAGTCGATCAAGCAGGTGGTCGTACCGGAGCCGGGGCGATATGCCCTGCTGCACGTCGGAGCGAACCGCCTGCAAATCGTCGACGTCTCCCAGCCGGCTACGCCGAAGTGCGTGCTGGAGGATGCCCGGCTCGGCCTGTTTTACATGAACCCGATCGTCGAAGGGCTCCTGGAAAACCGTTACGCTTGCTGCCAATGGCATGTGACCGGCCTCTACTGGTACGACTTGTCGGGACGTCCCTGCTTTTCGGGCGACCACTTCAATCACCGGGTCGGCTCGCAAGACGGCCCGGCCTTTTTCGGCAACAAGACGTTGATGCCCTACCAGGGCAAATACCTCCTTCTGGATCGCCAGGAGAAACGCCCACCCAACGAGCTTGTCCAATACGGCATTGCCGACTGCCGTCTGTATGGGAAGTCGACAATCGATGGGAAAACGCTCTATGTGTCGAACCGCTATGATGGCAAGGTGATCGCGGTAGACCTTTCGACGCCGGAAGAGCCGCGTCTGTTAGGGCAGCTTGACGTGCCCGAGCATCCGGGCCTCGTGGTTGTCCATCAGGGCACGCCGCTGGTACCTGCGGGATATCAAGGATTGTTGATTTGGCATTTACCGCGATGATTGACGCTGGCAACAAGGTATTGCGATGAACGTTCAACATGTCTTGCCCCGGCGTTTATGGTCCATCCATTCCCGTGTTCTCCGCGGCTTGGAATGACTTGCCTCATTCGCATCATGGCGACAGTCGGGCTGTTGATCTTCCCGACTTCGAGGCATGGACTGGCCGCTCAAGGAGGGCGGGGCTGCCAGCGACGATTCCGATGGCTGGAAAGTCGACTACACGAAGCTGATCCAAAACGGTCCGAACGCAGTGGGCTTCGACTACTTCTTCAGAATCACCGCTTCGCTCGACAGGCCGCCTTATGCGCACATCGAGAACGATCGGGTCACGGCCGTGCCAACGGATGAACCTCACTTCAAGGAGGTGGTTTCTGCTTTGAAAGGGTGAAGTATCGTCCGAAAGACGGACGGGGTGGCGGTGTCTGGCTCACTGCCTCCGGACGAAGACAGGCCGAAGACTGTAGGAGACTGTAGTGACAGCTCGCCGACGGGAGTAGTTCGAGATACCATGAAAGTACCGGGGTCTCCAAGAAAAGTACGCTTGGGAGCGTTTTGAACCCCACGGGGGATTCGGGAGGCTTCGGGGAATGTCTTGGTCCACCGGGAATCGGAGTCTGAGGCTGGCGGAGTTGTGGCGGATTGGAATGAACAGGTTATGAAGCGGTTGGTTGTGTAAGGGGATTCGCGAGGTGCTCTCGCAGGATGGCCCCCTTCTCCGGGACGCCATCCTGCTTTCGTGTTTCCGGGACTTCGGGTTTTCCGTGTGCGATGCGAACTCGAACACAACACAAGATCACTCTGGTTCGAGGAGAGGCAGAACAGTCTCCTCGTTGGGGAACGCTGCAACCGTTTTTCTCCCCCTGGCCCAAAAATCGGTCTCGCAACTGGCTTTCGCACCAGTTAAGCTAATCGTGGTGAAGGACCTCTTCGCCCAACAGTGTCTTGACAATGCGACGGTTCCCAAGGGCCTGATGTCGGGCATGGCACGGTCGTGACGACTCGTTGTCGCCCTGGGGATTATGAAGGGAGTCTCAGGCCCCCCTGAGGGCAAGCCTGGGACGACGAAAAACCAGGAGTGTTGACGAAAGAGCGTGCGCTGGCTTATGGTGGAACCTTGGATTCCCTTTGAATCCCACACAAATCCCTTAGGAGGTTATGAAGATGCGAGCATTGATGACGGCAGCGATCGTTCTGGGGATGGCTCTGACCACCGCGCAGGCGGCCGATGACTGTGGCTGGCGGTCGTTGTTCAACGGCAAGGATTTCTCCGGCTGGCAAGACGCCTCGGGCAAGGCCCCCAGCGACGGTTGGGTAGTAGAAAACGGCACCATGGCCCGCAAGAAGAACGCCGGCTACATCTGGACCAAAGACCGCTTCGGCGACTTCATTCTCGACCTGGAATTCAAGACCGAGGGCAACAGCGGCATCTTCTTCCGAACCGACAACTGCCGCGACTGCGTTCAGACGGGGATTGAAGTCCAGGTCGACAATCCCTCGCCGACTCCGAGCAAGCACAGCGTCGGCGCGATCTACGACCTCGTCGCCCCCTCGAAGAACGCCGCCAAGGCCGGCGATTGGAATCATGTGGTCATTACGGCCATCAAGAATAAGATCACCGTTGTGATGAACGGCGTGCAGATTGCCGAAATGGACCTCGACCAATGGACCGAGGCGGGCAAGAATCCCGACGGCACGCCGAACAAGTTCCGCACCGCTCTGAAGGATTTCAAGCGCGAAGGGCACATCGGCTTCCAGGAACATGGCCACAACGTGGCCTACCGCAACGTCCGGATCAAGGTGCTGGACAAGTAGACGACGCAATGCGATCCGAGAACCTCAGGCTCCTCATCCAAGCTGGCAATCCGATCATCTCCCTCGACACGCCCGACGAACTGCGCGCCATGCGCATGGTTCGTCAGGTGGCGACGGAGATGGGGATGCCGCTGGTCGAATGGTCGATCACCGAGGGCTTGGTCGAGATCCTGCCGTCGACCCACCGCAAGCTGGTCGAGCCGGGAAAAGTCCTGGCCGCCCTGCGTTATTTGAAGGAATCGGCCGACGGCGGGATCTACGTCTACAAGGATCTCGAACCGCACTGCAAGGACCCGCAGGTGGCCCGCTTGACGCGGGACCTCTACTACACGCCCGATAGCCGCGCGTGGACCCTGTTCCTGATCGACGCCGTGGGGCTTCCGGCGGAAATCCGCCGCCTGACGGTCCCCTTCGAGGTCGGTTGGCCCGACGAGGACGAACTCCGCGACCTCGTGCGTCACACGTTCTGCGAAGCCAAACGCCGCAGCCTTGGGGAGATTGAGGCCAAGCTGAGCAACCGCGAATTGGAGCACCTCACCCAGATGCTCCGCGGCCTGACCACCGAAGAGGTGATCCGCATCATCTCCGGTGCAATCTTTGACGACAACCTCCTCGACGCTTCCGACCTGCCGCGGATCATGGACGCCAAGCGGAAGCGGCTGGGCACCCTCGGCTGCCTCGAGGCGATCGTCGCCGACGTGGCGCCCGAAGACATCGGCGGCATGAAGAACCTCAAGCGGTGGCTTAATCAACGGCGTGGCGGGTTTTCCGCCCGGGCTCGCGAATACGGCCTTGATCCGCCGCGGGGCATCTTGCTCTTGGGTGTCCAGGGCTGCGGCAAGAGCCTCTGCGCGAAAGTCGTTGCCTCGGCGTGGCGCATGCCGCTATTACGTATGGACCCGGGCGTGCTCTACCAGAAGTTCATCGGTGAGAGCGAAGCCCGTCTGCGCGAAGCACTTATCCAGGCCGAATCGATGGCCCCGGTCGTGCTCTGGATCGACGAGATCGAAAAAGCCTTTGCCTCGGCCAGTAGCGTCTCAGCCGATGGCGGCTTGTCGCAGCGTATGTTCGGCACGCTTTTGTCCTGGATGCAGGACCACCGGCATCCGATCTTCCTGATCGCCACGGCCAATAACATCGGCGAAATCCCCCCGGAACTGATGCGCAAAGGCCGGTTCGACGAAATCTTCTTCGTCGACTTGCCCGGGCCGGAAGATCGCAAAATGATTTTTACGATTCATCTGCGCAAACGGCACCGCGACGATCGCGACTTTGACCTTGAATCGTTGGTGGCTGCCAGCGACGGGTTCAGCGGCGCAGAGATCGAACAGGCCGTCGTCTCCGGCCTCTATGCGGCGTTTTCCCAAAACGTCGAGTGCTGCACCGAACACCTCCTGGCAGCAATCCATGCAACCCATCCCCTTTCGGTCCTGATGCGCGAGCACGTCGAGCAACTCCGGGCCTGGGCCCACGGCCGTTGTGTGCTGGCCGACTGAGACCTGTTCTTCACCGCACCGTCTGGATGGTCACATCGTCAAGCCACACTTCGCCCAGCCCGGAAAGGGCAAAGGTAAGGCTCATCTGCGCGGCTTGCGGAGCAACGCGGTAGAGGGTGAATTCCTGCCAGCCGTCGGTCTGGCGGATGCGTTCGGCCAACGGCTCCCCGGAGATCGAATCGACGATCAACAGACCGTCGACGCTGCCCGTAAGCGGGGTGGGAATCCGCACCCAGCCATGAATGATGACCAACTCCCCCAGCGCGACCGGCACGGCCGGACTAGTCATCCAGACGGGCGGCGATTCGACGAGCACCGGCGATTGCTCGGCCGTGGCAGCCTTGGCGGCCAGGCGCAAACCGAAGCGTCCCGTATGGGCGGCCGAGGAGGCAAGACTGCCCTCGCTCAAGATGCCCGGCGTTGGATGCTGGAAGAGATTCCAACCGGCCTGGAGCATACTGGACAGGTCTTCGAACGGTCCTTCTGGCAGGCGATTCTCGCTTACCTGTCCCCGGGCGATCCGCTCCATCAGGACACGATGCCACGGGAGCGTGCGGAAGCACACCGCGGCCGGACTGGCTAACGGCGAGCGCAGCCCGGCGACTGCCGCTTGCCAACAGGTGTGCTGTGCCAGCCGCAGTGGGCGCATTGCCCGTTCCGCCGCCAGATAAGCCGGCGACGGCTGCCGTGCGGCCAGGAAGCTATCGCACTGTTGCAACTGCTGCTGGGCCATCGTGAGCCAACTGGGCACTTGGCTGTCGACGCTCCGCGTGCCGGCCAACCGTTGGCTGACCTGTTGGACTTCCTGGAACTTGGCCGCGGCCAGATGCCGCTGCAGCGTGGCGGCACGCGAGCCCACTTGTGCTGCACGGCGGCTCAGGTTGCCGACGACCAATGGTTCGGAGGTAAACAGCACCAACGAGGTGAGGCCGAACTCTTCGAGGGTCACGCGCACGCCTCCCGTGTCCCGCTTGCGTCGCAGCGGGTCGAGCCCGCCCGGTGTCAACTGATAGGCTTGGCTGGTTTCCGGAATTCCCGGCACGATGAAGGAAAGGCCTTTGCCGGCGGCTTGGCCGGAGACAAACTGGGCGCCGCGTGCCGACCACAAGGGGATCAGCAGCCGGGCCCGCTCGGCCTGCAACAACCCGGCGGTCACCTCCGCTTCGTCGGACGGCACAGTAGCCACAAAAGTCCCACCCGCCAGCCACGGTTCGATCAGCTCCAACTCGAGATTGAGCAGTTCCAAGGCCATCGCCCGTTGACGAGTATCCGCATCCTCAGCGTTGAGCGGCGATTGGGATTCGAATAACAGCCCGCGGCTGCCCCCCGTCACCGCCGTGTAAACCATCAGGCGAATCTGCTCGGCCGCCATGGTCGTTGGCACATGGTCGCCTTGACCGAGGACTTGCCACTGTTGGACCAACGTGGGAGGCGGCTGGGTCTGCACGGTCGTCCAGATCGGCGTCCCCGGACGAGCCAGACGCGGACGTTCGCGCACCCAAGTCCCGTAATCGTTCAACTCCAGACTGGAACCGATCGGTGACCGGCCAATGACCAGCATGTCGGCCAGCCGGCTATAACCCCGCAATTCGCTTTCCGGTCGACAAATCAGCGGCCGCGAGGCTTGCCGATCCGCCAAACGGACTTGCTCTGCCCATTGACGGATCTCGGCAAACCGGTCGTTGGAGAGCCCAGCCCCCAAGTCCCAAACGAGTACCCGATCCAGTGCGGGACCAATCGGCGGAATGGCGTTGTCGGCCGGCGCCAGGCCGGCGGGTACCGGCTGACGCGGCGGCGGACAGATCAGCCACAGTCCCAACTCCCGTGCTTGATTGATCAATTCAGCGTGGGCCAGTTCGGGAAGCCAAACCGCATTGAAGCCGAGTTGTTTGAGAAACGCCAGCGGTTCACCTTGGTATTGAATCGCACGCACAAACGTCGGCCGGTTATCAACCAGCAGGATTGAGTTGTTTAGTTGGATACGGCTTGATCGGCTTGGGCTGCAAGCTGCGATACTCCGCCCCGGAACCGGCACCAGCGGGGATGGGCTGGGCAGGCTAGCCGTTTGCGCCGTGCGGAACGGCGTCGCAGTGGCCGCCTCCAACGGCACATAGCCGGCAATATCCAGGTCGTCGATCCATACGTTGGTCACGCCCGGTCCGCCGTAGACATTCAATAACACCTGATCGACATAGGCCTCGCGTGAATCGACATTCGGACCCAATTGGGTGCGCAGTACCCGCGTCTCCCGGAGAATCGCCTCTGGGATTGCCTCGACGCGCAGTTGCTGCCAGCGGCCCGGTTGGTTATAGGTCGTTCCGGCAAGCAACCGGGCCACCGGTTGGCCCGTGCGCGGATCGGGAGTGCGGGGCAGAACCACCCGGACAAACAGTTGAATCCCCGGACGGTCGGCCCGAATCTGTACGCTGGGCGTTAGTTCGGCAATCACTCGCACGCGGCCAATCTCGTGAGCGAAGTAGATGTAAGTTCCTTCACTGGCCACGATCCGCAGCCGTTCGCAGCCATCGCCGGTGAAAGCCTCGCCTTGAACTCGCCCGTGGAACTCGGCCTGGTAGCGGCTGTTGGCCCCGGCCGGACGCCAGCTCGACTCCGGTCCTTCAAACCCTTCATACCAGGCGGTCTGGGCCAGCGCAGCCGGTACGCCGCCGATCAGCCCGATCAGCAAAGCGGTCGCCGAACAGAGACGGAACGCGGGTTGGTGCATAGCGCTGGCGTACACGGGGCCGGCCATGTGGCGGAAAGACAACAGCCGGCGGTGATGATGCTTTTGACGTAACACGTGCTTCTATCACGATTTGCGTTTCGCATCCAGATCAAACGTTGCTTTTTCACCCACGGGGCGTTGACACGCAGTCTGGGGGCCAAGTCTTAACCGCTTGCCAGAGCGTCACTTACGAGAATCGGTCTCCCACGGCCTTTCCCCTGGCACGCCACGTGCAATTTGGCCCTAACATTCACACCCCTGAGGAGACAACGATGAGCCAGCCGCGCTTCACCAAGACCGCCGGCCACGCGAGCCCCGGTGCGCG
>CAZLDQ010000127.1:0-16900 GCA_964558295.1 uncultured Planctomycetaceae bacterium | reverse complement strand
CCCGCTGTAAACTCAAATCGGTCTATCCCAAAATCAAGCTGTGACAAAGCACTAGAATGGCCGCGGAGTCGTTCGGCCCCTCTGTGGACAAACCAAATCCTCTCTCGACAAGGCAAATACGATGTCTCCCACGACACTCTCCCTCGTCAAGGTCGAAACGGCCCAGGGGGTCGCCACCCTTACGATCAGCCGTCCCGAGATGCTCAACAGCATCAATCCGGTGGTCGTTTATCAATTGCAACAGGCGTTCGATGAGGCCGTCCAGGATCAAGCTGTGCGGGGAATTGTCATTGCCGGCGAAGGCAAGGTGTTTGTCGCTGGAGCTGATCTTGGTTTCTTTGTTCGCAATGTGGAATCAGGGAATCTGGAACGGATTGTCCAGTTCACGCAGGCAGGCCAACGGCTGTTCAACGTCATCGACCGCTGCCCCAAGCCGGTCGTGGCACGGTTGAACGGGACGGCGTTGGGGGGCGGTGCAGAACTGGCATTGGCCTGTGACTGGATCGTCGCATCGCCCCGGGCGGGCCTAGGCTTTCCCGAAACGGGATTGGGAATCTATCCAGCCCTGGGGGGTACGCAACGGCTGCCGCGTGCGATTGGTGTCGGCTTGGCCAAGTGGTTAATCTTCACCGGAAAAACGCTCTCCGCGGCCGACGCCGCGAAAATCGGGCTCGTCGACCGAGTCGTGCCCGAGGAGCAACTGGAGGCCGAAGCCCGCCGAATGGCCTTGAGCCCGCTGCTCGACGAACGTCCAGCAACTCCTCCCGCGGAATTTGCGGCAATCGCAAGGTTCTTTGCCGACAATCCAGCCGACGCCCTCCGCACAGGCACGGCCAACACGCAAGGCGATTCGACCCTCGAACGGACTATGCGGCAGGTTGCCAACAAGGCCCCGATTGCGCTGCGTGTCGCAGAGAAGCTGATCGACCAGGGCTCTCGACGAACTCTCGATGAGGGATTGCGAATGGAAATCGAGAACCTCGTGGCGATCTACTCCACCCAGGACGCCTACCGGGGGCTTGCCAGTCGCGTGCAACGTCAGATCAGCCAGCCGGTCTTCGAAGGACGATAGGCCGAACGGCCTTCATTTCCGACTTGACTTGACGGAGCTATCCAGATGCCCCTGAATCCACTTCTCCAGTTCATCCCAATCAACGGGCGGAAGCTGCGAACGGTCGGGACGCAGGCGAGCCGCGTCCTTGATATAGACGTGGACAATCTCATCGGCCGTTTTTTCGGTGTTCCACATGATCAGCACGCGGATACACCGGCGGAGCGAACCGGGAACACTGACCTCATAGCTGCAGAGGAGGGCCACATCGAGCCATCCCAACTGCCGGGCGGCCACGGCCGGAAATTCCGCATCCAGGCCGTCCGTCACGGTAAAGATGGCCGCGGCAACGTCTTCTGGTTGGATTCCGTTTTGCCGGATCACCAGCGCAAGCATCTCCCGCGTGGCCTTCAGGATTGCTTCACTCGAATTGTCGTCAGTGGTGGTAGCTCCCCGGACTCCCCGGCAAGGCATGAAGGTTACTCCTCGAGAAGGGTGTTTTCTAGACGCCTTGTGTCAAGTGTACAGGGGATGGAGCCAAGCTTCTACCGTCGCATCGTTTGTTCGTGGATTTGGTTGCGGCGGCTGCAATCGCTCGGGGGGAGAAAGAAAACGGGGGGCAAAGCCCCCCGTCCATTGAGAGATCTTCGCACAACCGACTACGACGCTTTGACACTGATCTTCCGCGGACGAGCAGCCTCGGCCTTGGGCAGATGCAGGGTGAGCAGACCATCGTTGTACTCGGCTGTGATCTTGTTCGAGTCGATCACCTCGCTAACCTGGAAACTTCGCCAATAGTCGCCCACACCGTATTCGCGAAGCAAATACTGTGTGTTCGGCTCCTGCCGGGGCTTGATCTTGGCGTGAATCATTAGCATGCCGTCCTTGAAATCAATGTCGATGTCTTCTGGACTGGCGCCGGGCACATCGGCTTGGACGAGGAGTTCCTCGGGCAGTTCCAGGATGTCGACATTCGGGCGGTAGCATGCGCCTCCCCGAGTCAGTTCAGCCGTGGTTGCTTCTTCGGTTTTGGTCTTCGTGGGGGTTGCTTCGTCTGCCATGGTTCTACTCCTGTTCCTGCAAGCGAGTCATTTCGTGTTGACCTGGATTTTTCGGGGTTTTGCAGCCTCAGCTTTCGGTAGCGTGATGGTCAGCACCCCGTTTTGCAGCGAGGCCTCCACCCGATCGGAGGCCACTTCCGTCGGCAGCCGGAGCGTGCGGCTGTGTGAACCGGTGGGCCGTTCCTGACGATGGACGGTCGCTCCATCCCAAGCGGAGGCGGGGCGATCGACCTTGACGGTCAGCTCGTTGCCAACCACGGCAATGTCGATCTGGTCGCTTTTGACGCCGGGGACTTCCATCTCGACGTTCACCGCGTCGTTGTCCTCCCAGACATTGACGGCCGGTTGCCCACGGCTGCCCCAAGGCCACCCCCCATCGGCAACCTCCTGAATGACCCCTCGAAAGAACCGATCCATTTCCCGCTGAAGTTGCCGGAGAGGATCCCGTGAAACAGCATTGTACGCGAAGACCATTGTGCGATCTCCTCTTGCTCGAGTCCTACACTCAATTCCACTAGCGATCGCGACCGATCCAAAGCCGGTATGGCCAGAGATCGAGTCGCAGGACGCCAGAATTCTGGCCGGCAAGAGAGGGGAAAGCAAAGGGCGTGCCGAATCTCGGCGCATCGTCGCTAGACCTTGGCGCACAATGGGTTGCGCCGCCAGCCTCAAATTGCGGCCAAGCCATGTCTGTCATTTTGGCAGAACAGGCCTGCAACGTGGGGGGTGAGGAAATGGCGGTGTAAACGTCCCCCAGAACCCAGAATAGGCCTGCTGCTTGGCGCGTCCCGAAAAACGGTTGAGCGTGACGATTCGGGCTTGTGCGGGGCGTGGGATTTCGTAAGATGTGGCCTTCCCTCAGTTTAGAACCGAAGGCCGTTTCCTTCGATTCGCCGTTGTGGACCCCAAGGCGGCCCACTATACTAGATGGTTTAATTCTCGGACCCAGGTACAGCTTGCGCAGCCCGAACAGCCTGCCAAGATATCCATGCGATTTTCTCTGTTAGACCGGATCGACGAACTGCAGCTCGGTGAGCGCATCGCTGCGGTCAAGACTCTCTCGTTGGCCGAGGAATATCTGGCGGATCATTTCCCCCAGTTTCCCGTGATGCCAGGGGTCTTGATGCTCGAGGCGATGACTCAGGCGGGGGCGTGGTTGGTGCGGGCCGGCGAGGATTTCCGGCATAGCATGGTCGTGCTCCAAGAGGCCAAGAACGTCAAATACGGCCAATTCATCGAGCCGGGACAGACGCTTCAGGTGACCGCCGAGATCGTCAAGCAGACGGATGGCGAGACGACGCTCAAGGCGAGCGGGAGCGTCGAGGGGCGAACGACCGTCAGTGGACGTTTGGTGCTCCAGCGATACAACCTCGCCGACCGTGAGCCGAGCCTCGCGGCCTCGGATGAGGTCGTTCGCCGGGAAATGCGTGAGTTGTTTGCTTTGTTGTGGCGACCGAACGGGGAAGGCACTAAATCGTCCGGATGCTGACCGCCTCACCGGTCACGATTCGCCGCAGGCCATTTGAGCGGAGTTCCACGGTAGGACCCTAGTGCAATGCGATTTGAAGGCAAAATAGCGTTAGTAACCGGAGGCAGCCGCGGGATTGGCCGGGCATGTGTGGTTCAGTTGGCCGTCGAAGGCGCCGAGGTCGTCTTCGTCTATAACAGCCAACGGGAGGCCGCCGAAGGCCTGGCGAAGGAACTGGAAGCACAAGGGGCTAAAGTCCGCGCTGTGCAGGGGGATGTGCGCGACGCGGCGCGGGCACAGCAGATTGTCGATGAGATCGTCGAGCAGCGGGGACGGCTGGATATCTTGATCAACTCGGCTGGCATTGTCCGCGACGGGCTGCTGGGATCGATGACCGCGGACCAGTGGGACGATGTGCTCCAGACGAATCTCTTCGGCACCTACAACTATTGCCGCGCCGTCGTACAACAGATGATGTACCAGCGGAGCGGAAGTATTGTGAACCTGTCGAGCACTGCGGCTGAATTCGCCTCGCGGGGCCAGGTCAACTATGCGGCCAGCAAAGGGGGCATCAACGGGATGACCCGCGGAATGGCCAAGGAACTGGCCCAACGGAAGATCCGCGTCAATGCCGTGGCGCCGGGGATGATCGAGACTGATATGAGCCAGGCGGTCCGTGGGATCGTCGGGGACAAACTCAAGGAGATCATTCCCCTCAAACGCGTTGGAAAACCGGAGGAGATCGCCAGGGTCGTTGCTTTTCTGGCCAGCGATGAGGCCAGCTACCTGACTGGGCAGGTGATTCGGGTCGACGGCGGGTTGAGTCTCGGCGGCTACTGAACGACGGTAGTTATCCATTGAACGGACAACCGGGACGTCGACCCCCGGGGTCTTTGGCAAATGATGTGTTTTGGAGGTTGAGAGAAATGCCGACAAAGGACGAAATTTTTGAGAAGATCCAGCACGCTCTCGTCGACGCCTTGGGAGTGGATGAGGACGAGGTGACCCCCGAAGCCACGTTGGTGGGCGACCTGGGCGCCGAGTCGATTGACTTTCTGGATATTGTGTTCCGTCTGGAAAAAGCGTTTGATATCAAAATTCCCCGCGGCGAGTTGTTCCCCGAGGACGTGTTGACCAACGCGACCTACGTCCAGGACGGCCGGGTGACGGAGGCCGGGCTGGCCGAGCTGCGCAAGCGGATGCCGTTCGCCAACCTCGATGCCTTCGCAAAAAACCCCGTCGTGCAGGACTTTGGCAACGTACTGACCGTGGCCGACATGTGCCGTTTTGTGGAAACCAAGGTTCAGGTCACCGGCTGACGCCCAGCCGGCTTTGTCGCACGAAGAACTACACCATGCGTTGGTATTGGATCGACCGATTCCTGGAGTTTGAGAGTGGCCGCTACGCGAAGGCGGTAAAAAATATCTCGTTGGCCGAAGAGCATCTCCACGACCATTTCCCGGGTTATCCGGTCATGCCGCACTCCCTGATCATCGAGGGGATGGCGCAAACCGGCGGGCTGTTGGTTTGCGAACACGGCCGCTTTCAGGAGAAAGTTGTGCTGGCCAAGATCCCCCGGGTGCAGTTCTTCTGCGAGGCCGTCCCCGGCGACTCGTTGGTTTACACCACGACCGTGGAGTACATCCATAAAGACGGAGCCATGGTGACCGCGACGAGTCACAAAGGCGACACGTTGCAAGCGCAAGCGGAGATCGTCTTCGCCCAATTGCCCGACGATCACGTGGCCACGGCCCTCTTCGAACCCGAGTCCTATCTGCGCATGATGCGGACGCTTAAGGCCTACGAGGTCGGGCGAGCCGCAGACGGATCGCGTCTGGCCGAACCGCTGGAGCTGGTCCGATTGCTTTCTGGAGGAACTGAAGCATGAAACGACGCGTTGTGGTCACTGGGATTGGCATGGTGACTCCGATGGGCGCGGATGTTGAGACTGTGTGGAAGCGTCTGCTCAACGGCGAGTCCGGGATCGGTTACATCAGCCTATTTGACGCCAGCAACTTCCCCACGAAGATCTCGGCCGAGGTTCGCGACTGGGATCTCAGCGACGTGGGCGAGAATCCCGAGGATTGGAAATATCAGGGCCGGCACACTCACTTTGCCGTCGGCGCGGCCAAGAAGGCCGTGGCCGATTCCGGGCTCGACCTTAACCGGATCGATCCGACTCGCTTCGGCGTCTACACCGGCAGCGGCGAAGGTCAACAGGACTTCAACCGCTTCACCCAAATGATGGTTGCAGCGCTGACCGACGATGGCCTGGATATCGGCAAGTTCATCAAGACCGGCTTGGAGATCCTCCATCCGACGGTCGAACTGGAGCAAGAGCCCAACATGCCGGCCGGGCATCTGGCCAGCCTGTTCAACGCCCAGGGACCGAACGTCAACTGCCTGACGGCTTGCGCAGCCAGCAGCCAGGCGGTCGGCGAGGCCGTGGAAATCATCCGCCGGGGTGAAGCCGACGTGATGCTCTCCGGTGGCACCCACACGATGATCCATCCGTTCGGCGTGACCGGTTTCAATCTGCTCACTGCGCTGAGCACCTATGACGGCCCACCCCAGAAGGCGTCGCGTCCCTTCGACCGCAATCGCGACGGCTTCGTGTTGGGCGAAGGGTCCGGAATGCTCGTCCTCGAAGAACTCGAACACGCGAAGGCTCGTGGTGCGAGGATTTACGGGGAAATCTCCGGCTACGGCTCAACGGCCGACGCCTTCCGCATTACGGACACCCATCCCGAAGGCCGTGGCGCGATCAGTTGTATTCGGATGGCGCTGGCCGACGCGGGTTTGAACGTCACCGACATCGACTATATCAACGCCCACGGCACGAGTACGAGTGTCAACGATAAGGTCGAGACCCTGGCCATCAAGCAGACCTTCGGCGAGCAAGCCTATAAGGTGCCCGTCTCCAGCACGAAGAGCATGATGGGGCATCTGATCGCCGCCGCCGGGGCCACCGAGTTGATCATCTGCCTGTTGGCAATCCGTGACAACGTATTGCCGCCGACGATCAACTACGAGACCCTGGATCCCGATTGCGATTTGGACTATGTGCCGAACGTCGCCCGGGAGGTCCGTTGTGATACGGCCCTGACCAACAGCTTCGGGTTCGGCGGTCAGAATATCACCCTCGTCGCCCAGCGGTACACCGGCTAAGTGGGCTCCGAGCTCCACTCCGTCCGTCTCCACGTGGGGCGCAACGATCTTGTTTGATGCGAGGCCCTTGTGCCGAACGCAACGGGATCGGCTTCTGACAATTGGCCCACGCGTAGCGCCCGTTCAATCACCCTGCCGGCGGCAGGAAGCGATAGACACACGTGTGTCGATAGGTCTCTCCGGGCTGCAGGATCACGGAGGGAAACTGCGCGTGATGGACCGCGTCGGGCAGACGCCCTGGCTCCAGACACAAACCGCCGTGTTTGGAATACCGCTGTCCGCGCTTTCCCCTGAGCGTACCATCGAGGTACTGGCCCGTATAGAAGATAATCGCCGGCTCAGTGGTGAGCACTTCCATGCGACGGCCCGTGTGCGGCTCTTCAACCAAAGCCACCGAGGCCAATTCGCCCTCGCACGGCCGATATAAATAGGCCAAATCGTAACCGTCGGCTACCCCTTGCGCTTGGCCGACGCGGGCGCCAATCGTCATCGGACGGGTGAAGTCGAAGGGCGTTCCGGCAACGGGGGCGAGTTGCCCGGTCGGACACAAGGCCGCATTGGTTGGCGAGTAGCGCTCAGCATCGATCCGCACGACATGTCCTAAAACGTCGCCGGAGCCCGCTCCCGCCAGATTGAAATAGCCGTGATGGGTCAGGTTGACCGGTGTGGGCTGGTCGGTAGTGGCCGAGTAGTCGATTCGCAGTTCGTTTTGTTCATTGAGCGTGTGGACGGCGGTCACCTGAAGATTGCCAGGGTATCCCTGATCCCCGTCAGGACTGACGTGGGTGAGCTTCACCGCCACCGCATTCGCCTGCTCTTGCGGCTCGGCTTTCCAGACGACTCGGCTGAATCCCTTGGTGCCGCCGTGCAAGTGATGCCGGCCTTGGTTATTGCGGGTCAACTGGTAGGTCTTGCCGTTGAGCGAGAATTGCCCCTCCACGATGCGAAAGGCGACTCGGCCGACCGTACAGCCAAAATACGGACTCTCGGACTCATACTGGGCAAGATTGTCGAATCCCAGGACGAGATCCGAGATGTTCCCCTCGCGGTCGGGGGCCCACAATTCGGTCACCGTTGCCCCATAGGTGATCAGCGAGACGGCCATTCCCTGCGAGTTACGCAAGGTGTACCGGTCGACGGCAACGCCATCGGCCGTTGTGCCGAACCGATTCTGTTCAATAGAAAGCGTTTTCATGATGTGCCAGCGATTTCACCAATGGTAGGCAACTGTTGACGGGAGCCCCCTAGGGTTGAACGTCGAATCGTCAAAGCCCGATTATAGGGCCGGCTTGGATCGGAATGCCAGGGTTGCCAACGGGAGATTGGCTGGCCAACTCCCGCTAATCGGCACAGATTGCGATGATTTCCCTCTTTACGGCAAAAGACTTCACATCCCGCGCGGAACTGCCGATGTGAGACTATATCAAGCACGGACGGTAGGGCGTTTGCAGAGGATGGGTAGCCCTGGAGGGCTATATCGCGATCCGGGCCCCATGGCGCGGATCTGGCAAACAGGCCACGGATGCGGTCGAGACGATCTCCCCTAACCCTGGCGGACAGTCCGTGCCGAAACCGAAGACAGATTATCTGCGAATCTTTCAGGAAAAAGCTCCTACCAGCACACGCTGCGAACAGCCGGGTCCGGCGAGCTTGCCCGGGGTCTTGCGGGCGTTTCGCCAAGTGACCGGTTGGTCGCTCCAGTATCAGCCGGGTGCGCAACCTGATCTGAGCCAACCGACTGACCTGACGTGGTCCGCCCCGGTGAACCCGGGCGTCGGAGCAACTCTCGGACACCTCAGGCTCGAGCCGGTCAGTCCCACGGAATGCTCCCGTTCAGGCGTTGAGCCGAAGGCGGTGCGCCAGTTGGCCGCCGCCGTGGGGGACATGCTGGGCGAACTGCTCTGCACGCGGCGCACCCTCTGGCAGCGTGAGGCCGAGCTGGCCGCGGGCGTGCCGCTGGTGCCGCATCGTGACGAGCAGCAGCATCTGGCCGCCCGCCTTCAAGCCGTGCTCAAAGGGGGCACCCAGGCGGTCGGTTGCCACGCGGCCGCGTTGTACATGCTGGATGAAGCCACGACGTCGCTGAAGCTCCGCTCCTGCTGGGGGATTCCCCAGGATCGACTCCTTGATCCGCCACGTCCGCTCCAAGGCGCCTTGGCCGACCTGGAGGCCATGCTGGGGCACGCCGTGGTGCTGGAAGACACGACCCTCCTGAAACACTGGAATTCGCCGGAAGACTTCCCTGCGGCGGTTTGCGTACCGGTTTCCACCCCCACGACGATCCTCGGCACCCTCTGGATGTTCTGCCAGGATTCTCGCGATTTTACGGACCAGCAGACGAACATCATCGAGATCACGGCCGGCCGCGTGGCCGCCGACCTGGAACGCGAGATGCTCCTGCACGAGGGGGCCGCCGCTGCCCAATGGAAACGCCAACTCGCGGCGGTCGAGCGGCTCCAGCGCAATCAGCTCCCCAGCGTTTCTCCCCAACTTGACGGCTGGGAGATTGCCGGTTGGTCGGCCCAACGGCAGGCCGTGGGCGGCGACTTTTACGACTGGTTCAGCCTGCCCGAAGGGCTTCTCGCCTTGGCGATCGGCGAGGCAAGGAACCGGGGCCTGGAAGGTGCCATGACGGCTGGAACACTTCGTGCGGCCCTCCGTTCGCACGCCCAATACCACCGCGACGCGGCCGCACTGCTCAAGCAGATCAATCTGACCCTATGGACCGGTTCGGCCGGCGATCAGTTTGCCTCGCTCTACTGTGGGCTTGTGGAGACTGCGACCGGTCGAGTGCGGTGTGCGAGTGCTGGCGAGCTTCGAGCGATCCTGGTGCGTCCCGACGGCTGGCAAAGCCTCACCCAGGCTGCCCCGGTTTTGGGGGAAAGCCCGGAGAGCGGTTACCAGCAACTCGAACACCACCTGCAACCCGGGGAACTGCTGGCGGTCTTCACCGAGCGCATCGGCCAATCCCCAAATGGCCATCCCCTCGGTGAAACAGGCCTTGCCGACCTTCTTTCGAGGCATGCTAGCTCCTCAGCGCGAGAACTGCTCCCAATCGTCTGCGACCGGTTGGAATTGCACGCCCCCACTTCCGAAGGAGAAAACCTTACCCTCCTGATCCTCAAGCGAGGCAAATGCTAGGCCCCGCCTCAGCAACCCTTGACTATGGGCGTACATCCTATACATTGAACATTCTCACAGCCAACTGCGCGGGAATGGCGGAATTGGCAGACGCGCTAGGTTGAGGGCCTAGTCCCAGCAATGGGGTGCAGGTTCAAGTCCTGTTTCCCGCACTCTTACGCAGTAAGGAGTTACGTCAATTCGGCGTAACTCCTTTTTTTGTTGGCAGGCCCCTGCGCCCGACATTGCGCCCGTTGTGTCCGAACCCGCGCCCGACAACCGCATCCACTCATGCGGGAAATGACCGATGCGCTTGCGTAATGGGAGCGGGTCGGCGCTACGCCGTGCCCGCAAAATGTTACTCTGTCGCCAGCCGTGCCCGCCCGCCACATCTCCATTCGCTAGGGGGGGTGGCCGAAAAGCCGGCTTGAACAAGGCGGCCCTCGCCGCTGTAGTATACGTGTGTACACGTTTCCTGTACTGGGCAGACCGAGACGTGGTGCAGCGTTCGTCGCCGATGGGTGACTGTAATCCAATCGACGTGAGGTTGAGCACCATGATTCAAGTGATTCCTGTCGAGCGAAAATCAGCGGTGCTCACGCCTTCCAGCCTGGCGTGCCTGGCACACGTTCCGACAATCAACTTCACGGCAGGCTGCGCGCACGAATGCCGATACTGTTACGCTTGCGGCTACCTGACGCATCCCGGCGAAGGCAAGATTAGATTCTACACCAATACGCTTGCGAAGTTGCGGGAGGAGTTGCGTCGGAAACGCAAGAAGCCCACTACGGTGTATTTCAGCCCGTCGAGCGATCCCTTCCAGCCGGTTCCCGAGGTACTGGACATGGCCTACGACGTGTTTTGCTTTCTCTTGGAATCGGAGATTGGCGTGGCGTTCGTGACCAAGGGGCTGATTCCCGAGCGACACCGCAAGCTGTTGGCCACCCACGCGCCCCTGGTCCAAGGCCGGATCGGACTGATTACGCTTAGTCCGGCCATGGCTTCCGCGTTTGAACCCGGCGCGGCGACGCCGGAGGCGCGGTTGGCGGGGCTGGTTGTCATGTCGCTCTTGGGGATGTCGCCGTGCAAAAGCCATTAGCCGCGAAGGTTGAGGAAACGGTCAAGTTCCTGCGCGCTTTGGCCGCGTCTGGAAAGCAGGCATCGGTTCGTCGCGTTTTCAACCGGCAAAGATAACCTCGCCATGACCGCGATGCTCTACGAGGCCGTGGAACGCGAGAACCCCGTATGCTTGTATTCGCACCACGGCCTTGAATTCCCCAGCAATCTTGAGTGAGGTGGCCCCCAAAAACTGGACCAGCGCCGAAGAGAGAGTCTGGACGATAAACGCCGGTGGGCCGCGGATCGCCGGGGGGGGCCAAGAGGGAAGCATCGGCAAGAAGCGGAAGCGGCGTATCGACGGGTGTTCGAGGGAAAGAGCCAGGCGGAGTTGGTGATGCTCACCCAACGGGAAAGCATGGCGGTGTTGATTGCGAAAGAACCAGCCGTATTCCTGCTGGAAGAACACGTGGCGATCCTACAACTCCGTGCGGCCCAACTGAGTCAGGATGATCGTTGGACTCGGAACTGGCTACGCCCTCGCAAACACCGCCGCGCCGTGGCCTCCCGCCGACTTGCCCAGGCCACCTGAGCCCGCAAGAACGGGAATGCACCCACTTGCCTGCGGTGCGGCGTGCGGCTCAGGCCGGCTCGCGGTGAGCGCCGTTGAGCAGTTCGATGCGAACACGTTCGATCCGGCGGCGGGTGGCTTCGACGACGGTGATGCGGATGTTCTGCCAGACGACTTCCTCGCCAGGGGCGGGCACATGGCCTAGTTCGCTGAACACAAAGCCGCCGATCGTGTCGTAGTCGTCGTCCTCGGGCAGTTCGATCCCCAGGCGTTCGTTGATCTCGTCGATATGGACCCGGCCAAGGGCTTCGGCCGTGTGCTGGTCGAGTTCCATGATGCCGTCGGCGAGGACCTTGTCGTACTCGTCGGCAATTTCGCCGACAATCTCTTCCAGGACGTCTTCAAGGGTGACCAGGCCGGCAACGCCGCCGTATTCGTCGAGCACGACGGCCATGTGGTTTCGCGTGCGCTGGAACTCCTGGAGGAGCACATCGACCGGTTTGGTTTCGGGGACGAAGTAGGGCTCGCGCAAAAGGGCCGTCCAAGGTTTGATCGGCGTCTGGCCGGGCTGACGGATCAGCTCGGGAAGCAGGTCTTTGGCGTAGAGGACGCCGACGATATCGTCGCGGTTGCGCTGGTAGACGGGGATTCGTGTATGGCCGGCGTTGATGACCAGTTCGAGAACCTCCGACCAGGAAAGCGAGACAGGGATACAGATCATGTCGGTCCGCGGGGTCATGATCGCCGAGACGTCAACGTCGCTCAGTTTGATCACCCCTTCGATCATTTCCCGGGCGTCGGCTTCGAGGAGCCCTTCGCGGTGTCCCTCGGTAACCAGGGTCCGGATCTCTTCTTCAAACGATTCTTCGTCGAGGACTTCCTGAGGGCGGCCCACGAGACGGTGGAAAAGGGTGTCGACGAAACGGGCGCCCAAGACCAGCGGTGTCAGGAGCAGGCGGAGGGTCTGCCAGACCGGCCAGGTATAGAAGAGGAGCGGTTCGGCCCAGAGCCGGGCAATCGCCCGGGGAAGCCAGATCTCCGCGGCCAAAAGGAGCAGGGCGCCGACCGCGGCGTTGAGGGCCCAAGAGAGCCATCCGGCCTGCCCATCGGCATTCTGGACGAGCCAGACCCAGACTCCGCCGGCTCCGACGGCCACAGCCGTGGCGACGACCTGGAGGGTTTCCGCGGCCAGTCCGGCCATGTCATGGTGGCGAAGGATTTTTCCGAGCCGATCGCTGCGATCTCGTCGACGACAGAGTTCGGCCAGCTCGTGACGGGAAAAGACGGTCAGTGAACGGGCACCAATCGCCGCAAGACTAGTCACCAACAGGCCGGCGGCAGCCAGCCAGAAAAGCACAACGGGACTCACGAAATCTCCTTGCCCGAGTCATCATAACGGGGTTCGAGGCCGAACCGGGCCAGGTACTTGCGTTCCTGCGCCCGCATCTCGGCCTGCTCCTCCGGCGTCGCATCCAGGCCGCCGACCAGGTGCAGCGTCCCATGGATTACGTAGAGGAGGAGCTCGTCGACCGGTTGCCAACCATAGTGCGGAGCGGTCGCCAGGGCCGTGTCGGCACTGACGATCACCTCTCCTTCGAGGCTTGTTTCCGACTCTTCCAAGACGAAGCTCAACACATCTGTCGGTTCGTCGTGGCGGAGGAACTGACGGTTCAGGGTATGGATCGTCGGATCGTCGACCACGGCCAGACTAATCTGAGCCTCCGTGATCGAGGCGTCCTGGAGAATCATCTCCACGGCTTGGCGAAAGCGGGCCTCATCGACCGGCAAGCGGTCTTGTTGGTTGGTAATCTCGATGTCTATCACAGAAGGAACTCGGAAACCTTTCTTAGTCATTCTGACAACCAATCCCCTACGCCATCTTCTGCTCCGGATACTTGATCCGCCCATGATAATTGGCGATGAGCGACTTGATCACGCTATTCTCGATGGTGCGGAGTTCACGGAGGGTCAGGCTGCATTCGTCAAACTGGCCGTCGTCCAGCTTGCGTTCGGCGATTTCGCGCACGAGGCTTTCGATGCGGGCCGGAGTGGGCTCGACCAGCGAGCGGCAGGCGCTTTCGGCCGAGTCGGCCAACATCAGCACGCAGGCTTCCTTGGTCTGCGGTCGCGGACCGGGGTAGCGGAAGGAACTCTCGTCGACCTCGGCGCCGTTGGGATCGGCCTGGCTCTGTTCGTTGGCCCGGCCGAAGAAATACTCGACCAGCGTGGTGCCATGGTGCTGCTCGATCAGGTCGATGATCGGTTCGGGCAGCCGGTGCTGGCGGGCCAAGTCGCCGCCGTCCTTGATATGGGCGATGATCACCAACGTGCTCATCGCTGGGATGAGCGATTCGTGGCGGTTGTCGTTGGGTGATTGGTTTTCGATAAAATACTCCGGCTTGAGCATCTTGCCGATATCGTGGAAATAGGCGCCGACGCGGACCAGGAGGCCGCGCCCGCCGATCGCATCGGCAGCCGCTTCCGCGATCGAGCCGACGGTGATCGAATGGTTGTAGGTGCTGGGGGCCCGCTGGACCAATTCCTGGAGCAGCGGGTGGGAGACGTCGCCCAGTTCCAGGAGACTGATGTCGGTCAGTACGCCGAAGAGGCTTTCGATAAACGGCAACAGTCCGGTCATGAGGAAGCCGGCGGCAAACGTCCAGAGGGCCACACGTGCGGCTTCGGTGACCGTGGGGAGCCCCAGCGGCTGATCCTGGAAGGTGGTCACGATGAGGGAGAGGAGGAAGGCGGCGATGCCAGATGTGAACCCCACATAGATTAGCTTGGTGCGGTTGCGGATCCGGGCCAATTGGAGGACCGAAACGGCGGAGACGCCCATGAGGACCAGCAACCCGCCCATCGGCTGCCCGAGGGCTACCACAATAATCAAACTGGCTACCCCGGACAGCAGGAGGGCCAATTCCCGACCGTAGGCGATAGCTACGGTCTGACTAAAAAGGAGCAGGGGGATGATCTCCGCGCGGCGGGCGTCGTCAGAGGCCCAGCGGGCCAAAGCCACGGTCACGACCAGCAGGAACAGCAAGGTGCCGAGTCGCTTGAGGCTAACCACCAGTCGGCGCTCGCGATCGAAGAGATACACCGCGCACAGGCCGAATAAAGTCAGGATCATCAGAGTGACCGTCACGCCGCGGATCAGCTTTTGGAGGGTCGAACGCTGCGCTAGGGCCACCTCATGTTCTTCGCGGAGCAGACGCAACTGCTCCAGCGGCTGCCCGGCTGGGGCCAGGATCTGCCCAGGCTCATAGTTGACCAAGACGTCTTGGACGGCGGCTGCCGCCGTGTCGAGCGCCTTTTTCGTTTCGTCCTTGTCCTGGGTCAGGGTCGACTTCAGGCGGGGGCGGAGCCAGTCGAGGACAATGTCGGCAACTTCGGCCGAAGGAAGATGCTTGCGGAGACTCTCGCGAATCGCCGTGGCATCGCCAATCAAGACGTCGCTGACCTTGACGATCTGCTGCGAGTCGCGCTGGCCAAGGGGGTAGACGACGATCTCGTCCTGATTGCCTTCGCCGGGCTGCTGGGGAAGGGTTTCCAACAAGCCGCGTTGCTCGAACGGGGCCAGCGCGGCGGACAAGGCTTTCTCAAAAGCGGCGAGGTTCTCATCCCCTTCGAGGGCTTTTCGGAGTTTGTCAAACCGCGTTTGCAGCTCCGCAGCGGAAGGGGAATTGCCTTTGGCATCCGGCGACGGGCGGAACTCGGCCCACGTCGCCGGTTTCACATCGGCGTAAGTCGTCGCCCGCATCACTTCCAAGAGCGAATTGCGCAGTGCCCCGCGCAGCCGGACGAGCGGCTCCGCGTCTTGACTGTAGACATAACGAACCTGGGAGCGGGCTCGCACGCGGGCTAAATCGGTGGCCGCCGGATCAGGCATGGAAAAGGGAACCCGGGCCGTAATATCCCGCGGGGGGACATAGCCGATCCGGTAGGCAAAGGGCGACTCCCAACCGCGGATCACCAGACAAATGACCAACGCCGTCACCAGGGCCAAGCCGAGCCGCAAGAGCACGTCGCGCCGCCGCAGGTTGGCCCAGGCGCGTTCCCATTTGCCGGGACGGATCTCCAGCGCCGCCACTCGCTCGGATCGTGTCCGCTTCTGACCACCACTGGCCATGGCCTTCTGCTCTGGAGTTCAGAGTCCTTCTCTTGACTACTGCAGGGGGTAAACCGTCACCCGCCACGGGCATCGCTGCCTGCGCCGGCCGGTCTCGCGCCTCCGCTACGGATGTCGTTTCTTCGGGGGTTCGTAGGCGTCCACAATCCGTTGGACCAATGGATGGCGCACGATATCGGCGTTGGTCAATTCAATCGCCGCGATTCCGGGAATGCTGCGCAAGCGTTCCAGCGCGTCGACGAGACCGCTCTTGGTGTGCGGGGGGAGGTCGATCTGGGTCGTGTCGCCGGAGACGACAATCCGCGACCCGTTTCCCATTCGGGTCAGAAACATCTTCATCTGGGCGACGCTCGTGTTTTGCGCTTCGTCGAGGATCATGTAGGCTTCGTTCAAGGTGCGTCCGCGCATGTAGGCCAAAGGAATCACCTCGATCAGATCCTCCTCGGTGTAGCGGCGGATCATCTCGCGGTCCATCATCTCATGCAAGGCATCCAACAAGGGACGAAGATAGGGATTGATCTTCGCCTGCAAGTCGCCGGGAAGGAAGCCGAGACTCTCCCCCGCCTCGACCGCCGGTCGAGCCAGGACAATCTTGCGGACCCGTCCCGCCTTCAGCGCGGCGACCGCCGCAGCCCCGGCCAGATAGGTTTTGCCGGTCCCAGCCGGCCCGCTGCAGAAAACCAACTCGTTTTCCCACAACGCGGCCACCAACTGGGCCTGCCCTGGCGTGCGAGGACGCACCTGGCGACCAAACACGTCAAACGGGCCTACGGCAATGTACGGTTGATGGCCACGCACTTCGGCCAGCATCCGCTCGACGTCTTCCACGACGAGCAAGCCATGTCGGTTCGCCTGAGCTTGGAGTTGCTCAAGGATCCGGGTTGCCTGAGCTACCGCCTCGTCGTCGCCCCGTACCTGGATCTTTCCATCGCGCACCGAAAGGCTGACGCCCAGAGCCTCGCGGATCCTCCGCAGATGCTGGTCGCGGGTACCGAGCACAGCCAGCAGCGATTTGGAATTGACGACCGAGATGGTTCTTTCGCTCATTAACCGTCAGACCTGTGTCGGCCTCGGGGCCGACACAACACAATCAGCCTTCCTCCTCTAAATCCTATTCTACCCTATGGTGGGCACAGCGGGCAGATCGCCCTCGTTGCGTCTGCTTATCCCCAAGGCGTTGTTGCATAGAAGTTTAGGAAGAAAGAGGGCGGCCGGGCAAGAGGACGGAGCTGGTTGCCAGCCCTGGCTGGCAACCAGCAGCCCGTCCACGCGGGGG